>JAWOCT010000134.1:0-36369 GCA_046483675.1 Cyclonatronaceae bacterium
GAATTATTCGAGTTTATGTCATCCAGGTGGCTATCCAGTTCCAGTCTGATATCCCCAATACAAACAGGGCTTTGTATTTCACTTTGAATATGCGTGTATGTCATAACTGTTATAAATGATGTGTCAGAAAAAAAACTTTTTACAGATGGCGGCTTGATACCTTGTGGTTGTTCAGGAAACTTTCCACTTCATCTATGTCGTATCTGATTGTCCGGCCATTCTGTCTAAAAGGCAGCTGCTCGGAGTCTCGCAAATACTGAACATGCCTCCGGGAACATTGAAGCATCTTCATCACTTCATCGGTATTTAGCCATTTCTTGCGGGTGGCCTTGCGAATAGCAATGGGCAGAGATTCCTCCACTGTTCTTCGAACCGCTGTTGTTATGAGCTGCTCAAGATCATCTTTAGATGGGATATAAATGTTCATAATCTTTGGTTTTGTTTCTAAAAAAAAGCTTGGCCAAAGATTACTTACACTCTAAATGGGAAAACAATACCGGGAATAGTGGGAATTATAGTGGGAATAGCGGGAAATTGTGATTTTCAATCTCTACAAAGAGGAATATGAGCGAAGATGGCCAGTATTTTTGTCGTAGTACTTAACTACCCGTCTGATTCTCTTTTCCATTTTATTCGACTTTTCCCGAAGAGTCTTGGAACAATTCGGATCTTCTTGAATAGCTCGAATGATCTCAGATACGTTGTAATTGGGCATGCGTTTTGCGAAGGTTAGTACCGTCATTACATCCTTGGGCAAGATACTGGCATTCCTTATCCCATAGTTCATACAAAGCTCAATAAGCTCCTCATCTTCGTTATTACTTTTTGAGCAACTTGAATTCTCCCCTACGTCTATCTCGCTGAAAGTTTCAACATACTTTTCCAACAACCTGAATTTTCTAAGTTGCAATGTCCACCACACAGATGTCAACTTGCTAACCGATATCTCGCCAGTTTTTGCATCACCAATTTTTTCATATTGTATGCTGGGATAAAGCAATTCACCAATAACAGGAGCCTCATCACCAAGCTCTTCTCTAAGGTACTCTGGTTGATGTAAAATCAATTCCATGTGCAAATTTGTTACCGCCTCTTCATCGGCATTTATCATAACAGATGCGATATACTTGCCCTGATCGATAATCTCTTGCTTGAAGTTTACATCTAACTGTTGAAAGGCTTGAAGCTGTCGTGAAAAACTGTCCAAGAGCTTATTTTCGTGAATTAATAACGACTCTGCATTATCAAACAAGGATCTAAGCTCATTTCTATACTCTTTTAATACTTCCTGACCATGCATATTTATCAATAATTTATATCAGATATTCTTACCCAAATACTTTACTCATCGCCTTATCAGCCAATCCCTCATCCAGGGATTTAAGGTACTTTTGGGTGGTTTCAATTTTTGTGTGACGAAGGGTCTGCATTAGCTCATACACGTCCAAGCCGTTTTCAACAGCATGTTGTGCAAATGAATGGCGAGAGACATGGAATGAAAAAGTATCACCAATCTTTGCCTGCTTAGCTATCTTGGCTAAGTTCTTATTTACAATATAGTTTTTGGAACTGATCTGCTTGCGTAGCTCCGAATCATCTTCGTACTTCCTGTGGCTATTAAGAAATGGGAAGATATAATGATCCGGATTGTTTTCCTCAACAGAGTAGCGTGAAAGAATCTCTTTCTGAAATTCATTTAGCACTGTGCTGAAGTATTTCCCGTTTTTGTTCATTGCATAAGAGAGACGACCGTCACGAACATTTTTCCACTTAAGGCAGCAGATATCGCCAAACCGGATACCCCCACTGTAGAAGCTGAATAGGAAGGCATTACGTGCATGCCATTTTGCGCTCCCTTCCGCCAATCCAAGTTTTCCAATCTTTTGAATTTGATCCATTGATAATTTCAGCTTCTGACCGGACGCCCTGCGTTTTGCACCATCAAAGGTCGTAAATGGATCAACCGAGATAATCTTGTCCTTCAAGGCCTGCTTAATGACCTTCCGGATCAGTTCGAAATTTTTGCTGATGGTGTTACTGCCATTTTTGTGCTCCAGTTTTAAGTACTTTTCAAAACGCTCAAGGTAATCCGCATCTATTTTCTTAACCGGCAGAAAACGTTCCCCTTCAAACGCTTCCAGTTTATTGATAGCAACATTGGCATTCTTTGAGGGATAGAATTTGCCAGTTCTTTTCATCTCACTGACTATATCGTCAGCAAGGTCGAAGAAATTGGTTTTATACACGCCAGTCAGTCTGTCTTTGAACGCTTTAAGCGAGGTGATACCAGACTTGTCCAGTTCATTGTAAATTTTTTCTACCTCTTCTCTTTTGGCATTCAATAAGCTGTTCAGAGCCTTATTATTGGTATGACTTTTTCTGATGGTCTCGCTTCTGTCGTTCCAAAATTTCGGGAACACAGAAATACCCGTACTAATGTAGGCATGCTTTCTGTTGTGAGTTACCCTCAGATAAATGTTGCACTCACCATTTTTATTCGTCCGATCTGTCCTGAGATAGAAATGAAATCGAGTTGTCATAAGCTTTCCAGTTAGCAGCTTCCCACGGTAACACCACCCAGGATTCCAATTATATGGTGTAACAATGGTGTAACATTTATTGTCAAAAACGCATTTTGAACTTACGACAAAAACCCATTATATACTAACAAAAGTGCATTTTTTGTGCAGTTTGCATAACTTTTATGTAAACAAGTGACGGGGGTTGTACTCCGGCCGGCGGTACTCTCAAAGCCCTTAGCCATAAAGTACATGCTGGTAGCAGTACTTTGTGGCTTTTTATTTTCCTGGTGTGTACCATGTGAAAAAAACCGGGATCATATTTTACTCCCCGGACTGAGGGGGCATAGTAAACCCTCTAACCAGCTGACACAACCTGTTGCAATATGGTCCAGTTTTCATCTGCATGGCCCAGCTCCTCACCGAAATAGCAAACATCGCGCTGATGATTACCGGCTTTATTATCGTCAAGAAACCATGACCACATCCACCCGGATCACCATACTGATGAACAACGAGCCTGGTGGCAAAAGCAGCAATTCAGGCCGCGAAAGCAGCAGGCTCCACGACGATGACCACAGTGAATCGCCCGGAAAGGGGAACCATGTAACCGGCGTCGCGCCACGCCATATGCCACATGTCAAGGTCCACGGCAAGCGGCACGGCAAGGCTCTCCAGTGCGAGCACGGCCTCTCCCTGTGGATTGAACACGGCGGCCGGCGCATCCTGTTCGATACCGGCCAAAGCCCGCTGCTGATCAGGAATGCCGAGCTGCTCGGCATCAACCTTGCCGAAACGGATGCTGTCGTGCTGAGCCACGGCCACTATGACCACACCGGCGGACTGACGGAGGTGCTGAAACACGCACCGGTGGCGGAGATATACCTGCACCCGGCGGCAGTTGAAGACAAGTACAGCCGTAACGGCCGGAACGTGAGATATAACGGCATGGCCACATCCACAAAAGAGAGCTTGCGCAGGCGCCGCATCCAGTGGACCCGCACCCCGACGGAGATTTTCGATGGCGTCTATGTGACGGGTGAAATCCCGCGAAATAACGATATTGAGGACACAGGTGGGGATTTCTGCACGGATGCCTCGTGCCGGACACCCGACCCTCTTCCGGACGACCAGGCGCTGTTCATCGAAACGGAATCGCACCGGTTCGTCATTCTGGGATGCGGGCATTCCGGCGTCGTGAACACCCTGGAGCATATCGAACGCCTGGCCGGATCGAAATCTCCTGATATGGTTATCGGTGGGATGCACTTGTTGCACGCCGATGCGCACCGGATCGATTTCACGATCGATGAGCTGCGGAGGCGCAAGACCAGGTTGATCGTTCCGCTCCATTGCACAGGTGTGAAAGCAGTCGAAAGGCTTAAGGAGGCCTTCGGGGATACGTGCCAGCTTGCCGGTACCGGCGAATACCTGCTTTTGCCTTGAAATGCCGTAGTTATGTGATGTTGCGGCTTCTTACAGCCGCACAGGAAGGAAAGGGATGGGGAAGATTGGGGGAGGTCGGAGTGCGCCTTGCCGCGCTGATCAAAAAAAAAGCCAGAACACGTCAATGCCCTGGCTTTGCAGTTGTACTATCTAATCAAATTACATATAAAGGAGTATGACGGGCAGCATTTGTTACAGATTTTTTTGAACAATTATGCAGGTTTGCTCGTTTTTTTCACACCCGGCCCTGTTGGATTGCCAAAACAAGAAGCAAAACAAGAAGCAGAGGGGCTGCCAGAGGAAGAAGCAGAGGGAGTCTGCCAAAACAAGAAGCAGAGTGGGCTGCCAGAGGAAGAAGCAGAGGGGGGCTGGCAGGAGAATACCGCGTCCACTCCCATGCTACCCGAATCAGAACCGCCAGGTGAACCGCACATACATGTCGCGGTCCTGCCGGGTATAGTCCGCGCCCTCCGGACGGAACAGGTCGGTCCGGAAGCGGAAACGTATATCGGCATTGAGACGGTCCGACACCGTGTAGCGGTACCGCACTTCCGACAGGGTGTTATTCGGACGGAAACTGGATGAGATAAGCCACTGGGGTTCGACCTGACCGTACAGTATGCCGAAGCGATGACGGCCAGAGTGTCCGTTGGCATAGGCTGAAACCTGCCAGGCAACCGCGGACGGTCCGATCAGCGTTCGGCTTTCATCGACCGCCATTCCGGCCGATGCCGGCGTTGGCGCCACGGGCACATATCCCCCTTCACCTCCGACCCAGTATTCGAAGAAATCACACTGCCACGGAAGCCGCATCATCAGGCGCGTGCTGATCGCCGCATATGTGCGCGTTTTTTCATCGCGGACAAACGACTGCGGCAGCACCGAGACACTGATTTCCCGCTGCACCCAACGTCCGTCCTGCTCCCGGTGTTCAAGATTTGCGAACCCGCCGGCACGTGACAAAGATTCATCAAAAGCCAGCGGTCCCCGCGCTGCGTGTGTGCTGCCGTCCGGACTGTTGTGGCTCCCCACCAGATGCAGCCGCCAACGGGGGTGCACATCCCACCGAACCCACACTCCGTCGGTATGTCCAATACCCAGGTTGGCACTATAGTAGCGATCCACCCCTTTGGGGATGAAGCCGCTGAGCGGAAAGCGCGCCTGAAACCGTCCCGCTGTCAGGGTGAACTCCGGGCTCGCTTTCCACGAAAGCATAAACTCGTCAAAAGTGACTGTCCCGGCCGGATAGCTGCCGCTCGGCGATGTATGGTCATCCAGAAGGAAACGCATCCGGTCCTGGTCGGTCGATACCCGTCCGGCCAGACGGGTCCGAAATCTCAGGTCCGGCGTGATAGCGTACTCCGCCCGCAAATGCAAACGCGCATTCAGTGTATGATCGCTCGTCCGCTCTCCCTGCCGGTCACGCGTCTCAATAAAGTAGTAGACCGGGCGGAAGGAACCGGTGACCTGAAGCCGTTGTCTTTCAACACTGTTCGGCCCTGGCTGTTCCGCAGCGGCCGCTTTGGCCGACCAGAACGATGCCATGCCACCCAGGACCATAGCGAAAATGGCAAGACTGGTGAGAAAGGTTTTTGATGTACTGCAACAAGAATTTGCTGATGAACAAAAATTTAATGGTGAATGCAACATCTGCATGTCAATACCTCCAATGCTGTTTAGGTTCTCATGAAAATTCATCCTGTCCTTCACTGATCCCGATCGGATTCCTTCCGGAATACCCGCTCCCCGGCCAGCCAGGTTTCTTCCACGTCGATCTGCCAGATCTCCTGTTCGGAAACGTTAAAATAATCGCGGTCAATCAGGATGAAATCGGCCCATTTGCCGGGTTCCAGCGAGCCGGTCAACGGCTCCATTCGGCCGGCGCAGGCCGCACCGAGCGTGAAGCCGTGCAGGGCTTCTTCGCGTGTCAGGCGCTGTTCGGGATACCAGCCGCTTTCGGGTTGTCCGTCATGGTCCTGGCGCGTCACGGCGGCATGCAGCCCGTGGAACGGGTTGCTCCGCTCCACCGGGAAGTCGGATCCCGCCGCCAGCACCACATCCTCCTCCAGAAATGTTCGCCAGGCATAGGCACCGGCCATGCGTTCCGCCCCGAGGCGGTCCTCCGCCATGTTCATATCGCTGGTGGCATGCACCGGCTGCATCGCTGCGACGATGCCCAGCTCACGGAAACGCGGGATATCTTCGGGATGCACCACCTGGGCATGCTCGATCCGGTGGCGCAGCTCACGCACGCCGGAATCAGGGTCGTACTTTTCAAATACCTTCTCAAAGACGTTGAGCATCATCCTGTTGGCGCGGTCGCCGATGGCGTGGGTTCCGACCTGATAGCCGTGTGAGACGGCTTTGTTCACCATCTCCAACAGCTCCTCTTCCGGATACAGAAGCAGGCCGCGGTTCCCCGGGTCATCCGAATAATCTTCCAGAAGCGCGGCGCCGCGGCTGCCCAGCGCCCCGTCCGCATAGATCTTGACACTCTGCAGGAAAAGCCGGTCATCGGCGTAGCCCGCCAGCGGTCCGCCCGGCAAATCCGCCACACCTTCGACAAACCGGTCGAAATCCTCGCCGGTGCCCCCGATCATGCCGTAAAGGCGTGCGGTCAGATGTCCCTGGTCGCCGAACTCCTTCATGAGCAGGAAATCATCCACACCGACGCCGGCATCGTGGACACCGGTCAGCCCCACCGACCGGATCTCCTCCAGGGCCTCGGTGAGCGCCAGGCGCCGTTCCGGCGGCTCGGGCGGCGGGATGTGCCTGCGCACCAGGTCCATCGCCCGGTCGATGAACACCCCGGTCGGATTACCGTCGTCATCGCGAATGATCGCACCTCCCTCGGGATCTTCCGTATCGCGGGTGACCCCGGCCAGACGCATCGCCTCGGTATTGGCCCATCCGGCGTGACCATCCACCCGCGTGAGCCACACCGGCCGGCCGGCAACCGCCCGGTCAAGCTCCTTCGCCGTGGGAAACCGGTCCTCCTCCCAGAGCACCTGGTTCCAGCCGCGCCCGCGGATCCAGGCCAGGTCGGGATACGATTCTGCATAGCGTGCCACCTCATCGAGCGTTTCGGCGAGTGACCCGATGCCCATCACGTTCACGGTCAGCCGGGCATCGCCCAGGCCCATGACGTGCGCGTGCGCATCGATCAACCCGGGCAGCAGTGTACGCCCTTTCCCGTCCATCCGCTCAGCCCCCGGGAACGCCCCGCGGAGCTCTTCCGCCGTCCCGGTCTGAAGCACGCGGCCGTCCCGAATGGCGATCGCATCGAACCGGTGCAGGTCAGCCCCGGACGGATGGCATTCCTGTCCGCCAACCAGCGTATATCCGCTCACATTGTGTATTATCAGTGTATCGGGCGCCGGAGTGCAGGAAAGCATCAGGATGGATAGGGCCGCGAACAGCAACGGGAGCATCAAAATGGGTCGGGGCATGGCTGGGACCTCTTTGGGCATGTGTCGGATATGGTTACGAATCGGTACTGTGTCCAAAATATAGGGGTTTTAATTCCATGATGCCGAAACCAATCGATGATACCAGACCGGCAGGGGTAAACCGGTAGCAGGTAATTGGCTCTGACTGCTTTTGCACCCCGCATCAGTGGCAGGATCCGCCGCCGCCCAGGTCGGGGCTGATGAACGGGATACCAAGCGACAAACCGCGCAGGATAAGCAGCACACCCACCAGGACAGCCAGCCACGGAATGGCTTTCTGGAGCCGGTGGTGCCATTTTCCGGAGAGGAAACCCGGTGAGACCGCCACAAGGAACATCACCGGGATGGTTCCGAGTCCGAACAGCGCCATGTAGGCCATGCCGCCGTAGATGCTCCCGGTCGCCAGCGCGGCGGCCAGCGCCACGTAGACCAGACCGCAGGGCAGGAATCCGTTCACCACGCCGATGGCCAGCATCCCGAGTTGGGAGTTGCTCTGCATCAGCGGCCGCATCATCCGCTCAAAGCGGGATGCCAGACCTGTGAACATCCCGCCGGATGGTATCCACGAACGGTTCCAGGTGATAAGCGTCACCAAAACAATGCCGGCTCCGGTGAGCACCGACAGCGCCTGCTGATACCCCGCCAGCCAGACCCCGAGACCCAGCAAACCCAGCACGGCGCCCATGAGCGTATAGGTTATGGTCCGGCCGAGATTGTACAACACGCGGCCTGACAGGTACGATCGCATCAGGTTCCTGCTTCCGGGAAGTGCTACGGCAATGGGTCCGCACATGCCGATGCAGTGCGCAGAGCCGAAAAGTCCAAAAAGAAAGCCCGTCCAGAGAATATCCATATCAGAAAAATTTCAGGGTCAGGTCTCGCTGACACCCGGCCGCAGCAGCGGCCCGGTAGTGACCGTATTGACCTGCTTTTCCAGATCGCCCAGCGAGGGTTGCCGCCGCTGCAGCGATGAGGAGTGCAGAGTGACGAATATCGAGCTGAGCATCATGGCCACAATGGCAAAAAACGGATGCAACAGCCCCATCAGAGCAACGCCGATCCCCACGAAATTGTAAGCAATGGCCCAGAAGAAGTTGATGCGGATCGTACCGGTGATCTTACCGGCGAAATCCAGCATTTCCGGGATGACATTCAGGTTCGGGTGGAACAGCACAAAATCGGCATGGTTGCGAATGCTGAGCGTACCATTGTATACGCCAACCCCGAGATCCGCCTTGTTGATTGCCATCAGGTCGTTGGTCCCGTCGCCGACAAACATCACTTTTCCATAGCGCTGGCGGTATTCATCCACGAGTTCGGCTTTGCGTTCCGGCGTACAGCTGCTGTGGTAATCGACATCCGGATGAATATCGGTTTCCTGCCGGCTGAGGCTACCTGCCGCGTCCATTCCTTTCGCATGACCTTCATTCTCGTCCATTCCCTTCGTGTCACTTTCCATCTTGTCACTTTCCATCTTGTCACTTCCTATCTTGTCACTTCCTATCCCGTGACTTCTCATCTTGTCACTTATCATCTCGTGACTTCCGGTGGCAGGAGTGGACATGGCGGCCGTTGATGAATCGGAGGATACCGAAGATAAATCGGACGATGAACTCGTCTGAACATTTGGCAAAGCGGTCGAAGCCTCGGATGGATCGCCGGTCACCACCGCGACCCTGACTCCGTTTTTTTCCTGCAGGCGCCGGATCACCTTCCAGAGATGACGCCGCGGCGGCTGGTAAATACGTAGCCGGAGCATCAGGCGGCCGTCCATGAACAGACCCAGTTCCGATTCCTCCAATCGGCCCTTCGCTTCGGGATGGTTGCCGTTGACCAGCAGGATCTGGCGCCTTTTTGTTTGCTGGACCGTTTGCCCAACCGTATGCCCTGACGTACCCTTTTGTGAGTCGATAGGACGCGATGCGTTTTCCCGCGCGCTGCTGTTGCCGCCATTCACAGATGCATCCGCTCGTGCTTCCTGTTGCTTAAGATCAGCAGAGGCATCCGCCCCTCCGTAGCGTCCTTCCATCCCCAGCCCCGGGAGAACCCAGGCCTCTTCCGGCCAGATGGGATCGAGTCCGTTCTGGTCCAGATAGCGGCGCAGGGCTTTGGCAAAGGGATGCGCCTGGTCCATTTCGAGCCCGCCTGCCAGGCGCATGAGACGCTCGACCGGCCAGTCGGGATCATCGGTCATACTCTGTATCGACCGGACCGCAACACCTTCGGTCAGGGTCCCGGTCTTGTCAAAAAGGACTACTTTCGTTTCCGACAGCTTCTCCAGTGCGCGGCTTCCTCCCATGGCGATGACGCCGGACCTGTGCAGGCGCTGGTTGGCAACCCACAGCGCCGCCGGGGTGGATATGGAGAAAGCGCAGGGACAGCCGATGAGCAGCACGGCCAAAAAGACGTGGAGTCCCTGGGGCAGGTCGGCCGCCCAGGTGTGGTAGGCAAGACCGCCAAAAGCCGCGGTCATCACAAAAACAAGCAGGATCGATGCGCCCCTGGCCGCGAATCGTTCGTAGTAGCCTGGCCGCGATCGCATGGCACGCGCCCGGCGAAGGTATTCCTGCAGCGACGACTCCCGGTAGGGGTGGGTGACCTGCAGGACCATCCCGCCATCTATGCTGACACTGCCCGCCGTAATCACATCGCCTTTTTGCTTGCGAACCATCTCCGGTTCCCCGGTAAGATGCGATTCGTCCACAAAACCGGCACCCTCGGTCACCACGGTATCGGTAAGCACCGGCTGACCCGCTTCCGCCAGATAACAATCTCCTTTCTCGAGGGTCTCGACACCGGTCCGGGTCGCGCGTTTTGCCATTGAGGATACAGAGACGGCATTGGCACCGGCATCGGCATCGGCATTGGCATTGGCATTGGTACCGGCATCGGCATCGGCATTGGCATTGGCATCGGCATCGGCACCGGCATTGGCATTGGCATCATCCTTGTCCGGGTCGGCTGCATCTCTGCCATCGGCAACCACTTTTTCCTGACCCTCGGCACGGCCGTTCCCGGATACCTTAAGTACTTCCGGTGATGCTTCCGTCTCCCAAAGGCGTGTATATGCCGCCATGCCGCGCTTGATATGTGTATCCAGCAGCAGGCTGCCGACATAGAAAGTCAGAATCATGGCCGAGGTCTCAAAATAGGTCGACCCGGCGCCGGGTCCGACCGGTGCGGAAAGACCGTGGAATTCAGCCGTAAGCGTATTCCATGCCGACAGCAACCAGGCCGCTCCCGAGCCCGCAAAGATGAGAGAGGCCAGGCTCAGACGCCGGTCGGAAATCTCGCGTTTCAGGTTGTCCAGAAAGGGTCCGGCAAGCAACAGCATGACCCCGGTTGCCAGGGCCAGGCTCACATACCTGAGGAACGCCGGGGCCTGTCCGGCCTCAAAATGCAGCGTGAGGCTGATAAAAATCAGGAACATCGAGGCAATAAGGGCCAGCGAAAAGCGAAGGTAGAGCAGGTTCAGGGGGGACAGGCGGTCGGAAGCGCCGCCATCAGCCGGTTTGTGCTGCTCCATTTCCCATACCATCCGGCATCCGAAGCAACAGAACAGCGGTCCGGACGGCACTGCGTGCGGGGACGGCGGCGCCGCCGAGGGTGGCGGGTGTGAAGAGGGTGACGACTGCAATGAGGCTGCCGAAACGGGCAGTCCGCAATGCACGCAAACCGGGGTATGCTGTGTTTCCTGTTTCAAATCAGCGCTCTATGAAAGCATCCAGCTCCGACTCTGTCCATTGTTCTGTTCTTTCCGACGAGGCTTCCCGCATTTCGGCCACTTCTTCCGGCTGGACCTCCGGGGCTTCGTTTCCAAATGAATTTCGGATATAGGTGACCACAGAAGCCACTTCATCATCCGAAAGCAACCGGCCAAAACCGGGCATCACGGCATTGTAGGTCTCACCGTCGCGCACGATCTCGCCCTGAAATCCATGCAGAACGATATTGACCGGCCGCTCCGGAACACCGACCACCCAGTCCGACCCGCCCAACGGAGGAAACGCACCGGGCACACCGGCGCCGTCCTGCTGATGACAGGATTGGCATACCCGGGTATAGACGCGCCGCCCCGAGGCCATCAGGTCCAGTTCGGCTTCTTCCACATCCGACGATGCCGGCTCCGTATACAGCACATGCGGCTGGTCAGAGATTTCTCCGAGGTAACGGCCCATGTAAAAAAAGCCAAAAGCCAGGGTGGCAATGATGATCGCATACATCCACCAGGGACCGCGCTCATTGCCTTCACTCGGGATCTTCTCCTCCCGTTCCATTGCGGCACGGTGGAGTTCTTCCATGCTACGCTCGTCTTCCGGATCGGCAAACTCCCCGGAATCATTCGGACTGTTTTTCCGTCCACGATCCGGTTCTGCACCCTGGGCCCGATCGTGTTTACGGTCCTGGTCACGGCCTTGTCCGGAATCTCCGAAATGTTTTTCATCAGCCATCACTCCACTCCTGCGGTTTGCTGGTCAAGGGATATCAGGTAGGTCACCAGGTAACGGGCTTCGTCGGTGGGCAGGACCTTCATTCCGGGGATGCGGAACGCTTCGGGCAGGCTCAGCCCTTCCCGGCCCGGACGTGCATCCTCACTCACTACCTCAAAAAGCCAGGGAAACGTCGGCATGATGCTGTGCTCGTTAATGGCCCGCGGTTGATAGAGATTGAGATAGTGCCAGTCGCGTCCCGGCTGTCGCGCACCGATATTGGCCAGGTCAGGTCCTGTACGCATGGTTCCCAGATTGTGCGGTATCAGATTGCGATAGTCCGTGGCCACACTGGCCCGGCCCCATCCACGCTCGAAATCGGCACCGAAACCCTCCGGTCGCACCTGTTTCGAATGGCAGTAAATGCATCCTTCCCGCACAAATATGCGATGGCCCTCAGTGACCTCGAACGGGGTGAAATAGGTCGGCTCCTTGACCCCCTCATCAATAAACATTTTCGGGAGGATGGTCAGGCCGAACATGGCAATCGCAAAAGTGGCGACAATGCCGAACAGAAGTATGGTATTACGCATCATGTTGCAAATTCCTCCCTTATTTTCTGCCAGACATGCGGGGTGGCGGGTTGCTCACCCGTACGGTACACCATGCGGACGATCAGCCAGGCGAAGATCAGGTGTCCGGCCGTCATCAAAAAGCCGGATACCGAACGCGCCACCAGGTACGGAATGGTCATGGTCACCGTGTCGGTGAAGGGCACTTCCGGATCGATCATCGTGAAACCCTGGAACACCCCGATGCCCTGCAACGCTCCGGCATAGATAATGATGCCGATCGCCGTAAGCCAAAAGTGCCATTTAATGAGACCCTTGGAATGCCATTCGCGCATGGTGATGCGCGGAATGATGTAATAGCACGCCCCGAACAGCATCATGGTCACGAACGCGTACATGCCGATATGGGCATGGGCGACCACAAAATGGGTAAAGTGGATTACCTCGTTGAACGACCTCAGGGCCTGTGCGGCGCCCTGGAGGCTGACGAACGTGTAGCTCATGGCTGCAAAGACCACGAAGCGCAGCGTAGGCGAGTTGACGACCGCACGGAAGGAACCGACCACCGTCATATGGTGGTTTACAGCGACCACCACGACCGGAATCACCATCATCACACTGGCGGAAATGGAAATGGTTACGAACCAGGTGGGCACCGGTCCTCCGACCAGGTGGTGGAACCCGTTCCAGTTGTAAAACAGCGCCAGTCCCCAGAAGCCAAGCAGCGACAGGCCGTAGCTGTAGATCGGCCGACCCAGCACTTTCGGTATGAAATAATAGGCGGCGGCAAGTCCGACCGGTGTAAACCAGAGTCCCAGGGCATTGTGCGCGTACCACCAGTTCATGCCGGCCTGCACCGTCGGTGTGTCGAAAATCGGCAGCGACGAGACGAGCCCGAGCAGCGGAAACCAGAGGAACGCGGCAATAATATACCATACCGAGACATAGAGTTGTTTCACCCGGCGGGTGATAAGCATCAACAGTACCGAAGCGGACATAATGATCACACAGAGCACGATCGCGACCATGGTCGAGACCGGGAACTCAAGCCATTCGATCCCGCGTGAAAAGCCGGCAAGGATCTGGATGCTGCCGAGCATCAGGGCGATGTTCCAGACCACGCCGGCGACGATGATGTAACCGCGCAGCATGATCGGCACCTTGAGCAGCCGGCTCAGCATCCACAAGGCTACGCCGGCACCGGTGAGCGATGCCCATCCGTAGACCATCGTGTTCAGGTGCAGCGGACGCACACGCCCGAACGTGAGCCAGCCGGTCGCGCCAAGCCAGTCGGGCAGGTGCATTTTCAGGGAGGCGACCAGGGCCAGCAGCGTTCCGAACAGCAGCCAGAACACGCCGGAAAAAATCAGGAACAGGACCACAAATCGTGCTTTGCGGTCGAGGTCACTGACAGAGTACGAAGGTTGATTGCTACCGGGATCCACGGGTTTGCTCTTCTCCTTTGTTATGTTTTTTCTTGATTTCGGAGGGTTCCTCCTGGAATATCTGATCGGTCCGCTTTCCGGCCGGCTCCTCTTCGTCAAAGGGAAGCATGCGGCCTTTATGGATATCGTCAAACTGTCCGCTGAAAAAGGCCCAGAGGAACAGGGCGAGGCCCCCGCCGATGATCAGCAGGGAAGACAGGACCAGGATCAGTGCTCCGGCACTCATAAATGGATTTGTTAGGAACTTCGGGCCGGACCTCAAAAATATCTGCTATCCGGTCGGATGGAAATTGGCCGGGTCTTTGAGACCGGCAAGTAATAAAAACATTCCCGGATGCGGATCGATGCCGAACAAATAATATCACACGACATCCGGACAATGACGCGTGTCAATACATAACGTTAAAAAAAAGTAGGCATTTGCACATAGAGTTCAAAGCGGCCGGGGCCGTTTTTTTATCGGATGGTCCCTGCAAGTGGGTCCGCCTGCCTGCATCGCTGTCTCATTGGTTGCATATAAAATCACCCTGGACAGCTTTTTGCGGCATCACGAACACCGCCGCCGTCAATGCAGGGATCCGGAACTGGTTGCCGTCACGCACCGTCTCTCGCACGACTGTGTCGGCACCCTGCTGCAGCACCGGATGGAGCTCCAGTCCGTCCCATGACATCCCTTCCAGGGCCAGTTCAATCTCCCGCATCCTGTTATCCGCATTAAAGATTACCAGGATGCCATCGTAGTTGGGATCAAGCGATTCACTGGTACAGGTTCCGTCGGAAATGGTCATGGCTATGATACCGGGTTCCTGATCCGGACCGGTATTGTGAAATGCCAGTCGCTGGTGGATTTCTTCGGCGGTTCGCAACCGGAACAGCGGCGACGAGTAACGGATGCGCAGTTGCTCCTGGAACAGCTTGTGAGCCAGCTCCATATGCCCGCGGCGCACATCCACGTCGGCATCGCGGAACAGCCCACGGATATCTTCCCAGCGCGCCTCGTTGTCCCAAGCCGGTGGCAGCCCTTTGGCCCAGAGATGCGACTCCAGACTGAAATCCACGGCATTGAACCAGTCACCCGAGTCAAAGCTGTTGCGATCCAGTGATTTGGAACGCAGCAGATCGGTACCCATCTGGTAGAACGGCACGCCCTGTCCGAAGTTGATAAAGGCATTGCCGAGCATGTGCACACGAATACGGTCGGGCATCGGCATGTCCAGCGGCAGCTTCGCCTGGGTGTTATCCCAGAGTGTCTCGTTGTCGTGCTTGTCGATATAGTTCACCGACTCCTGCGGCTGCAGGGCAAAGCCGATCTTTTCGTCGTCACCCACTGCGCTTTTACCTTCCCGGTTGATGTAGGGATAGGTCGCGAGGTTGCCGGACATGCCCACACGTATGCGATCGGCCGCATCCAGCAGCCAGTCCAGGTCTTCTTCCCGGCCGGGTTCGGCCTCCTCATTGGGAAACAGGTATCGGCCGCTGGTGAACCCCTGGTCACGGCCGTTGTCGGTGAAGTTGCCGCCGCGGATGGCATCACGGCTGCGGTCGTTGAAGTTGCCGATTCCGGTTCCGCCCATGTTGAACTGCGTGGCCTGATCGAAGAGTCGGTCATCGGCCACCTCGCCGAAATTCCATCCTTCGCCATAGATGTAAATGTTGTCGCCGTCCACCTGGTGCTCTTCAAGCGTAAGTTTTGCCAGCTCGTCTCGTACCCGCTCCATCACCGCCCGCGGATGGTGGCCCATCAGGTCAAACCGGAACGAATCGATTTTGTACTGTTGGGCCCAAAGCAGTACCGAATCGATGATCAGCTTCTCCATCATGGCATGCTCGGCGGCGGTGTTATCGCAACAGGTTGAAGTCTCCATGGCACCGGTGTCGGGATCATACCGGTGGTAGTATCCGGGCACGACCCTGTCCAGCACCGAGAAACGTGAGGCCGGGCCAGATACGAACGTATGATTGTACACCACATCCACCACTACATTCAGCCCGATCTGGGCCAGTGACTGGACCATCGCCCGCAGCTCCCGAATACGCGTCACGCCGTCGGGGTCTGTGGAATAGCTGCCCTGCGGCACATTAAAATGGAACGGATCGTAGCCCCAGTTGAACCCGTCCACGGCCGCCAGGCCGCGACTGCGTCCCGGCAGGCTGTACGGCATCTGGATGAGGTCCGTTGCCGGATCTTCTTCGGCCATCTGCTCGAAGGCCTCACGGATCGGGATAAACTGACGGCGTTCGCACTGCTCGAAAAGTCCCGGATGCTGCAGTACATCGCATATGCGCCGATAGGGCATGTGCAGATCCACCCGGCGCTCAGGGTTCTCGATGATCGAGGCAATATCATTGAGAGGCAGCAAATGCAGGTGGGTGAGCCCGGCTTCGGAAAGCCGCTTCAGATGCGCCATGCCATCGGACAGGCCGCGGTCCAGCAGTCCGTTATGCCGGAACGCCATGTAGGTACCGCGGTGCTCTTCGGGGACCGAGCGGTCGTTGATGCTGAAATCCCGGATGTGCGCTTCGTAAAGGGTGATGTCAGCCGGATGCGGCAGTTCCTTGCTGAGCCGCCCCCAGCATTGCGGTTTCAGGTCGTCATCGTCGAGGTCGGCGAACTGGCTGTACCGGCTGTCCATGGCCAGGCTCACCGAATACGGGTCGGTTACCTCGTAGGAGTTGACGCGGTTGTTAACAGGGTGATAGACGCTGAGCTCATAGCGGTAGAATTTCCGGTCCCAGTCCTTCCTGGCGGCGCTGAAGCGCCAAACGCCGTCCCGGGGCTGCACCATTGCTGACGCTGCGTCCCGGTCCGCAGGTGGATCCTCACGGGTTTCAGCAGCCGCTTCCGATCCGTCCTGGCCGGTGACAGCCGCCTCCTCCAGATGATCCGGCAACACCGTATCCACCAGCTTTTTATCCGCATCGTAGATCTTCAGCTTCACCGAAAGCGCGGTTGGAGCCCAGAGCCGGGCAGAGAGCGTATCCTCCCGATAGACAGACCCCAACTCGCCGCCATAAAAAAAGGCTTCGTCGATGAGACCGGGAAACTGGACCCGGGTAGCCGCTACCGGCTGGTCGCGCCGGTCGTAGGCGATGGCAATGACCTGCCCTTTCACCGCTTCAAAAACAGCATCACTGCCGGCATCCACCCGATGGACGGGCCGGTCGGAAATGTGGCGGAAGCGGTCGGCCAGCCCGGAATCAAGTCGGGTCTGGCTTCCGACCGGGATTACCTCTCCGCCGCTCACGCCCTGTGTGTCGACACGAATGGCCGCTTTCTGGCTGTACCGGATTTCGTGGCGGTAGGCTAGCGGACCGCTGTCCCAGATCAGCCGGTCGGCGGAGATCCAGTGTGCTGCAGCCCCTTCAATGGAAGAGACAATATCTTCCGGTCCGGCTTCTTTGGCTGTTCTGCAGGATTGGATAAGTGATGCGGTAATCATCAGGATGGCGGTGGTGAGAAGGATTCGGTTCATGTCAAAATGTGTAATAATTTGGTGGTAAATCACAATTTTCCGGGACCGGGCTGGAGTCGTTCCAGCTGTTCCAGGTCCTCATCGGTTGCCGGACGGAACCGCACGGCCTGTCCGCCACCGGGCGCCAGCGCCAGCGGCATCACAGTTCCGCTGTCAACCAGTTTTTTCTCAATGACGATATCGTACGGATTGGTTTTCCAATCGGCATCATCGCCGTCCCGGTAGATCTCGGCCACATAATCGCGATTCTCGTCCAGAAAATCGAGCTCTGCCTCCAGGGTGCGCCCTTCGCGGTCGGTGATGCTGCCCAGGAACCACTCATCGCTGTGGCGGTCCTTGCGCACGATGGTGACATAACGGCCGATGTCGGCATGGAGCACCCGGGTATCGTGCCAGTCGACCGGCACATCCAGAATGAACTGGAACGGTCCGGGGTTGGCTTCGTAGTTTTCCGGCAGGTCGGCGGCCATCTGGAGCGGGCTGTAGATGGTCACATAGAGCGAGAGCTCCTTGGCCAGGGTGTGGTTTACGCGGTTATCCGGCCGGTATTCATCGAAGTGCAGATCGAGAATGCCTGGTGTGTAGTCGAACGGCCCGGATAGCATGCGCGTGAACGGCAGGAGTACCACATATTCCGGGTTGTTGCCCGGACCGTCCCACACATAGCCGCCGTCGCCCCAGGCATTGTACTCCTGCCCGCGGGCTACCTCGCGTGTCATCATGTTCGGCCAGGTGCGGCGCAGTCCGGTGTCCTTGACCCCCTCGTGCACGTTCAGGGAAATGCTGTGGGATGCGGCCAGTTCCACAACGCGCTGGTGATGATCGACCATGAATTGCCCGTGGTGCCACTCGAACTGCTCGTTGCCGTGTTCGTCATAGCGCATGATCTCTTGCCCGTGACCGACATAGCCGGTCTTCACCGCACGCACTCCCAGACTCTCATAGAGGGCGAATCCCTCTTCCATCTGCGACTCGTAATGCAGTACGGTGGCCGAATTTTCGTGGTGCCCCATCAGGCGCGTGCCGTTGTCCAGGGCATATTGCGCCACGCCTTCCAGGTCAAACTCGGGAATAGACTCGGTGAAATCGAACACCACGCCGCTCTCGTACCAGTTACCGTCCCAGCCGGGATTCCATCCTTCCACCAGCACATGGTCAAACCCGTGTTCGGCAGCGAAATCAATGTAACGCCTGGCCCGTTCGGTGGTGGCTCCAAGCTTTGGACCGCGTCCCCAGGTGTATTTGTCCAGGTGCATCCCCCACCAGATGCCGACATACTTGCCTGGCCGGATCCAGGAGGTGTCCTCGATCTTGTTGGGCTCATTCAGGTTGAGAATGAGGTAGGATGTGATGAGCCCGCCCGGATCGTCGGCCATCTGCAGGGTACGCCAGGGGGTGACCATCGGCGCCGATCCGCGCACGCGAACCCCGTCAGACCATGGCATGAGGTTGGCCTTCAAAGTATATCCATCCACCCGTTCCAGGGTCATGGTGGAGTAATCGACCAGGGAGGCCTCGTGGAAACTGAGGTAGATGCCGTCGCCGGTTCGCATAGTAAGCGGGGTATGGACCGTATCGGCCTGTATGAGCGGGGTTTCCTTAAACAGGTACTCAAACCGGTTCCACTGGTAGGCATCGATATACCAGGATGTGTGATTGCCGGTAAGGGCGAATTCGGTGAGCTCATCCAGGATGATCAGTGTATCCGCATGCGTCTGTTCCTGCTTTTCCGCCTGGTCCGGCAAATCCGGAAATTCGTACCGGAAACCGATGCCGTCATCGAAGGCACGGAAAACGACCGCCAGCTTGCCTTCCTGTCCGTTTTCCCTGGCCAGGTTGACCCGGAGTTCGTTGTAGTGGTTGCGAATAAAGCGTTTTTCTCCCCATACCTGCTCCCAGGTTTCATCGAACGAGGTCGTTTCCACCGACTCAATAACAAAGCCGTCACGCAGATCAGCGGCATCATCCAACTCGAATCCCAGCCTGGATGGCTCAAGGACCGTCAAACCGCGGCGTTCGACCGAATAGAACGGTACTCCGTCTTCATCCAGCTGGAAAGTGATCGTATTGACCAGGCCGGGCGAGGTCACCGTGTGCGTCCCGGTATCCAGAAATCGGGAGATCATGAAGAACAGAAAAAGGAATACGGCGATCAATGCGACGAGCAAGATCAGTAATCGGAGACTCATGGTGTTTCCTCTGGTTTAACCTGGTTGTGCAAATGATTGTGCGAACATGGTGGCCGGGCCGGAAATGTATCCCCAGCACCTGCAAAATGATGCAAAATGCTGCCTGATGATTAAATTAATATGAAAGCAGGTAAAACAATATCAAATTTTTCGCATATTCCTGACTTGCAGATGCATGCACTTACGCTCACAAACACGCACTTACGCTCACAGAATTCACGGACCATGCACACCCGATCCCATTTAATCCTTCCTTTTATCATATTCATTGCGGCCGTCACTGTTGCAGCCGCCACTGTTCCGACGGCTGCCCAGGACCAGCCCCTGGTACTGAGCGGCGCCGAAGTGATCACGGTCACCGGCGAAACCTGGCAAAACGGCACTATTGTAATCCAAAATGGCCGTATCGCAGCCGTTGGTGACGCTGCAACCGTCGGCATTCCATCCGATGCCGAGGTAATCGACGTTTCCGGCAAGGTGATCATGCCGGGAATCGTGGATCCGCACTCGCACATCGGCGAAGGGGACGGCGGCGACCGCTCCTCGGCGCTGCACCCGGACGTGCGCATCCTGGACACGATCAATCCCCGCAGCGACTCGTTTCGCAAGGCCCTGGCCGGCGGCATAACCTCCGTAAACATCATGCCAGGCTCCGGACACCTTGTCAGCGGCCAGACCGTGTACCTGAAACTGCGTCCCGCCAACACGATCGAGGAGATGCTCATCCATGTGGATGAGGAAAACGGCATCTATGGCGGATTGAAGCTGGCCAACGGCACCAATCCGCTGCGGCAGCCTCCCTTCCCCGGCACCCGGGCCAAATCGGCGGCCATGGTGCGCGCCATGTTCATCCGGGCACGGGAATATCAGGACCGCGTCGAAGCAGCCCGGGAGGATCCGGAACGCATGCCGGCCCGTGATCTCGCACTGGAGACCCTGGTGGAAGTGCTTGAGGGCAAACGCATCGTGCACAATCACACCCACCGGCACGACGATGTGCTCACCGCCATCCGCCTGGCCGACGAATTCGGCTACCGCATGGTGTTGCACCACGTAACAGATGCTTGGAAAGTGGCCGATGAGATCGCCGCTTCCGGCTACCCTGCCTCCATCATTTATATTGATTCTCCCGGCGGTAAAATGGAGACGATCCACCTGCTGCCCAAAACCGCGCCGATCCTGGAGCAGGCAGGGGCTGATTTCGGATTCCATACCGATGATCCGATTACCGATTCCCGGCTTCTTCTGCGTTCCCCCGCCTTTGGCATGCGCGAAGGTCTGAGCCGACAAATGGCTCTTGAATCGGTGACCATCGCCAATGCCCGCCAGATGGACATAGCAGATCGTGCCGGGTCCCTGGAACCCGGCAAGGATGCCGACTTCATCATCCTGTCGGGTGACCCGTTCAGCGTCTACACCCGTGTGGAGCAGACCTGGATCGAGGGTGTGAACGTATGGAATATCGAGGATCCCGAAGACCGCAGTCATGCCACGGGCGGGTACAGGTCCGACCGCCAGGGAGGATACGGCCATGGTCATGATCACATCCACGACCAAAGTCGCGGCCACCGTCGCTAGCACGACCTTGGCCACGGCCATGATCACGACTGAACCCGCACATCCCGCCACTTCAATTTATGCCAATCCATTTCCAATCCCTTTATCACTGCCGCCTGCCGCGGTCATATCCGGCACCGGCCATCATATCACATAAAATCCTTTTTTCGCTATGACCACCTTCTTCCGTGCAAGAGCCATGGCACTCCTTCTCGCTCTGATCGTATCCTCAGGGCCTGTCTGCGCACAGATTGCCATTTACGGACAGACCGTCTACACCATGGAAGGCGACCCCATCCGGGACGGGGTCGTGCTGATGCAGGACGGAAAAATTGAACGCGTCGGTCCTGCCCGTGATATCACCGTGCCGGACTCATATGAGCGCTTTGAGGGCGCCGTGGTCACCCCCGGCCTTATCGATGCCCGGTCGGTTGTCGGCCTCGCCGGGTACTACAACCAGGAACATGACCAGGACCAGATCGAACTGTCCCATGCCCTTCAACCCGACCTGCGGGCCATGGACGCCTACAATGCCCGGGAGGAGCTGGTGGGATTCCTGCTGCGCAACGGCATCACCACGGTCCATACAGGCCATGCGCCCGGTGCCGTGGTGAGCGGGCAGACCATGATCGTAAAGACGACCGGCCAGACGGTGGATGAGGCGCTGCTGGACTCCACGACGGCCCTGGCCATTACGCTTGGCTCGGCCGTACGCAGCCAGTACGAGACCCCCGGCACCCGTTCCAAAAGCATTGCCATGCTCCGGCAGGAACTGCTTCGGGCCGCCGAATACGCCGAAAAACGCCGCCACGAGGATCCCGACCGGCATCCGGATCGTGACCTGCGCCTGGATGCACTGGCCGATCTGCTCGAAGGACGGCTCTATGCCCTTGTAACAGCGCATCGCGCCCACGATATCATGACCGCCCTCCGGTTGCAGCGTGAGTTCGGCTTCCCGCTGCTGCTCGATGGTGCTGCAGAAGCCTACATGCTGCTGGACGAGATCGAAGCGGCCGGCGTGCCTGTCATCATCCATCCGACGATGGTCCGGACCCGCGGCGATACCGAAAACGCCGCTTTCGACACCGCAAAAAAGCTGTCGGAAGCCGGCATTCCATTCGCCTTCCAAAGCGGCTATGAATCCTACGTACCCAAAACACGCATCGTCCTGTTCGAGGCTGCCGTTGCGGCAGGACACGGGCTGGACCGGATTGCGGCCTTGCATGCCCTCACCACGGGACCGGCCGCTATCCTGGGTCTGGATGACCGGCTGGGTTCACTGCGGGAAGGCAAAGACGGCGACGTCGTGGTTTTCAACGGGGATCCTTTTGAATACACCAGCCGGCCCACGCATGTTTTTGTTGACGGCGAGCTTTTGCACCAATATGGCAATTAAGGCGGGAAACGGAGTCCAGTAACCCGGAAATGGAGTGATGGAACCTGGAAACGGAGACCGAGAACCCGGAAACAACGTAGAGGAACTGAGTCCGGGTAAGTTTTCGAATAACTAAAACGGAGCCGGCATACGATAACAATCGGCCCTGCAGCAAAAGCAAAAGCGGGATCTGCTCAGGCTTCCAGTTTCTCGGATCCGATCCATTCCTCCTGTGTCCCGGTTGGTGCAGCCGACGGACGGATATTCTTGCCAGATTCTTCCGATCCGTCATCTTGTAAAGCCATTTCGGGCCGGATCGGGAATTCACAGATGAACCTGCTGCCCTTGCCCAGTTCACTTTCCAACCGGATATTCCCTTTTAGTCGTCCGACGAGCAATTTCACAGTGTATAGCCCGAGTCCGGTCGATTCCTCGCCGCCGGTCGGCTTGGCCGACAGCCTGCCGAACATCTGGTACAGATTGGCCTGATCCTCCTGCGAGATCCCCGGTCCCTCATCATCCACGGCAAGCTCCCAACGGTTGTCATCTTTCTTACTGACTTCAACCCTCACCCTTGAATGTCTTGGTGAATACTTAATGGCATTGGATATCAGATTGTCCACGATCCTGTTCAAATAATCAGGATCCGAGTCAGCTTCCAGTACATCTATCTCATTCTGCAGGTTGATATCCTTCTTTCGCGCCATTTCCTGGAAATTTGTGATCGCATGTTGGACCAGTTCGTGCACCTGGATATTGGTGAGTTCCATTTTCCTCGTCTCTTTTTCCAGGGAGTGCACTTCCAGCAAACTGTTGATAAGCTGGTTGAGACGATCTGCCGATTTCATGGCCATTTGCAGATGTTCCTTTTCAGATTTATCGGAAAGGGATTCATCTATCAGCTCCAGGAATCCGATAACGGCAAACAAGGGATTCCTCAGGTCGTGGATGATCATTCCGACCAACCGGGTTTTTTCATCATTAAGGTACTTCAGCTCAGAATTAAGATGCCTGAGCTGCCTGTTTTTCCCGGTAATCACACTGTTTTTCTCTTTCAGGGAGCGGTTCACCCTTTCCATCTTGTTCTTGTTCCGAAACAGCACAATCAGCAATGTTGCGGTAATTAGAACCCCGATGATCAATAGAACCAGAATCAGCTGCTGATTACGGCTGAAACTTTCACGGTAGGTCAGCTGATGCCGCAAAAGCTCGTTTTCAGCGGTTTTCAGCTCCAGCTTCAACCCGGACCGGATCTCCTCGAATTCACGGTTGCGCCGGATACTGTCCAGGCGATCAGAATATTTCCGTTCCTGGCGCAAGGCTGTGATGGCCTGCTGGTATCGGCCGAGATCTTCGCTCAGCATGGACTCGATATTCCATGTGCGGGCCAGCACATCCAGGTTGTTCATCTGCTCTGCCAAACGGCGGGCCTCGTCCAGATACGGTTCCACTTCATCGTAAAGCTCCATTTCATACAAGGTATGGGCCAGGCCGACAGCATGGTACATCACACCCGGACGGAAATCTATGGATCGGCTTTCTTCATACGCCTGAGTAAAAAAGGAATAGGCAGGATCAAGCTCTCCATCCTCCAGATAGATCTGCGCAAGGTTGTAATAATTCTGGATCAGGCCCGGGCTTATTCCCATTTTCTGGTTGATGAGCACGGCTTTTATAAGCGTATCGGCAGCCGCCTCCCTCCTGTCTAGACTGCTCAGTGAGTTGGCAATATTGTTGTAATTGGCGGCCACCTGAAGCTGGTTCCCAACCTCTCTGTTCAAAGCCAGGGCCCGTTCATATTGTTCCAGTGCATCGGTATAATCGCCCTTGTTATGATAGAGAAGACCGATATTATTATACGCCACCGCCATGTTCGCATGGTCGCCTGTTTCCTCGAACTTTTCGATGGCATCGAAATAAAGACTGAGCGATTCACCGGGATCGATATTGGTGAAAGCACGCGCCCTGGATGCGTAGAGCGCACCGAGGATACGGTCATCGGTAACTCGGGACTCCAACGCCATGGCCCGGTCAAGCAGTTCCCTTCCTTCATCATCCCTGTTATCCAGATATCTCAGGTTGGAAAGCTGCAAAAGAGCACGCACATGCTGATCCGGCGTCCCGAATTCCTCGATACGCTCCAGATTTTCAACAACCAGCCGTTCGCCTTCGCGTATTCTTCTTCGGTCAATGTAGGATGTAGCAAGGTAGATGGTCGCATCGATAATAGATTGCCGATCATCGAGTTCCCGGGCCCTGTCAATAGCCATGGCAGCAAGGGAGTCGACCGTACGGAAATCATTTACCTGAAGGGCTTCGCGAATATCCTCAAGGTTCTCCGCCATGACAGGTGAACCGGAGGTACCCTCATCTTGCCCCTCCTCACCGAAATCACAAGCGGATAAAGCCAAAAGGATAAGAACCCAAAGAAATAGCCGGCAATAGATACGCATATGAATGGCAAACAAACCATTAAGATTTCTTAATAATACATAAATATGTTAAATTTTTAAAATATCTGTCAGATGTCGAAAGTTCTTTCTATGACCTGTTCAATTTTTGAATAACTTGTTAACAGTAAACATGTTAGCTTTCTGAGCACTTTACGATGCCTTCTGCTCTCAACCGGGAAAGGGTCAACGTCAGGCCATTGGCATGGGCACCGGATTTGCTTCGTTGATATCATCTTTCAGGCCTGAGCGCTGCGGTGCTGTAACGACATGACAGTAAAACGGCAATCAGAGAATGCATAGATCGTTTTTTGTAAGGAGGCAATATACACAGGGTACAACATGCATCATAATGTGAAAAAATGACGCGTTACCGACATATACGATGGATTTTTCTGACCATGGGACTGGCAGCCGTCATCGGTCTGACCGGGATGAACGTCTATTCTCTGTATGCGTTGCACGACAGCCAGGTCCAGAGCTCGGTCGAGAAACAGAAAAGGCAGCTCATGGAGTATACCAATCAGGTGCGGAGCCGATTCCGGTACCCCGTGAGATCCCTGTGGCAGCTCGAAATGGAGAAAGTCAGGTCGTCGCTGCACTCACCTGCCGATGTGTATACCGAGCTGATCGCCATCATTGACGATGCGGCCGGTGACACCCTTTTTTCCGATATCTACCTCTCCCGACCGGAATGCGAGGCCTGTGACAATCCGGGTGCCCCGCTTTTACGATACGACCGACAGCTTGGGTCGTTTCAGCAGACCCGGGAGTACGACCGCCTGGTCAGCGATGGACTGGATATCACCCGGACCCGGATGAATGCCCTGGTTCCCGAATACCGATGGAATACACGGGTCATTTTCGATACCCAGAACAGCATGACCGTCGCCCTCATTGACTCCCGAAAACGGGAAGTGGTGGCATACCTCCTTTTCTTGATTGACCGGAATTATTTGGTCAATAGCTACATGGGCCCGAAACTGGCTGAAACCTTCGGTACCGGTGACGATACCGGCATCATCGTGTGGCTGCATGACTGGACCAAGAATGAAGTGCTGGCAACTACCCACCCTGACACTACCTACACCTACCAGAATGTCGACTTCATCCAGAATTTCCCCGACCTGCTGAACGACTGGAACCTGAAGGCTGCCTTCACCACCAATCCCGAAATCGCAGCATCCCGCGCATCCCTCGTTCGCAATCTCCTGGTGCTCGCCGGGGCCATGATCCTTCTGGTCGGCACCTTCATTTTCATGTTTTTCACCGCCCAGCGCGAGCGGGCACTGGCACAGCGCCAGTCCCTGTTCCTGGCAAATGTCACTCACGAATTGAAAACCCCGCTTTCGGTGATCCTGGCGGCTGGTGAAAACCTCTCTGACGGCAGGGTGACCGATCCGGGCCGGCTTAAATCCTACGGCGCCCACATCTACAACGAATCTCTGCGGTTGCGAACAATGATCGACCGCCTTCTGGATGTCGCCCGGTTTGATGTCCGCAAGGTGCGCATCCACAAGAAAGAAACCGATGTAAACAGTTTCCTCCAGGAATACATCCGGAAAAAGAAGAGTTACATCGAGTCGAATCAGGCGGACGTGAAAACCGACGTTGCAACAGACCTTCCCGCCATCAATGTGGATCGTTCCGACCTGGAATCCATACTGGACAACCTGCTCGAAAACGCAGTAAAATACAGTCCGGATGAGAAAACGATCGGCATCCGTGCACGGGAACAGGACGGCCGGGTTGCCATTGATGTATCCGATAAAGGCATCGGCATCCCAAAGGCGGATCAAAAACAAATTTTTGACAAGTTTTTCCGTGTCGAAGATGCACTGACCGCCCGGACCAGGGGGCATGGCCTCGGCCTGTCCATCGTAAAAGCCTTGGCGACACAGAACGATGGTACCGTTTCGGTTACCAGTATACCCGACGAAGGCTCCGTGTTCACGGTGTCTTTCCCTGTCATTGCTTCCGCTTCAAAAAACGGACTCCCCAAAAACAGCACAAATGAACCGCAACAACAAGAACCCGAACATGCCCCATAACACAAGTACCATACTGATCGTCGAGGATGAACCCAGTCTTATATTCACGTTGAAGGACACCCTGGAAAACGAAGGATTTCAGACACTGATTGCGGAAAATGGCCAGGAAGCGCTGGATATCGTAGAGGAAACACAACCCGATCTGATGATCCTTGATGTCATGCTGCCCGGCATGAGCGGATTCGATGTGTGCCGGAAGGTCCGGGAAAAGAACATGATATTTCCCATCATCATCCTGACTGCCCGGGATCAGGAAATCGACAAAGTGACCGGACTCAATATCGGAGCGGATGACTATATTACCAAGCCGTTTGGCGTAAAGGAACTGCTGGCCCGTATACAGGCCCGGTTGCGACGCAGTGAAATGCCAGGTGAAAAAAATCCGGAGATCATCAAGCTGGGAGAGATTACCATCGACCTGAAAGAAGCCGTGGTCCGCCGTCCGGATGGCGATATCGATCTGACCACCCGCGAGGTCGAAGTGCTTCGGTTCCTGTCTGTACAGCCCGGTGAACCCGTCACCCGGCGGGAGTTGCTGGAAAATGTCTGGAGGTATGAATTTGGTTCGAACACCAGCACCCGGACCGTCGATGTCCACATCTCGAAACTGCGCTCCAAAGTGGAAATGCGTCCCGATGATCCGAAATACCTGGTCACCATGCACGGGGTGGGATATATGTTGAAAAGTGACTGATTTCCGGTCCGGTTTGACTGCTAACCCAACCAAAAAAGCATTTGGACCTGATCAGGCGCTTGGGCCTGATCAGGCAGACTCCAGTTCTTCCGACTGCGATACGAACTGGACAAATCCACGGATCTGGCTGTCCAACAGTTCCGCGATCATCTTATCCATGATCCCTTGCTCTTCATTGAATATTTTGTTCACGCGCTGTAGGAACACCCGTTCCGGATAATTATAGGCATTGCGATATGAGCAGATCATCTGCATCTGCTCCACAGACCTCAATGCACCGAAAGCTCCCGCCGCCTCACCGATGAAAGCAATGGGCTTTTTCTGGAACGCATCGGGAAACGGGAGATAGTCAACAAAAAGCTTGAGGATACCTGGGAAAGATCCATTGTACTCGGGGATGACCATGACGATACCGTCTGCACCGATCACCTCTTCCCGAAAGGTTTCGATTTTTGGCAGCTCCTGGCCGTAATTGCCGCCGATCGTTTCCTGCAGAGGGAAATCCTCCAGGCTTACGACTTTTGCCTGTACGCCCTGCTGTTCATACAGCGGTTTGATGTAATGGGCAACTTTCAGGGCCATCGAACCGGGACGGTCCGTTCCGCTCAAAATGCTGATGGTTTTCATTATCTGTTCGTTTGACGTTTCCTTGTTGGATGCGGGCCTTCCGGCACACATGTATTTGTTTCGACATCCACAACACAACTATATACAGGAATCATTCATCAACAACCCGGAAAGATAAACCTAAATAAAAGCGCTTTTTTATAAGTTATACTATATATTTTAATATTTTATTGAATTAATATATTAATTTTTATTGATTTACTATCTTTTTTACTTATTTTTATGCGTCACGGAGTCTGACATATTTACTGACAATCAACAATACGAACCAATACCCATCCATTATGAATTCAGTGAACAGACGAAAGCGAACCCTTCTTGCCTCCATGCCGTTATCCATCCTTTTATTCATTCCGGGACAGGGGAATGCACAGACCGGTGCTGAACAAATGGAGGCATTCCGGGCTTCGGCCGAATATGCCGTCTTCGCAATTGACAATCTGTGGATCCTGCTCGCAGCCGCCATGGTATTCATCATGCATCTTGGCTTTGCCACGGTCGAAAGCGGATTCACTCAGGGTAAAAATTCAATAAATGTGATCTACAAGAATGTTTTTATCCTGTGTGCAGGTATCCTGACCTATGGCATCATCGGTTTTCAGCTGATGTATCCGGGTGAATTCAACGGGTTCCTCGGGTTTGGAGGGTTTGGCATCGGATTCGATTCAAGTGATCCTGCCGGCATGCTGACACCCGCGTATGGTGAACAGATGACCATCTACAGTGACTTCATCTTCCAGGCCATGTTTGCCGCAACAGCGGCCACCATTGTCTCCGGTTGTGTAACAGGCCGTGTAAAGCTTTCTGCTTTCATGATTTTCGGAGCCCTGCTGGTCGCTTTATGCTATCCCGTAACAGGAAGCTGGGTCTGGGGAGGTGGCTGGCTGGACAGCCTCGGGTTCTACGATTTTGCCGGGTCCACCCTGGTCCATGGTGTAGGCGGTGCCGCCGGACTTGCCTGTGTCCTGCTGCTCGGCCCCCGCATGGGCAAATATGTAAATGGCAAAATCAATACCATCCCCGGTCACAGCGTCCCGCTGGCAACCGTCGGGGTGTTTCTGCTCTGGTTCGGATGGTTCGGCTTCAATGGCGGATCGGTACTGAGCGCCAATCCAGCCGAAGTTTCCTATGTTTTTGTCACGACTGCCATTGCTGCGGCAGCCGGTGCTCTTGCCGCCATGTTGATAGCCCGTATTATCCTCGGGAAACTGGATGCTTCCATGGCCCTGAACGGGATTCTGGCCGGACTTGTAGGCATCACGGCCGGCGCGGATGTAATCTCACCCTTCCTGGCCGCCGTGACCGGTGCCGTTGCCGGCATCCTCGTCGTTACGGCTGTCATGATGTTCGACAAACTGCAGATCGATGATCCGGTCGGGGCCATTTCCGTACATGGCGTATGCGGCATATGGGGCACCCTGGCTGTAGGCCTCTTTTCACCCGCAGCAATGGTCGGAATTCAGCTGCTCGGCGTTCTTGCCATATTTGGCACTACGTTCGCTTTTTCCCTTGCAACTTTCGGAGCTATCAAGGCCACGATGGGTGTACGGGTGTCTGAAGAGTACGAGACACGCGGACTGGATTTGTCCGAACACGGTATTGGAGCCTATCCCAACTTCGCCATGGTGGACTCTTCGTTTGCAGCGGCCAAAACCGAAGCAACCTGATTCTTCCTCAACAATGCTTCACAAACCACGCCGCTCTGCCTGAAAACGGAGCGGCGTTTTTTTTGTCCGGGCGCTGCAGATTCCGGTAGCTTGCTTTACTATTTTTAATATATTGGATATCAGGGTATGAAGTATTACGTCCACCCAATCACCTATTCTGACACAGGTGGATGATTATTTTTGACATGGATGCTCGGTGTGTGCTTTTGAATCATAAAAATTGATCTCATGAAACGATTCACACTTTGCCTGCTGCTTGTTCTGGGGACAGTCTCGACGGGATTCACGCAACATGGGGAGTATGTTCGCAAATCCATATCCAGCGTGGAATCAGTCTGGGTCCAATCGGGTGCCAAACGGGGCATCCGACTCGATTATCCCTTCTTCGAAAAAATGATGGCATCGTATGTTGAAATGCCACGCTTCGATTACAATGAGCTGCCGGAACCCGTGCTCAGGGATTTCCGGCAAAGGATCGGAGAAGTCCGAGACATCGACAGGGAAACACTGGCCGAACTGTTGCAGGAGACTGTCGGAAAAGCCATACTCGACATTCTCAACGATCCGGAGGTCATGGAAAACCGGGGTCTGGCGCTGCGGGATGAATCGGCCTGGCAGACCTTTGCCGCCACCAAGGCCCGCTCGGTGGGCCTTACTGCCGAGGAGCTCGAAGTGCTCATGAACTCCTCCTATATCTATCTGCCCTATATCCAGAACATCCGGGTCGACGATTCCCGCAGTCTGGCCGGAGCCAATGATGCCTCGCGCATCGCCCGGTCCCTGATCCGGTCGGCCTCCGATGACGATGATTCCAACCACCACTACGTCTATATCGAAGGCGGCATTGTCTGGTACGCCGTCAACGTGAGTCCGCAGGGTGAAGTGAGTATCTCCCAGTTGCTCTCTGTCGCTGCCGATGCCTATGGCAGCGCCGAGAGGGGCAAATCCCACACATTCCGTTTTGGAAACGACCGGTGGGAACTGGATTCACGAAAATATGCCCTCTACGAAGCGACCCAGGCCTGGGTGCGACAGCTTGCGCTGGAAACACAGCAGATCAGCGAATTTCAGCTCCGTGCCAGTATCGTGGAAGTGCTACCCCCCCGCAAATACTCGTTTGGGATCGGCCAGGCAGAGGGCGTCTATGTGGATGATATCTACGAGCTGCTGGAAGTGCGACTGACCCCGGACGGGGATGAGACATTCCGGAGTGTCGGTTACACGCGCATCACCAACGTGGGTGACAACACCCGGGATCCTTTCAACTACTCGACGGCTGCACAGCTGCTTGGGCGCCGGCAGGGCATTGGCGTAGTGGCACGCGAATATCCACGCATAGGCTACGACCTCCGCTTAACGGCCGGATTCTCTGAGGAGATTTTCATTCCGGCTACGGAAATCCCCTTGCTGTTCACAGACATCACCCAATCTGTCAATTTCGACCTCTCCTACGCCTACAACCTGGCCCCCATCACCGGGACCAGTCAGAGTTTCCTGTCAATGGACATCGGCTTTGGCATCCCCGTGGATTTCGAAGCCCATGAGGATTTCTCCGCCTTCCTCGCCAATGTCTATCTCGGCTACAACAAAAAGTACACATTTGGCGGCCGCCATAACATCGGCTTCCGCTTAGGGGCGGGCATCGAGGGCTTTCGCTCGAGTGACGGTTCGGATAACAGCCTGTCCCTTTTCTCAGGCGGCGGCCGCGCCGGAATGGACTACGAATTCCTGCTGGGACCGGCACTGAGCTTTACCATGGGTGCCGGCTACAAGTTTACCAGCAACCCGTTCTGGGCTTCCCTGGAAGTGGATGGTGAAACCATGGATTTCATCGCTGAGGACAGCGAGATCTTCCTTGGAGGGGTTTTCTACTCGGTTGGATTCAATTACTCGCTCAGAAATGCCGGTTTGAACCTGTTCGGCTTCCTGGACGGGATGCGCCAGTACTGATTTTTCAACATACAACGTACCTCATCCTCTGCCCGGAAAAGTCGATCGCTTTACCTGCCAAGCCGGTCATTTTCATGGATGGCCCTTTCAATCATTTCAACCATTGAAATCTTAAAAAAATGAAACTCTATACCTTCGTGCTGATCCTTCTTTGTGCACCACTGTTCCCGACCGGAGTGCTGCAGGCCCAGGATCCCCCCCTGTCACGCCAGGCGACACTTGTGGAGCGCGTTTCAGCCGCCGAAGTCATGATCGAGGCCACCGGCATCTACCAGTCCGATGAAACACGCAGCCGGCGCATTGACCGCGACCTGAACGAAAACGGCGTTCCCATGGCAACCGATGATGCCAAAAAAGCAGCCGTCTGGTTCCTGCTTTTCGGGTCGACGGATCCCATGCTCTCCACTACGGAAGCGGAGAACCGGTTCCGGCCGCACCAGACCCATTTCTACGACCTGGACAACATCAACCGGTGGGTTACCTGGGAACAGCCCGGTCTTCAGAGCCGGGTGCGGACTGCCGACGAAACCGGACTTCGGATCACGAAACGGTTTCGCTTCAACACCGAAATGATCCGCGGTGAGCTTGAAAGGTTCAGCATCGTCGAGACCAGGGCCGATCTGTCTGAAGCCATTGGCCGACCCTTCATCATGGTAATTCCGCAGGCTCCGACCGGACAGAACCCGGTAGACCTGTTGCGCAACGATACCCAGGTTCGTCACGCCGCCTCCGTTGTGGAAAGCTACCTCACTTCGCGCCTTTATGATGTGATCGTACCCGAGCAGGTTTCGGATCTGGACCAGATGGTCGCCACCCTCAACCTGGTCGAAGGGCAACAGGAGGACTATGCATACCAGATCGCACAACAGATCGGAAGCGATATCTATATCACTTTCTCCGGAACCGAGGAAGATGCCGGCTATGGCACGCGTCGTGTCGCCATGCAGGTGCGTGCTTTCGAAACCACTACCGGCCGGCTGCTCGGCACCGAAACCGGCTACAGCCAGGGCCGGCGCGGTGAGCGCTCCGTTTCCACCGAAGAGGCCATGAACGACGCCATCGACCGGGTTCTGAGCCGTATCAACAATTACTGGGTCGAGGACATGCGCCGGGGAGTCCAGTACAAGGTCGTACTCAACATTCCTTCGGGTTTTGACCGTAATGAAATCGAAGACATACAGTTCGCGTTCATGGACGCCGTCGATGCCGTGACCCGCTCATCACGCGAGAACATTGCCACCAGCCAGACACTGGATTACCTGATCTGGTGTGATCCCGGCGAATACAGCACCTCCCGACATGTGTACCGTGAACTATCCAGGGAATTCAGCCGCCATGGTGGCATTGGCCGCGTGAGATCGGTCACCCTCAACCGTAAACTCCTCGTCCTGGAAATCGAACGGGGATAGCCCGAATCCAGCCATGACCACAACATCATCCTTTACCTTCCGCATGCTGTGCTGCTGCCTGCTGGTATTCCCATCCTGCCAGGCACTCAACACCGCGTGGAACGGAACCGCCGAAGCACAAATTCCACGCTGGTACCTGGATGGTCGCAGCGCGGAATACCCATCCCCCATGTATATCGTCGGTGTCGGGGAAGGAAGCAATCCGGAGGACGCGGCCGGACAGGCCCGGGCCTCTGTCGGGGCCCAGCTCCGCGTACAGATCGATTCTGAGATCACATCCATCACCCGTGAACTTGATAGCGGCGATCAGTATACCTTTGAGACCATATTCAACAACGCCACGACCAGCCGTATCGACGAACAACTTCAGGGACTCGAAACCGCATTGCAATCCGAGCACGCCGGACGGTATTATGCTCTGGCAGCCCTGAACCGGCAACGTTACCTCGGGGAACTGGAATCCGGGCTGGACCGCTTGCGCGACCGGCATGCCTCACTGATCGAGAACGGCCGGCAACAGATCGGGGACGGTCACGTGTTTGCCGGCATCACCAGTTTCATGGATGCCCAGAACCTGTCCACTGACTTTTATGCCACCCTATCCACCTTCAATGCCCTGGCAGACCGGCCCTATGCCAGCGGTGATGTCCTCGGTATGGCCGGTCTCATCCCGGAAATACGGTCTGCACTCACCGCCATCCGGATTTCCATGGTTTCGGGTGACGACCAGACCGGAAGCGCCGGACGCCAGCTGCCCGAACCGATGGTGTTCCGGGCTTCTTACACCGGAGGCGACAGCGAAGTACCCATGCCCAACCTGCCCCTGCGCATCGAATATCAGGACGGCTCGGAAGCCGAACGAACCGTCACCGGCCATGACGGACAGGCCTCGGTATACCTCACCGCCCTTCCGGTGCGGCGCGAAGTGAACCAGGTGGTGATCCAGCCCGTCTTCACCGAAATTCCGTCAAACTACAGAAATATCGTTCGCAATCTTTCACTTCGTGCTACTTACCGCATCTCTCAGGAAGATCGTATTCCCGTATCCGTCCGCATCACCGATGACAGCGGCCAGCGTATCGGTCAGTTGGAGCAGCGCATCGGAAGTATCGTCGAACAGCTGGGGTACAGTGTGAGCGAAGGGTCGGGTGTCGTGCTCGATGGCACTGTGCATCAGATGGATGTCCGTGAAGTAGATGGCCTGATTGGCCGCCAGACGGTCGTTCGCTCCGAACTGCAGCTTACCGTCAAAAACCTGGGAAGCAATGCGGTAATCGGCTCCCTGTCAGGACTGGGTACCGGCATGAGCCCCCGCAGTGAAACCGAAGCCCTTAGGGCGTCGCGCAACCGGGTTGATGTGGATCGAAGGGAACTTGCCGAGGTCCTTAGCGGCGTGACCGCTGAAATGGCAGCAAGCGCCGGTGCCCGGGCGGCAAGGCAGCCGGCCAGACCCGCCCGCACACCGTCCGGTCCGCCATCGACTCCCGAAACCACCCCTGCAGGTTCCGGCATAACCCGTATCACCATTGATGACATGACCTTTGAACTGCAGTCCGCCGAGATGACCCAAGATAACCGGGTCATTATAATAGTGCAGGTAACCAATAATGATTACCGGGATCGCCAGGTTCGTTTTATCCGACGCAGCACCGAAATGTATGATCAGCTTGGCCATTCCCATGACTGGCCGATACTCGGCATCGGCTCAAACAGCGTCAGTGGAAACGAATCATCCCTTAATCACCTGCTTATAAGCGAAGTGCCGGTTACCCTGACCCTGGAATTCCGGGAGGTCGCCCCCTCAACGGAAAGCATAGCCCTGCTGACGATCGCCGCCGGTCGCACAAGAGCGCAGCTCAGGAATTTCCCGCTTGTGAAACAGTAATTTCCTGAAAGGAAGCAATCACTTGTTTTACAGGCGCGAAGCAATCACTTGTTTTACAGGCGCCTGGATAACAGGCCCTCTTCATTATTTCTCCGAGTTGCGTCCCCCGGACTGCTCCCTGATCCGGCGCAATCGTTCCCAGCGATCCGCTTCCTCGCCCTGGTCGCCGGGTTTGAACCACCGCACCTGCTTCAGCCGGTCCGGCAGGTACTGTTGGTCCACCCAATGACCCGGATAATTGTGAGGATACCTGTAATCATCCGAGGCGTTGTCCGAATCCAGGTAACGGGCCTTTTTCGCATTGGCAGTCTTGTCTCTGAGGTGATCCGGAACCGGCTTCGTCCCGTGTTCCCTGTGTTCACGGGCCACCGGGAAAATGGCCCCGGTGCTGTTGCTTTTTGGGGCCAGCGCCAGGTGCAGACACGCATGGGACAGAAAATAGAATCCTTCGGGCATGCCGCATTTTTCGAAGGCGTCATGCGCGCTGTTCACGACCGTGAGCGCAAGCGGATCGGCCAGTCCCACATCCTCGGAAGCAAAAATGAGCAGGCGCCGGAAAATGAAGTGCGGATCCTCCCCGCCTTCCAGCATGGCGGTTAGCCAGTAAAGCGCAGCGTCAGGATCCGATCCCCTCAGCGATTTGATCATGGCGGAGGCATAATGGTAATGCTCATCACCGGTACGGTCATAACGCAAATACCGTTTCTGGATGGATTCCCGGGCGACATCCGCATCCACCAGACGGATTCCCTCCTCGTTTTCGGGACTGGTGAGGGCCGCCATCTCAAGGGCATTCAGGGCGTGCCGGATATCCCCGCCGGAATACTCGGTGAAATAGTCGATGGCATCGTCGGTGACGGTAACCTGCATGGCCCCCAAACCGCGCTCGGCGTCGTCAAGGGCCCTTTTAATAAGAGCACGGATGTGCCGGGCCTCGAATGGATAGAGTTCAAAGAGCTGGCAACGCGAGAGCAGCGGTCCTACCAGGGAGTAAAACGGGTTAAGGGTGGTGGCGCCGATCAGGGTAATCAGCCCCGACTCGATATGCGGCAGCAGCGCATCCTGCTGAGCCTTGTTCCAACGATGGATTTCATCCACGAAAAGAATTGTGCTCCTGTGGTAAAGTTTCCGCTGTTCACCGGCCTTGCGCACGACTTCCCGGAATTCTTTCACCCCGTCCA
>JAWOCT010000008.1:0-5694 GCA_046483675.1 Cyclonatronaceae bacterium
TCCCTTGTCAGTGTCGATACCATTTCGCCGCGTGATGGCGAATCCGCAGCCGGTTCAAAGACAAGTGCCCAACTGTCCTGCAATGTTCCGGGCCCCGAAATGGATACTCCGTCCGGTTGTCCGAACCGCCCGTTACCGGCAAAAACCACCGGGCCATCGTATTCCCTTGCGCCGCCCATGAGCGGATAGAAAAGGGCGTCCGTGCCTTTTTCCATGCGGGAACGGGCCAGGAACAATGTATCCGCTTCATCAGTCCGGTAGACTTCGTAGGTGACCGCATCCCAGAACACCCCCTCCAGGGTAAAAGGCTGGTGCATCAGCGTCACCGGATCCTCCCGGGAAGCGGACAGGGAACGGTAAAACTGCCCGAGGTAACGGGCCGCCCGGCGCGAACCCGGCTGACCGGTACCTCTTCCTTCCAGCGAGTCGGAAGCCAGGACCCGGATGTGCTGCATCAGGAAAGACTCTTCCACAAACCGGGACGGACTGTCCGTTTCGGGTTGCGACAGCGTGACCGGCTGGTCGGGGAGGGTGATGCCGGACGGAGTCCCGCAGGCCAGGGCCAGCAGAAACAGCATTGCCGGCAGCACGGGATGGAGATTGCGGGTAAATGGGTTCAACATGCAGATAGCGTTTTCAAGGGGTATTTTGGGCGTTGACCAGTTCATCGGGAGTATGGAGTTCGACATAAAATTCGGTATGGGCCCCGGTAGTGAGCAATTTTACCTGCTTCTCTTTGATGAGCTCCAGGATGGCAAGGAATGTTATGATGACATAGACCCGCGACGTCAAGCCGGTGCAGAGTTGCCTGAAGGAGCTTTTCCCGTGCTTTTGCAAATGGCTGATGACATAATCCGACTGGGTCTCGATATCCGTTTCCATCCGGTGGACATCATGGTAAGGGGTATCCGTGACCGTTTTCATCACGTTTTTGAAAGCCGCCATGATGTCTACCATGGTCACTTCCCGCAGGGCCTCTCCCTTGTGCTCCTGCTCCACCTGGTCCGGTTCGGTATATCCGCGGGTGTAGGAATTGCGCGCTTTTTTATCCAGCAAAACCATTTCCCCGGCCATTTCCTTGTACCTCTTGTACTCCAGAAGGGCCTGTACCAGCTCGAACCGGGGGTCGTTTTCGGCCTCATCCTCCTCATCCCTTTCCGGTTCCGGCAGCATCATCCGCGCTTTGATGGCCATGAGGGTGCTGGCCATGTAGATGAACTCACTTGCCACACTCAGGTCGAGCTCCTCCAGAAACCGGATGTATTCGAGGAACTGTTCCGTGATGTAGGATATGGGGATGTCGTAGATATCCAGCTCATCGCGCTTTATAAAAAAAAGCAGCAGATCGAGTGGGCCTTCGAAATTTTGAAGTTGAACGCGGTACATGGAAAAAATCGGTTTGACAAGAAAATAACGCTTTTTCAAACACGATGTGCAGATCCGTTCAAGGCCGGCGTATTCCAGCCAAAGGCTTTCTGCATGAATGCTCTCCTTTATGTGCTATGTTCTTGACTGTGAGGTCAGAAGCCGTTTATTTGATTCGCAGCAGTACCGGTTGCCGGTCTGCGGTCGGGATTGGCCGTGTAATCGTAATCGGATGAGATAAAGTCGTAATCGGATGAGAAAAAAACGGTGCGATGGATTTTGTAAAATTTTATTCCGCATTTGAACAAGGTGATTCGGGTGAGTTTGACGAACTGTACACCCGCGCCTTCCGGATGCTGTGCACCTATTTGCGCACCACTATGCGTGCCGATAACCAGGACGCGGAAGATTGCGCACAACACGCCCTTGTGATGACACTGGATCGCATACAGAAAGGTGCCATACGCGAACCGCAAAAAATCTACTCTTATCTGCTACAGAGTGCCAAAAACCGGTATATACGCGTACGGTACGAGCAACGGCGCAGCAACTTCCAGGAAGATATGGAACCCTATTCACCGGTTGAAGAGCAGGTGGACCGGCTGGTTTCGCAGGAAAGAGCCGAAGCCCTGGAGTCATGTATCGAGGGGCTGGGCGAGCAGGCCCGCGAATTCATCCTCTTCTGGATGGAGAACCCCAATGTACACAGCGAAGCCGTTGCCCGGCTTTTTGACATTTCCGTTAACAATGTATGGACCAAAAGACACCGGCTTCTAAAAAAGCTCGGTGACTGCGTCCGAAAAAAATTGAATGAATAACTGTAAGGAATGAGCGTCATCGTTGTCTAACAGGTACATATTCCAAGAAAAAATCATTATGCCGAAAGACGAAAGCCCTGCTGATATTGTTCAGATCATCGACGATTACCTCAATGGCCGTTTGAACGATTCGCAAACAGACGATTTGTGGATACGGCTCATGGAGCATCCGGAGTATTACTCCCTTCTGGAAACCCGGGCCGCCATGAAGAAAATCGATCCGGTTGCTTTGCGGAAGAAGATCGAGCGGAAAGGCCATTCATCCCCGGACGATGATGATGATGACGAACCGTCTGGCAACCGGGTGTATGAACGGAAAACACCATGGATTGCCGCTCTCGCCGCTGCTCTTATCCTCGCCGTTTTTCTGAATCTTTTCCGCAGTTCCGTCGAAACGGAAATCCGTCCCCCCGTTTCAGAAATCCATTCGGCTCATCTGTTCACCCCCGATATCTCCAGGTCTGCAGCAGACACGGCCACGGAGCTGGAGCTGAGGCTTCAGCGGGCCTATCTTTTATCGGTATCAGGAAATTACGCAGACGCTATCGCCGAGTACGGTGAACTGCTTGATACCAGTGGTCTGATGCAAAACCGAATCAATTATAACCTCGGCATCGTGCTCTACAACTCGGGCGATTTTTCCGCTTCGGCAAACCGCTTTCTGAAGGTGGACTGCCTTGAGTTGGCGGATCCACTGCGAACCGAATCATGCTACTGGTTCACTGCCAACAGCCTGGTCGCCTCCGGCGATTTTGACCATGCCAGGCATTTTGCGGAAAAAATCCTGGAAAATGGAGCCTTTTATCACAATGATGCCATCGAACTGCTGAAGAAGATACGTTACAGACAGGATCAGAACGAGTAAGGATAACCTTCACCCGTTGCAAAACGTTTTTTGGCAATTGTGTGTCCATGCTGTGTATTTTATGTGCTTGCGGTACCCAATGCTCATAAACGTTATTACCTGTGGCAAATCCCCTGCTGAATGCTTCCGATCACGATCCCGGCTTTGAGCAACACATCCGGCCTTCCAGGCTGCAAGAGTTCATCGGCCAGCAAAAGATCATCTCCAACCTGGACGTATTTATCAAGGCGGCAAGGCGACGCGGCGACGCCCTGGACCATGTGATCCTTTCCGGCCCGCCAGGCCTGGGCAAAACGACCCTCGCCTACATCATCGCCCATGAAATGGGGGTTCAGATCAAGCCTACGACCGGACCGGTGCTGGAAAAGCCGGGCGATCTGGCAGGGATGCTCACCAATCTCGAAAAAGGGGATGTGCTTTTCATTGATGAGATCCACCGCCTGAACCCCGTGGTCGAGGAATACCTCTATTCGGCCATGGAGGATTTCAAGCTGGATATCGTGATCGATTCCGGTCCCAGCGCCCGCAGTGTACAAATCGATCTGATGCCTTTTACGCTGATCGGTGCGACGACCCGCAAAGGCTTGCTGACTTCCCCCCTCCGGGCGCGTTTTGGCATCGATCTGCGACTTGACTATTACGGGGTCGAGCTTCTGCAACACATCGCTGTACGGTCGGCCGGCATTCTGGGACTTAACATCACCGATGGCGGAGCGTACGAACTGGCCCGGCGCAGCCGTGGAACTCCGCGGATCGTCAACCGCCTGTTGCGACGGACACGTGATTTCGCAGAAGTCGAGGAGAAGTCCGGGATCGACGAAAAAATAGCCGACAAGGCCCTCAACGCCCTCGACGTCGACCCGCGCGGCCTGGATGAAATGGATATCCGCATCCTTACCAGCATTATCGAGAACTATCGGGGTGGACCGGTGGGCCTGGGCACGCTTGCCGTGGCAGTGGGGGAGGACAAAGGAACCATTGAGGAAGTCTATGAACCTTTTCTCATCCAGGAAGGATTCCTTCAGCGCACACCAAAGGGCCGTATAACCACCCAGAAAGCATTTGAATACCTCGGGCTTCCCTTTCCCGGCGGAAGCAGAACCGGAAACGACCTGTTTTCTTCCGGTTGAGTCTGTTTTTATAAGCATCTACATTTTTTGTATATTTTGCAGCTCCCACAATCTTAAACCACCTGTTCCAGTCATTTTCCAATGAAATACCTGTTTACTTCCGAATCTGTATCCGAAGGACACCCTGACAAGGTGTCTGACCAGATTTCCGATGCCATCCTGGATGCCATGCTTGCCCAGGATCCCAATTCCCGCGTGGCGGTAGAAACCCTCGTTACGACAGGACTTGTGGTCGTTTCCGGCGAAGTGACCACCGAAGCCTACGTGGATGTCCAGGAAGTGACGCGCAACGTCATCCGCGAAATAGGGTATACCAAGCCCGGTTACCGGTTTGATTCGGAATCCTGCGGTGTCATGGTCACCATCCACCAGCAGAGTCCGGATATTGCCATGGGGGTTGACCGGCTGGGAGCAGGGGACCAGGGTATGATGTTCGGCTACGCCTCCCGTGAAACCCCGACCTATATGCCGATGGCGCTGCAATACGCACACGACCTGGTGCGCGAACTGGCAGATATACGCAAGAATACCAACGACATGCCTTACCTGCGCCCGGACAGCAAGAGCCAGGTGACCGTAGAATACGATGAGAACCACAAGCCCGTCCGGGTCCATACCATCGTGATTTCCACCCAGCATGATGATGAAGTAGATCAGGACAAAATCCGGGAGGATGTCCGGAAGTTCCTGCTGCCCCGCGTGATCCCGAAAGAACTGATGGACGACAAAACCATCCTTCATGTCAATCCGACTGGAAAATTCGTCATCGGTGGTCCGCACGGCGATACCGGCCTGACCGGCCGCAAGATCATTGTGGATACGTACGGCGGCCGCGGTGCGCACGGTGGAGGGGCCTTTTCCGGGAAGGACGCCTCCAAGGTCGACAGGAGCGCTGCCTATGCCGCCCGTCATATCGCAAAAAACGTCGTGGCTGCCGGCATTGCGGATGAGTGCCTTATACAGCTGGCCTATGCCATTGGTATTGCCGAACCGGTATCTATCAACGTCAACACGTTCGGAACCGGGAAGATCAGTGATGAAAAGCTGGTCGAACTGATTCACAACAATTTCGACTGCACTCCGGACGGAATCATTCGTCGCTTTGACTTGCGAAAACCCATCTTCCGCAAAACAGCTGCCTACGGCCATTTTGGCCGGGATGAATTCCCCTGGGAAAAACTGGATTACGTCAACGAACTGAAAAAGCAGGCTGGTCTCTAAACTACAACGCCTACATTTTGTATCATCAGAAGGGTGCGTGCTGGTTGATGATGCATCCAAAAGAGAGGCTGTTCGCAAACAGACAGTTCCTGTACGTCGCAAGTCGGTGCGCCTGCCGGTGGCCAGTGTCCGTCAATTAAATCAAAAACCATGGGCCCGGCATGGACATATGGTGCTTCAGGATGGAAATGAGCGAACTTGATTTTACGTTATTCACTAAAAGGGGGATATATTATAACAATCATGTCTGCTGGTATCACGCAAAGAATTTGATGATACAAACCTTATTGCCGAA
>JAWOCT010000093.1:0-29256 GCA_046483675.1 Cyclonatronaceae bacterium
GGCTCTACCACGCCTCCACGGAGACGCGACTGCGGGGCGCCAGCCACACCGGGCGAAGACTGCTTGCCTTCCTGCAGCGTCCCGGCCTGGAACTCCTGGCCGCCGGCAGTTCAGCCAGCGGGAAATAGCGAATACCTCGGTCTTGTAGACATCCGACAGCATTGACAGCCCCCCGGCCATATCCCCGTACAGGGTACAATAGCCCACAGCCACCTCCGATTTATTGCCGGTATTGAGTAGCATATGCCCGAATTTGTTGGATATGGCCATAAGGATCGCTCCCCGGCTGCGGCTTTGGATGTTCTCCTCGGTCGCATCGAACTCCGTACCACCCAGCACCGGATCCAGCGTCCTCAAAAATGCATCATATATTTCGTGAATGGGCAGTTCATGAAGCCGGATGCCCAGATTGGCCGCCAGTTTTTCGGAGTCTGTCACGCTGCCTTCCGAGGAATAGCAGGAAGGCATGGTGATGCCCAGTACGTTCTCCGCTCCCATGGCCTCCGTGGCAATCACGGCCGTCAACGCCGAATCGATACCGCCGCTGAGTCCCATGACGATCCGGGGGGGCATATGGCTTTTCCCCACGTAATCGCGCAGCCCCAGCACCAGGGCCTTGAATATCCGCTCTTCCTTGCCTGGAAACGGTTCGATCGGACTGACTTTTTGAAGCGGCTCCGGATCGCCGTCCACCGGCCAGCGCACATCCCCCTGGTCCTCTTCAAATGTGGCGAGCCGCCGGACGACCTCGCCGCCGGCGGTAATCACCGCACTGATACCGTCAAAAATCAGTTCGGTATTGGCCCCAACCTGGTTGGCATACAGGACCGGTATGCCCAGCCTGCGGGCGTGCCGCTGCAGCATATCCTCCCGCATTTCGGGCTTCCGCCTGGTGAACGGAGAAGCCGAAATGTTGACCAGTACCTCGGCGCCCTGGCGGCGCAGCTCCCCGGCCGGCTCCGAATCGTAGGTATGATAATTGTACTCGTTCTGGTTGTTCCAGATATCCTCGCAGATCGTGATACCCCATTTGCGACCTGCCCATGTGGTGACGTGAATGTTTTTGTTCGGCTCAAAATACCGGAACTCATCGAATACATCATAGGTAGGCAGCAGGGTTTTTTGAATTTCATCCACCACCTCACCCTCGTGCGAGAGTATGGCCGTGTTGAAAAGCGGCCGTCCTTTGCGGAACGGATTTTCCCTGAATGTACCGAAAAGCAGGGCCGTACTTCCCGTCGCTTTTATGATGCTTTCATTCGAGCGAAAGACCGCTTCTTGAAAGGCCTTCCTTTCCAGAAGGTCCATAGGTGGATAACCGCAAACCACCAGCTCGGGAAGGATAAGCAGATCCATTCCGTCACTTCCCGCATCCCTGAGGGCCCGGAGGATGCGAGCCCGATTGTCTTCAATATCCCCGACGGTAACATTGATCTGCTGAATGCGGATGTTCATTTCTGCAACTGACTTTTTTTACTTTGGCAGTTATATTACAATATGGCCGGATAACCATAAAATGGCCGGATAACCGGAATTTGCTCTCTGCCGTTCAAGATACCACGGATGCTGAATCCATCAAAATCCATGCCTTACAAAGTTGGCGGTGACATAACCGTGCAGCGGGACGGTTTCGCTCACCTTGATCCCGTTCGGGAGCTTAATCGCCAGGTTTTCGGTGAAGACCGGATCATAAACCGGCTCGATCATGACCCCATCCTCTTCCTGACAGCACATTGCGGCGACAAGCTGGCCGGCTTCAAGATCGGATACGCCCTGAACCGCAATGTCTTTTATTCCGCGAAAAGTGCCACGGCACCCGCTTTCCGGAATCGAGGGGTCGCAAAACTTCTGATGGACACCATGATCCATGATGCCCTGGTGCTCGGATTCACGGAAATGCAGTACGATGCTTTTCCCTCGCTTTATCCGGGCATGATCGTGGTCGGACTCAAATACGGTTTCCGTATCCGTCATCTCGATTGGAACGACGATTACGGTGACTTCCGGATCAGACTGGTCCGGGAACTGGCACCCCGCGTGCTCAGGCAATCCCTGATCAGATGACCTTCGGAAATGCCATATCCACACCGGCAAGGTAGTTTCCATGATCCCTGGCAAATCCCCTGCGGAGATGCACGGGGTGGACATCCTCCCGGTCGAGCCGGTCAAAGGTCAGGAAGGCGACATCCCGGATGATCTGCTCTTCCTCCGGATACTCGGGATCGGAACCGGTCCGCAATGCCCCCCCCTTCTTTTCGCAGAGAAAGTAGAATTCGATGGCATGCACCTCGGGGTGTATGACTTCATGCAGGTACCAGAGCGGACCGGGCGCCACATCAATACCGGTCTCTTCCTGCATTTCACGTTCCAGTGTATGGATCAGTGGTTCACCAAAACGGACTCCGCCACCTGGTGGCATCCAGATCATCCCGCCTGTCACCGGCGACTCCAGCCGGACCATCAACAGCCCGTCTTTGTCCACCAAAAGACCGTTTACCCTGACCCGCACCATCTTTCCGAACAGATCCGGCGGCACCATATCAAACGGTGGCTTTGGGTTTTTCCCGTATCCTCGGTTCAACGAGACTGTTCCCCGATGCGTGACCGAATGCCGCCTCAATGAATTTCACGAACAGGGGATGTGGCTTTTTTACCGTGCTCTTAAGCTCCGGGTGAAACTGGACACCCACAAACCAGGGGTGATCATCGGCTTCCACGATCTCCACAAGATCGCGATCAGGGTTCCTGCCGGTCACCCGCAGGCCGCACCGGACCAGCTCATCGATGTACCGGTTGTTCAACTCGTAGCGATGGCGGTGACGCTCGCTGATCAGCAATTCCCCGTAAGCATCAGCGGAAAGCGAGCCTTGTTCCATCGCACAATCGTAGGCCCCCAGTCGCATGGTACCTCCTTTTTCCTGGATGTTTTTCTGCTCCAGCATCATATCTACAATGGGGTAGGGTGTGTCGGGATTGAATTCGGTGCTGTTTGCATCTTTCCATTCGCAAACGTTTCTGGCGAACTCGATCACAGCGCATTGCATACCCAGGCAGATACCCAGGAACGGGATCTTGTGCTTCCGGGCGTGATGGATGGCAACCAGCTTGCCGTCGATTCCCCTTCCACCGAATCCCGGGGCCACCAGGACCCCGGACACCCCGTGCAGTTTTTCGATCACATTATCGGCATCAAGACGGTCCGATGACACCCAGACGATCTCCACCTCACAGTTGTTTACTGCGCCGGCATGGCGGAAGGACTCGACGATGGACATATACGCGTCCTGGTGATCGACATATTTGCCGACCAGGGCCACCCGAATACGGTGATCCGGATTGGAGACGGCTTCCACAAAACGGGCCCAGCTGGAAAGATCGGGTTCATCGGTGCGGATCTGAAGCTTTTTGATGACCCGGTGATCCAGTCCTTCCTTTTTCATGAGCAGGGGGACTTCGTAGATTGAGTGTGCATCGAGCGAAGCGACCACATCCTCGATCTCCACGTTGCAAAATTGTGCGATCTTACGTCTGATACTCTGATCCAGGGGCACTTCAGCGCGGCATACCAGAACGTCGGGTTGCATGCCGAGTTCGTAAATAGTCTTGACCGAGTGCTGGGTGGGCTTGGTCTTGAGTTCGCCGGCCGCCTTCAGATAGGGCACCAACGTGAGGTGGATCGAAAGGGTGTTGTTCCGGCCCGCGTCATAGCGCAGCTGACGCATGGCTTCGATATAGGGCAGGCCCTCGATATCACCGACCGTGCCGCCGATTTCCACAATGACAATATCATAATAGCCGGAATCTCCGATGGCCTTCACACGTGATTTGATCTCGTCGGTGATGTGCGGGATGACCTGCACGGTCTGCCCCAGGTAAGCCCCCTGCCGCTCCTTGCTGATCACATCGTAGTAGATGCGCCCGGTAGTCACATTGTTGTCCTGTGACGTCGGTATATCAAGAAACCGCTCATAATGCCCGAGGTCAAGGTCGGTCTCGGCTCCGTCGTCGGTGACATAGACCTCCCCGTGTTCGTAGGGATTCATGGTACCCGGGTCAACGTTGATGTAGGGATCGAGTTTCTGGATGGTGACACGCAGGCCGCGTGAGGACAGCAACAGTCCCAGGGATGAACAAATAATACCCTTCCCGAGTGAGGATGTAACCCCCCCGGTGACAAAAATATATTTCGGCTCCATCGTTGAGGTGCAAGCTTAGTGAAAGGTTGCAGAAAAATAGCAGGTTTACCGGGGGGTACCAAATGCTATTTTCAAAATGATGGCGCCGGCAACCTGACTGAAGGGGGGTTACAGGGTTTCGCCGTCATTATCCTGACCCGATTCAAGGTAGTCGATGGCGTCGTCGATCTGCTTCCGTTGCCAGACAACGGACATCAGGTTCAGGACAAACACCACCGCCAAAATCCAGAATATCCACGAAGGAAGCTGGGTGATGCCGCTGAAAAACCAGTATCCGAAAAATACAAGAGCCAGTATATTGATCGCCGTTATGAAGAAAAACCGGCGTTTGCGTAGCTTGAGGAGGCGTATCTGTTCCGATTTTGACTTGCTGTCGCGGTCTTTTCCCACATGGTAGTCCAGCACGGTACGTATCCTGCTGATCTCTTCCTGCCGGTAGGTCATATCAGATTCAGTTTTTGTGGCGCAGCGCACGCATGATCGCGTTCCTGACCAGGTTGTCAACACTTTTGCGTTCTTTGACTGCATCGAACAGCAGCCAGGCACCGAAGATGGTCAACAGGCTTCCGCTGAAGCTGAGTATGGAGGCAAACCACTGATTGAGCACCATATCCATCAGCACCAGGGATACCGAGAACAAGCCAATAGCTATCATCAGGACCGCTATGCCGGCATGGACCTGATCGATCCCCCTCAGGCTTCGTCTGGGGCCATCACTACCCTGCAGGGTAACGTCCCGCACACGCCGCCGCTGGAAAGGATTGTCCAGGGTGTATTTTGTCTTTCTGTGTTTTGCCATTTGTGATTCTGCCTATTGGGCTGTGCCGCACTATGAGTATCTTTGGTTGGTATCATGTCACTAAAGACCTCATACGGTACGCACTATCCCGATAACTTTCAAATTCCCTGAAACGATCCATGGATTCTGAGCAATATATTTACGGAAGGAATGCAGTGGCCGAATATCTCGAGCACAGGCCGGAACACATCAGCAAGATCTATATCCGCAAGCAGTTGCAGGGAAAAGCGATACGGGACCTGGAACAACTCGCATCCGGCAATCGCATCCCGGTCCAGCGAGTCCCGGGAAACAAACTCGCCGGCATGGTTGGTCAGGTGAATGACCAGGGTATCGTGGCTGCAGTGAGCGAAGCAGGCTATATGGAACTCGAAGACTGGCTTGAAGAAGCAGACATCGACGAGAATCCGGTGCTTCTTGCCCTTGATGAAATCGAGGATCCACACAATTTCGGTGCCATTGTCCGCACCGCGCTGGCCGCGGGTGTGGATGCCGTCATGGTGTCAAAACACCGTCAGGCCCCCTTGTCAGCCGGCGTAATGAAAGCCTCGGCCGGAACACTGCTGCGCATGCCGGTCATCCGCGTGGTAAACCTTAACCAGGCCCTGATAAAGCTGAAAGAGGCCGGCTTCTGGGTATGCGGCGCCGATGTGGAGGGAGACCGTGATTTTCGCAAACAGGATTACCGTCTGCCCCTGGTCGCCCTGCTCGGCAGCGAGGAAAAAGGGATCCGTAAAAAGACCAGGGAACATTGTGACATCCTGGTCCGCATCCCCATGCAGAACCGGGTGGAGTCGCTCAACGCCTCGGTCAGTGCGGCCCTGATCTGCTACGAGATTTTACGTCAGCGGCAGCCGGAACCAGTATGACCGGTTTTCAGCGTCCTCAGGATCGACCCCGTGCTCGGCCTCCATGGCCCTGAGTGCAATGTTTACAAACATCAGGGCATAGCCGCCGGGTTTGAGGATGCCCTGTTTGGGTGCCGTCTGCTCCTTGATGGAGATCGGACCTGTATACGCATCGACGAGGGCTTCGTTGAACGCGGCATTCGAGCCCTGAAAACGGACCATCAACCCGCGATCGTCGTCCTTCACCTCGATCCGCAGCTCGCTATTGTTGGGCGCCATACCGATGAGAAGCGTAAGCAGATTGTCCAGGATCAGATTCATCACCTCCTGATCAGCTTCAACATTCTGATGCTGCGAATCGTAGGCAACACTGGGCTGCAGCGACTTGGTCTGGATGAAGATGTCGTTCCGCCCGATCACTTCCTGTATCAACTTCTCCAGATCGACCCGGGTCTTGTTCTGCTCGAACACGCCGTCCTCGATCTGATAGGCGTAACTCCAGCTTTGCACAAAGTTGATGAGCTTAGATGACGAAAGACGGATGTTGCCGCAGTAGTATTTCAGGGGTTCCAGCTGCCCTTCAAGTCCGGGGTGCTCCTCGATGAGCATGTTGATGTCCTCAGCAAGCAACTCCGCGTACATCATGGCGTTGCCGACGGGCGTTTTCAGATCGTGAGTGATCTTGGACACAAATTCTGACGGGATTTTTTGCATGATGGGGGTGACCTCCAATCGTCACATCACGGTTCAGGTTTCATTGGCGACCAGTTCATTTTCGGCGAAGAAATAGGCCGCTTCGATCTTGCCGTTTTCCACCGAATCGGAACCATGAACGATGTTCTCACCCATGCTGTCGGCAAACTCCTTGCGGATGGTCCCCGGCTCGGCCTTGTCCGGATTGGTGGCGCCGATCAGTTTGCGAAAATCCTCGATCGCGTTCTCCTTTTCCAGTACAATGGGCACGCACGGACCGCTGCTCATGAATGTGGTCAGTTCGCCAAAGAACGGCTTTTCTTTATGGACTGCGTAAAAACCGCCGGCTGTCTGTTTCGTGAGCCGTGTCATTTTCATCGCCTTGATGGAAAAACCGGCTTCCTGTATACGCCGTATCACTTCACCGATCAGTCCCTTGCGTACGCAATCGGGTTTCAGGATAGCCAGGGTTCGTTGCTTCGCCATAACAGTATTGTTTACAGATTCATATTGATTTCAGATTCTATATTTGTTGGCAGCTTGCATTCCGGCGCCTGCAAATATGCCCATTATATTCGAGGCCAATATACGCCCTTTCCTGCAGAACTGCATTTTTTCCTGCAAAATCCATATCACGAAATTATTACTGAATTCAAACCGGTTTCAAGGGAATCTCTTGAAGTGAAGGTAGTCTCTGTGAGAGGACTGGCGGCTTACATAGAATCCATATCGCCGTTGAGCGCCTGTCCGACCATCCATTGCCTTCGGCGGGCCATGTTCCGCTGGACCGCTTCTGGAAAAAGCGTGGATTTAAAAAAATCCCCGACATGCAGACCATATTCTCATGGAAGGATATCGGGGATTCCAAAGAAACCTGCAAGACCATGAGCTTCTGGCTCAAGGAGTTTGTCTCCAGCACAGAGGATGGCAGCGGTCTGAACAGGAGGCGGCAAACCGGGGAGCTGGACAAGTGGCCCGGCCCGGTTTTCTGCCCTCTACTTGTCGGTCAGGCTGGTAATGCCCGGCAACTCCTTGCCTTCCAGGTATTCCAGGCTAGCACCGCCACCTGTCGATACGTGCGAGACCTGTTCTTCGAGTCCGGCCTTCTTGATGGCCGAAGCCGAGTCGCCACCGCCGATGATGGTGATGGCCCCGTTTTCGGTTGCCGAACTCATGGCACCGGCCACAGCAAACGTGCCTTGGGCGAAGGCGTCCATTTCAAAAACGCCCATGGGTCCGTTCCAGATAACGGTTTTGGCTTTTTTGATCTCGTCACCGAACAGTTCGGCTGATTTCGGACCGATATCAAGGGCCATCCAGCCATCCTCGATCCCGTCCTGCGGGACCGTTTTGTGCTCGGTGTCCTCCTTGAACTCCCTGCCTACTACCGAATCCAGGGGAAGCATGATTTCCACCTTATTTTCTTTTGCCTTTTCCAAGAGGGATTTGGCCAGATCAACCTTGTCCTCTTCGAGCAGGGAATTGCCGATAGGCAGATCCATGGCCTTGTAGAAGGTGTAGGTCATGCCGCCGCCGATGATGATGGTATCGACTTTGGTGATCAGGTTCTCGATGACGCCGATCTTGTCGGATACCTTGGCGCCGCCCAGCACGGCCACGAAGGGACGCTTCGGATTCTCCACGCTTTCCTGCAGATAATCAATCTCTTTCTGGAGCAGGAATCCGGCCGCGGCCGGCTGCAGATGTTCGGTGATGCCGGCAACGGAGCTGTGTGCGCGATGGCTGCTGCCGAACGCATCGTTGACAAAGACATCTCCGTGTGCAGCGAGGGACTTGGAGAAGTCGGCATCATTCTTGGTCTCGCCGGGATGGAAACGGACGTTTTCCAGCAGCACGATCTCGCCTGGAGACGCTTTGCTTACAGCTTCTTCGGCCTTGGGACCGATGCAATCCTCACCAAACCAGACCTTGCAGGAAACCAGATCTTCGAGATGATTGGCGACCGGTTTGAGGCTGAATTCGGGTTTGGGCTCCCCTTTCGGCCGTCCCAGGTGGCTCAACAACACCAGTTTGGCGCCAGCATCGATGACGTGGTTGATGCTTGGAAGCGCCTGGCGGATGCGGTTGTCGTCACCGATTACACCATTCTTGAGCGGGACATTGAAATCCACACGCATGACGACTGTTTTTCCTTTCAGTTCCAGATCCTTTAGTGATAACTTAGCCATTGTGAATGATTCCTTTTGAATGAATGATTCCTTTTGAATTAACCTTTATTTTACATGCCGTTTGCATGATAACCGAAGCAGATGTATTTCATATGAAAAACCGGGTAAAAATGCGCGCGCCCGGCCGTTGGAAGTTACGATAATAACTGCTTAATTTTACGCTTGATGCATACCGTTTATCTTGATAACGCAGCAACCAGTCCCATCGATCCCGGAGTGCTGGAAGCCATGCTCCCGTTTCTCAGGGAAAATTTCGGCAATGCCTCGTCCATCCACCATATGGGCAGGAAGGCCAGTGTGGCCGTGGAAACCTGGAGAAGCCGGATCGCACAGCATATCGGGGCGCAAGCATCGGAGATCATCTTCACTAGCGGTGGCACCGAGAGCAACAATGCCGCCCTGTTCGGGGCGCTTGAAAACCGTCCGGGCAAACAGATCATTACCGCACGCACCGAACACAATGCCGTGCTGTTTCCGGTTGAACGCGCACAGAAAACGGGATACGATGTGATCTATCTGGATTTGGACGAACATGGCCGGGCAACACCTGATGCACTGGAAAAGGTACTGGATGAACAGACCGCCCTGGTGAGCCTGATGCATGTCAATAATGAGACGGGTCTCATCAATCCCGTGGCCGAACACACGGCGCTTTGCAGGGAACGCGGAATTCCCTTTCACTGCGATACCGTACAATCTGTGGGCAAGATGCCGTTGAATGTCGATGAGCTGGGGGTCGACTTCCTGTCCATGAGCGCCCACAAGTTCCACGGGCCCAAAGGCGCTGGTGTACTGTATGTCCGGTCGGGGTCGCCCTGGTCAGCATGGATGCACGGGGGTTCCCAGGAACGCGGGCGGCGCGGCGGCACCCTGAACGTTGCCGGCATCGCGGGTCTGGGCAAAGCGCTGGACCTGGCACATGAGCAGATGCATCAAAACATGGAACATGTTGCCGGGCTCCGAAAGCGTCTGCTCAACGGATTCAGGGAATCTCTTGGTCCTCAGATCCGTATTAACGGCGACCCGGAAAACGGCCTGCCCCATATCCTCAGCGTCACGGTCACTGACGGTGCCGGTGAACCGCTTGACGGGGAAATGCTCCTGCTGAACCTGGATATCGAAGGCATATGCTGCTCCAACGGGTCGGCCTGCACTTCCGGCACCATCAAACCTTCGCATGTAATGCTGGCTCTGGGACATGACCAGGCCATGGCCAAATCGACCCTGAGGTTCAGTTTGAGCAAATACAATACGGTCGAAGAAATGGACAAGGCCGTCAAGGCCCTCAGCGAGGTGGTCGGCCGTCATTCAGGTACCGCTCACGGCACTCTTTGATGATCTTTTTGGCCACCTCACGGCTATACCAGCCGTCCGTTCCTGTCTTTTTATCCTCCAGATCTTTATATACCTGGAAAAAGTGCTCGATTTCACGCAAGAGGTGCGGCGGGACATCCTCCCGTGATTCGATATGGTTCCACAGCGGATCGCGCACGGGTACACACAGGATTTTCTCATCCGGCCCTTTTTCGTCCCACATTTTGAAGAGTCCGACCGGTTTGGCCTCGATCATGCAGCCTGGAAATGTCGGTTCGGTGACCAGGACCAGCGCATCCAGCGCGTCTCCGTCCAGCGCCAGGGTTTCCGGTATGAAACCGTAATCGCTGGGATAGTGTACAGCCGAAAAGAGCATTCGATCAAAAATGATCTGCCTGGACTCTTTGTCGTATTCGTATTTGTTGCGGCTTCCTTTCGGAATCTCGATCATTACGGTAACACTGTCCAGTGCTTTTGTCATGAGATACAGGTATTTGGCATTTGAAAAAAATCAATTGGGTCGCATTCGGCAGAAAAGCATTCGGCGAAAAGCATATGGCCGAACCGGTTTTCCGGGCAAATCATTCTTTTTTATCGTATTTTGCCATGGTGAGATCGACAAACCGGCGCATGCCGTTTGCATAATATAGCGTGATGCAAAGGCATACAAATTACGGAATTGAGCCGTTAGTTATCACTAATCATTCATTAATCGAACTGTTATGGCCGGACCTGCAGGCGAAGACCTTATCAACGAAGTCAAGGAAATTTTCCGCAACTACCTGAAGGAAAAGAAACATCGTCAAACGCCGGAAAGGTTGATGGTCCTTGAGGAGATCTATCGTGCAGACGGGCACTTTGATGCCGATGACATGTATTTCCGGATGAAAAACATCGGTTACCGGGTGTCACGCGCCACAGTGTACAACACGCTGGACCTGCTTCTGGAGTGCGGTCTGGTGCAGCGGCATCAGTTCGGCAAGAACCAGTCCATCTATGAACGAGCCTATGCGTACCGACAGCACGATCACCTGATCTGCAGCAAATGCGGCAAGGTAATCGAGTTCTGCGATCCGCGTCTTCAGGAGATCAAAAGCATGATGGAAAAGATCCACGGTTTCAAGATCGACGGGCACTCCCTCCAGTTTTTCGGTGAATGCAACAATCCGGAAGAATGCGAATCCCTGGACACCGAAAAGAAGCCCCGGAGTAAGGCGCCCACCGAAACATCATGATCGCGGCGGGCATGGCAGAGCTGGTGCTGGCACCTAAAGCATATTGGCATCCGGAGCAGTTTGGCGCCCGATGCAGACCGTTGCCTTGTCAAGTCAGCTTATGGAGGTTTGGCTGATGAATTTTCTTGTTGCCCAGCGACTGCCCCAAAGGCCCATGGCCAGGGAAAGCAGCGCCATTGCCCCGGTCAGGTAGTACCAGCGATCGAAAGGCCAGGCCAGTACACCAAACTGCGGGATATAGTACGGCACAACAAGCTCGAACAGGAGCCAGTGCAAGCCGATGGCAATCACGGCGGCAATTATCCCCTGCAGCAGCCCTTCCAGCAGGAAAGGACGTCGGATGAACGCATTGGTAGCCCCAACGAGCTTCATCGTGCGAATGATGTTCCGCTTGGCGTAGATGGTCAGGCGGATGGTGTTGAAGACCAGTACGATCGCCGTAAAAAGGATCAGAAGGCCAATGCCCGCTCCGGCCATGACCAGCAGCTCCAGGCGCTCTTCAAGTGTTTCGAGCAGCTGCTGGTTGAAGATGACCTCATCCACCCCCTGATACTGCTCGATTTCGTTGACGATCCGGCGGATCTCCGAGGCCGTCACTTCCGCATCAAACTGCAGGCGGAACGAGGCCGGAAGAAAATTCAGGTCGGCAAGGGATTCTCCTTCCGTGCCGAATTCCTCCCGGAAGATACGCTCGGCCTCCTGCTTGCTGATATACTCGGTGTGGTTGACGGCCGGGTAAGCGCGCAGATCCGATTCGATGCGCCGTGTGCGCTCCTCATCCACATCCAGCAGGAACACTTCCACCTCGATGGACTGCTTGAGCGTGTTCACCACCTGGTAGGCGTTATACCCCACTCGGGCCAGGATCCCCACCAGCAGCACGGCAATGACCAGCGCGGTGACGGAGGTTATGCTGGCCAGCCGGGTGCGCCGGAATCCTGAAACGCCTTCTTTTATGACATAAGCTAAACTCATAACCGGTTTCCGGATAGATGGGAGTATGTGGGGTGTGTAAAGATGTAGATATCTGTTTGGATGGTGATCGGCTTTTGCACCGGCTTATCTGCTGCCGTGATCGTTCTACCGGTGTATCCGCGTCAGTTGCGCAGCACCCACCGGATGCCGAACCGCAGGCGCATGGGGGGCATCGGGTGCCAGGCTGTCTCAAAATAGCCCGGCTGCACCCAATTATCCAAGGCATTTTCCAGCCGGAAGAGGAATATGGCCGAGCGGACCCGTGCCGTAAGGTCCAGATCCAGCCGCAGAAATTCAGGCAGCGGCTGTGCTTCGGTGATATCGGGCTCCGGATGCCAGGAGTTGGGATCCCAGTAATCCAGCGCGGGGTAGTACTGGGAAGAGCGATACAGGGCGGGCGATGCCTGAATGTAGATGCCGGCCTTCATGAAGGCCGCGCGGTTGTAGATGTAGTTTTTGTAATAGGCGGAGGCACGAATCCACACACGTTGGCCGCTTCGGTCCAGGAGCTGGTTTTCCAGGCTGGCACCATCGGAAACATACTGCAGGAAGGTGCCGGAAAGCGAGGCCTCCAGTCGGTTGCCGTCGTAGGCAAGCCATCCGGCAGCCCCGGCCGTGATGTAGGGTTCGGCCTGGACAAACGCACTGTCGCGGCCGACCAGGATGGGATTGCGGATATGCATGCCGTGCAGTTCGATTCCCAGATTCCAGGAGCCCGTGACCAGTCGGGTGCCCGCCACGGCCCGTTGCAGGGTCTCATTGCCGAGTTCCGGGTTCCCGGCCACCGGACTGCCACGCCTGTACAGCTGTCCGGGCCGTGGCATCTGGTCCCCGAGGGCGAAGGAGCCGTAAACCGAAAATCCGCCGATCAGCCGCCAATGCGTCCCCGCACCAAGCTCAAAATCGGTGAATCCATCGGTGCGCCAACCCGACCGTATCCACGAATAAAGACGGGAGTGGTTGGGAAGCGGCAGTGAAAGGGTACCCTTTGCCTCTGAAAAAAGCCAGCCGTTCCGGTCCATGGTTTCGAACCGGTCCCGGTCGATCACGGACCATTCGGAAATGACGTCGCCCTGCAGCTCAAAGGGACCGGCCACCAGATGATGTCGTCCGGCCACACCGCTGGTATGCGTACGCACCTTCGAGCTGTCGGTGCTGTTATAGTGTAACCGGCGGTAAAGGTCGTGATACAGCGAAATACGCGTGGTGGCATTCTCATCGGCACGACGCCGATGGTAGGCCGTAACCCGGAACAGGGAATTCCTCACCGATGAGCGCCCCTGAGGTTCACTGGGCGCCGCTTCGAACCTGTTGAAGGAGAACAGGGCCATGTTATATGGCTGATAACCTTCCGGCTCGCCAAGCTGGATGCCGCTGTAATGAAAACCGCCTTCCAGCATCCAGCGGTCGGACAGATAGTGATACATCGTTGCCGCGGCGTTACGCCCACCCATGACATTATTGCGGTATCCCCGTCCCTCGTTCTTGCCCCAGTAGGCCACGGACAGGTTGGTGGACGGGGTCAGGTTCCGCGTCAGGAAGCCCTCGGTGCTGCGATAGTCGTAAATGGTCTGTTCATAGTTGACAAGGGTAAACGGACGGGTCACATGATAGCGCACGGTATTTATTTCCGTCCGGTACCGGGTGGATGCGGTTTGGTCGTGGACCTGCGCGATCCGGCTGTAGTGGGGCAGGCGTTTCCGGTTGGCGGAACCGAAAATCCGCTCGTTCAGGGGGATGCCGTCCCGGTACACCTGCTGGTGCCGGCTGTTGTACCCGCTAATGATAAAACCGTCGTTGCGCCCAAGGCCGCCCTGCTGAAAGGAGATGACACCCGCCTGCCGCGTGACCCACTCCCCCTGATCCGACCACAACTCCCAGCGGCTCAGACTGTCACTGGTCACCATTTCAGACGCCACCGGGAATCGCATATTGAACGGTTCGACCGGCTCGTACCGGCGCCCCGTCTCTTCCGTTCCGGTGACCGGCATTTCCCCCGGCTCCATTCGGCCGGGACGGTCCAGCGTATCCGCGGGCATGCGTTCTTCCGGTTCTTCCGCGGCATCAAGCGTATCCACAGGCATGCGTTCCTCCGGTTCTTCCGCGGCATCAAGCGTATCATCCGGCGACGTGCGCAAGGTGTCAGACAATGGAAGATGGAGCGTATCGGCGCTGACCCTGGCCATAAAATCATCGACGTGCGCGAACACGGCATGCCCCGTGTCCTGGGACAGGGGATCGGCGGGCCCGGAAAGCAGGTTTCCGCCCAAAAAGAGCATCAATATGGATGCCAGTATGCTCACGGTATGAATGCCAGAATACTCACGATATGAATGCAGGTATGCTCACAGTGACGGTTTTTTTGCGTCTGCATCCCCCCTGCCGGACAGGACTTCGGATGCGCTCACTACGAGCGGGTTGTGTGGATATCCGGGGATATCGTTCAGGTGCCGGCGCAACAGATCCATGGCGGCGGCGAAACTCCGCTCTTTGTTGACCAGACGCTCGACGGTGAAACGGAAGCGGCATGCGAAACCGGAACCCTTGCGGGGCCAGAACCCGATCCAGACGGTTCCTACCGGTTTTTCCGGGCTTCCGCCGCCCGGACCGGCAACACCCGTGGTGCTGATGCCATAATCGGAGCCGAAGCGCCATACGGCTCCGCGCGCCATCATCAGGGCCACCGGCGCACTCACCGCACCATGTTGTGCCAGGACATCAGCATCCACACCGAGCATTCCCGTTTTCGCCGCATTGCTGTAGGATACGACCCCGCCCAGGAAGCAGCGGCTGCTGCCGGGCACGTCGGTAAGCGCATCGGCCAGGTACCCGCCGGTGCAGCTTTCGGCCAACGCCAGGGTCTGGCCGCGTTGCTGCAACAGCTCGATGATGTGCGCCGCCAGGGAACGGGCATAATCTTCGGAAAAGATATACTCACCGGCCGTCTCGCGCACCCAGTCGGCAAAAGGTTCATAACCGCTCTCAGGGTCCCCGTTTACCTGGGTGATGCGGATGTCGACACCGGCCGTGTGCGGAAGGAACGCGATATCCACCGAAGCGGGGATACGGCTTTCGAGTCCGGAGAGTACACGGTCGCTCAAATCGCTTTCACCGATGCCCGTGGTCCGGTAGTAGCGCTGCAGCACCCTTCGCTCCGACCGGCGCCATCGCTTTTCCAGTTCAGGTATCAGCCGCTCCCGGGTTATGAAATGCAGTTCGTACGGTACACCGGGCAGGGCCGCAAGCAGTTTGCCATCCTGCTCGAAAAGGAGTCCGGGCGCCGTTCCCAAATCGTTAAAAAGCACGCGGGCGCGGGAAGGGACATCCGCCTGGCTGCGGTTCACCTCAGATACGGTGCGGCCCCGTGAGAGGAAATACTGTTCCACGTGTTCCAGAACATCCGCATTCCGCACCATATGATCGCCAAAAAATGCCAGCAGTGCTTTTTTGGTGACATCGTCCCGGGTGGGGCCCAGTCCGCCGCTGACGATCACCAGGTCGTGATCCTGCCAAAGCTTGCCGATACCCCGGACGATAAGGTCCATGCGGTCCCTCACCGTGAGCACCGTATCACAGGGCACACCTATCTTGCGAAGGGCCTGACCAAGCCATCCGGCGTTCGTATTGACAACATCCCCGTTGAGCAGCTCGTCGCCGACCGTAAGGATGGAAGCAGAATGTGTTACCGGTTTCATACCGTGATCCGGTGTCCGTTTTTTTGTTTTCTAAAATAGGATTTCTCGGAGTGCAAATGAATGTCGTTTTACGCTCACCGGGTGGATGGTCACTGCGTTCCCGGCTTCCCGGCAGAGGATGACGAAACATGGCTGAAAAGGAAGAAATGTGCTTTCAGAGTGGCACAACTTTTTTATCTTTGACTTTGTGAAACGCGTACCGAATATATTAAGTGCTTTACGGATACTGCTGGCCCCTCTTTTTTTCTACCTTTACCTCCAGGATGCGGTGGTGTGGGCGGCCCTGGGAATGCTCGTGTTCATTCTCGCAGCTATAACCGATTATCTGGATGGATACTTTGCCCGGCGCTACGACGTATCTTCCAGCCTTGGGGTGTTCCTTGATCCGCTGGCGGACAAAATCCTGACCTTTGCCGGCTTCATCTGCCTTGCATTCATAGACTCCGAACAATTTCCATGTTGGATCATCGGAATTATCGTATTTCGTGATATCTTTGTCACAGGCTTGCGCATATGGTCCGATTACCGGGGCGTTTCTATGAAGACCCTCTATTCGGCCAAAGTCAAAACGTTTGCACAAATGATTTTTTTGTACATAGTCCTGGTGATCGGTGTGTTTTACAAGGCCGACGGATATCCCGGGGAATGGTCCCGGCTGCTGCTCGACTCGGATGTCTTCGGCTGGTTGTTCATCCTGGTCATGATCATTACCGTCTATACAGCAGTGGAATATATATGGATTAACAGGAGACTTTTCACTCGTGAATCAGAAAATTCATAGCCCGGCGGTCATCGCCGGCAGTGTTTTTTACATCGGCTTCCTTCCCAAATTCCCCGGGACGTGGGGCAGCCTTGCCGCTCTGCCGCTCATCTACCTGGTTTCGCAGTTTCTGCACCCGCTTTTCGGACCGCTTCTTCTGGCCGTGATCTTCTCACTGATGACACTAGTGGCGGCCAACGGGATGGAAAAAAAATACGGACCCGATCCATCCGAATTCGTATCGGACGAGTTTGCCGGCCAGTCCATCGTTTTCCTGTTCATCCCTATCTATACCGGCTGGGAGTACAATCTGCTGGTCTTTGCCTCGGGATTCTTCCTGTTCAGGCTATTCGACATCCTCAAACCACTCGGCATCGGGTCCATCCAGAATGCCGAAGGCGGATGGGGTGTGCTGCTGGACGATATCGTCGCGGGCATGTATGCACAAATGTGCCTGTTATTTATTATCTTTGTTGTTTTATAGAGAAATGCTCTGAATAATCACCCGATTTTCCGGGTACGTGCGGGAGCGGCCGGGCGGCCGGCGCGGCTCCCCCCATGCTGCATAGAGATACAAAGATATGATAACAGACCGACCCTTTGCCCGGGAACTGGCAGCTGACCTGCTTGACATCAATGCCGTTTTACTGAGGCCCGACGAACCGTTTGTATGGTCATCCGGATGGAACTCACCTATTTACTGCGACAACCGGCTCACGATATTGTACCCCGATCTCAGGAAAAAGATCGCTGACAAACTGGTGCAGATCATAACCGAACATGTGGGTGAGGTGGATGTGATAACCGGAACAGCCACAGCCGGCATCCCCCATGCCGCCTGGGTCTCCGACCGGATGGGCAAGCCTATGGCCTACGTGCGGGCCAAGGCTAAAGCCTACGGCATGGGCAATCAGATCGAAGGCGGTGTGCGCAAGGGAGAATCCACCCTTGTGATTGAGGACCTCATATCCACCGGAACATCTGCTCTTTCGGTGGTTGAAGCGCTCCAGTTCATCGGGGCCGAAGTGAAGGCGCTGCTGACCCTCTTTACCTATGGATTCGATGTATCCCTTCAAAAAATAGACGATCACAATATCCCGTTTTACACGTTGACCGACTACGCTACACTGGTAGATGTCGCACTTGAGAAAGGGAAGATCCGGAAGAGCGACGTCGATTTCCTGAATCAGTGGCGGCAGGATCCGGAACACTGGCCGGAAACCGTACATTGACGGTCCACGGGTAAAACAAAAGGCTATTCCGGCTCTGTTTTCTGCAGTTGGAAACGAAGAGCGGCCTGCAACACCGGATCCCCCTCATCCGTTAACAACCACCTTCTTGCATTCAGCAACTATAAAACCAACAGCTGTTTTGACCGACCAAACCTTTTACATAGAAACCTACGGCTGCCAGATGAATTTTGCCGATTCGGAAATCGTGAACTCGATCATGGTCGAGCGCGGTCTGAAACCGGTCGGCACACCCGAGGAGGCATCGCTGGTTTTCATCAACACCTGTTCCATCCGTGAAAATGCGGAGCAAAAGGTCTGGAACCGCCTGCAGTATTTCCGGTCGCTCAAAAAGCAGCGAAACGGCAACATGATCGTCGGGGTGCTGGGATGCATGGCCGAACGGCTCAGGGAACGGTTCCTGGAAAAGGAAAAACTCGTTGATATGGTGGTCGGGCCCGATGCCTACCGCGATATCCCGCATCTGCTTTCGGAAGTGGAGGACGGTCGCAAAGCGGTTAACGTCATCCTCTCGCAGGAGGAGACCTACGCCGACATCACCCCTGTCCGGACGACGGGCAACGGGGTCTCCGCTTTCGTATCGGTTATGCGCGGATGCGACAACATGTGTTCCTTCTGCGTGGTGCCCTTCACCCGCGGACGTGAGCGGAGCCGTCCGGTGGACAGCGTCCTGGACGAGATCAAACTGCTCAGCGAGCAGGGGTACCGCGAAGTGACCCTGCTGGGACAAAATGTTAATTCCTACCTACATGAAGGGCAGAATTTTGCCGAACTGATGTACCGCTGCAGCCTGATCGACCCAGAGATGCGGATCCGGTTTTCGACATCGCATCCCAAGGATTTCCCGGATGAATTCCTGCATGTGATGCGCGAGCGGCACAATGTTTGCAACTACATCCATATCCCCATACAGTCCGGCAACAACGAGATCCTGGAGCGAATGCGCCGTACCTACACGCGCGAGGCGTATATGGAGCTGATCGACAAGATGCGCCGCATAATCCCCGGCGTGTCCCTGTCCACCGACATCATTGCCGGCTTCTGCGGCGAGACCGAGGAGCAGCACCGCGACACGCTCGACATCATAGAGCGTGTCAAATACGACCTGGCCTACATGTTTGCCTACTCTGAGCGCGAACGCACCCTGGCTCACCGCAAGTTCACTGACGACGTTCCCGAGGCGGTCAAAAAACGGCGTCTTTCGGAGATCATCGCCCTGCAGCAGCAGGTGGCGGCCGACCTGAATCAGCGTGAAATCGGCAGACGGCACATCGTGCTGGTCGAGAGCACCAGCAAACGGTCGGAAGAACAGCTTTCCGGACGGACAGATACCAATAAAATGGTTATCTTCGATAAAGAGACCTGGCAACGGGGTGACTATGTCGAGGTTGAGATTACCGGCTGCACGTCGGCCACGCTCCTCGGCAAGGCCTTGCGCAAGGTTTCCCTTACGGAAAATGCCGCTGAACCCGTCACTGCCTGACCGACATGCCACTGGACCGCAAAGAACTTCAGAAACAATACGGGATCATAGGTGAGTCGCCGGCCATCAAACAGGCGATGGACAAGGCGCTGCAGGTGGCACCGACCGACATAACCGTGCTGCTTCAAGGTGAAACCGGAGTCGGAAAGGACGTTACAGCACGCGCCATCCACGATCTGAGTCCCAGAAAATCCGGTAATCTGGTTATCGTGAACTGTGGGGCCATACCCGAGGGCATTATTGAAAGTGAGCTGTTCGGGCATGAAAAAGGAGCCTATACCGGCGCCCATGAGGCCCGGATGGGATACTTTGAGCAAGCCGACGGCGGTACCATCTTACTGGACGAGATTGTGGACACCCCGAAGAATGTCCAGGTCAAATTGCTTCGTGTGCTTGAGTCGGGCGAATTTTTCCGGGTCGGTTCCAGCAAACTCCGCACCGTGGATGTGCGCGTTATCGCGGCCACCAACAAGGACCTTTGGCAAAGCGTGCAAAGCGGCGATTTTCGGGAGGATCTGTTCTACCGCCTGAACACCGTGACCATACGTATCCCGCCGCTGCGTGAGCGCAGCCAGGACATCCTTCTCATTTTCCATTCGTATGTATCGGAATTTGCCCGCAAATACGATTCAGTTTTCCGGGGGATGTCGGACGAGGCGCGGCAGCTGCTGCTCTCCTACCGTTGGCCCGGCAACATACGCGAGCTACGCAATGTGGCCGAGCAGCTGGTCGTACTGGAAAAATCGCAGTACATCGACGAAGAGGTCCTCAAAAAATACCTGAAAGGACGTCAGAAACTGGGATCGGCGGACAACCTGCCCATGGTCTTCGGGCAGGACAAGGAATATGACCGCAAATTCCAGACCCCGCATAGCTCGGAAATGCATCTGATTTACCGGGTATTGCTGGATATGCAGCACGACATGAGCGACATGAAAAAAATGCTGGGCACCCTTTTCTATCAGACTGTCCAGGGCGGCAACATCCCCAAATCACTTCCGGCGGCAAGAGAAGCCGTGCTGCGTGCTGCCCGGGATCCCGACCAGAATATGTCGCTCAAGGATATTTCGGATCTCGTAGCGGATGCCGGTTCCTATGCCGATGCAGACTACCAGGAGGAGGACACATCAAGCCAGGGGGTATCTCATGAGGAAGATGACGACACCGCCGGCCGCTCCGCTCCGGCTCGTGAAAGCGGGAATCACGACAGAGGCATAGCAGATACCGGCCGGGACCGCGATGATGACTTTTACAGAGACAAGGCCACAGTTAGTGGTGAACATGCCGGAACGTGGAGCGGCAAGGACGCCAGAACGACCGGCACCCCGGAAACCGGACATCTGAACGAGGATCAGCGCAAGGCGATTGCCCTTTTCGATTCCGAGGATCTCCCGTCCGTCGAGGAAATGGAGAAGTTCCTCATTCAGCGCGCCCTGGAAAAATACGGAGGAAACCGTCGCCGGGCGGCCGGTGTACTTGGTATGAGTGAGCGCACGTTATACCGGAAAATCGATCAATACGGACTTCTCTGATATGCATTCAAAAAGGGTTTCCATCGGCAAAGGCCTGTTGCTGCTTGCGGTAATCCTGGCAGGAACAGCAGGGTGTTTCCGTTACAGCTTTACCGGTGTGGCCATCCCTGCCGATGTGCGGACCATCCACATCCCTTTCTTCCAGGATCAGTCCGGAAGCGGACTCGGCAACCTCAGCGACCAGCTGAACGATGCCATGATCAACCGCTTCATCAACCAGAGCCGGCTCCAGCTCACCGGTTCGCCGGAAGACGCCGATGTGCTCATCGAGGGCAGGATTACCTCGTACTCAAACCAGCCTTTCAGTGTGGCCGGCGACCAGCAAGCCAGCCTCAACCGGGTGCAGATCAGCGTCCGGGCCACCTATCATTTCACGGACAAGGAGCAACCCGAATGGCAGAAGAACTTCAGTGGCAGCTTCGAATACGATCCGGGCGAGGATCCGGTGGACGGCGAGACCAATGCCGCCCTTGAGGCCCTGAACAGGATTGCCGACAACATGTTCAGCGAAGCCATGGGCAGCTGGTAATCGCCTGCGCCATACTTTTTTTTTATTTGATGCCGGTGGTTTCTATATTTTCCAGAAAATAAGGAACCGTTGCCATGCAAGGATTACCATTTGAGATCCCGCCCAGCCTGAGCAGTTACCTCAACCACTTTGAGCACAATCCTGACAAGGCCATTGCCAATCTGGAATCCTTTCTGAAAAAAAGGGGAATGGATGCCGTCGGATATTTCCTTCTGTCCTGGCTGTACCATAATAATGAACAGAAGGATGAAGCTCTCCATTATGCCCTGAAAGCCAAGTTCTGTGCTCCCGGCAGCCCGTTTTTCCAGCATCTTCATTATTTTATGATGCACCCGGATCATTTCAATGCATGGAGGCCCTTTGCCCCCGATGCCGGGACGGAGCCAGCCGGCGGACCGGCATCCTCCGGAAAATCCGAACCGGTCGGCGAACCGGAGCATGCCGGCGATGCAGGTGCGGCGGATAAACTGAATACGACCGATGAGCCGCTAAGGGCCGATGAACCGCTAAGGGCGGACGAACCGAAACAGGCCGACGAAACATCACCGGCCCTGAATCTGGACAATCTCATCGAGCAGCTTGCGGAAGCTGAAAAACGGAAGATCGCCATCAATACAGAGACGGAAGATCGTCGCAATCTGGGCGAAAAATCGGAGAAGGTGGGGGACATCGCCTCCGAGACACTGGCAAAAATCTACGAAAAGCAGAAAAAGTACGCTGACGCCCTCCGTACATTGAATAAATTGTGCCAGACCCGGCCCCAAAAAGCGGAATACTATCAGCAGGAAATCAAGCGGATCCGGGAGCTTAAGAACAGCGAGGATGGAGACTGATCTTCGGAATACTCATTCCGGACGATGTCAGCGTTGCGAAACGAACGGATTTGTGCGCATTTCGTGGCCGATGGTGGTATGCGGACCGTGTCCCGGCCAGACCACCGTCTCGTCGGGAAGTGTGTAGAGTTTCTTGCGGATGCTCTCCTCCAGCAGCGCGAAATCGCCGCCGTAAAGGTCGGTGCGGCCGATGCTTCCGGCAAAAAGCGCGTCGCCGACGATGACCCATCCACCCGGCTTGTGGTAGAATGAGAGGTGCCCCGGCGCGTGTCCCGGCGTGTAGCGCGCATCGTATTCAAAGGAGCCGATGCGAAGGGTCCACGACGCGTCGATGAAGGTCGGGGTTACTTCAATGGGCTCGGCTTCGAGTCCGAACATCGTGGCCTGCTGCGGATATTGTTCGATGAACGGCAGGCTCTCCTGATGCATGTACACAGGCACATCGAACAGATGTATGGCCTGCTGCAACCCCATGATGTGATCGACATGGGCGTGCGTGAGAACGATGGCTTCCATTTCCAATTGATTGGCCTCCATCAGCTGGTGCAAACGACTCCATTCATGCTGGTTGGTAAAACCCGGGTCGAACAGGTGCGCTTTTCCGCCGGAATGGACCAGGTAGGCGTTCTCCTGAAAAGGATTGAGTCCGTCCAGTATTTCAAGTTGGAGTTCCATGGAGTCACCGGGTCAGTTTCAATCTGCTACTTGGCTAAAAATCAAGAAAGGTTAATGAAAGGATAAAAAAATGGCAGCCTTGTGCAAATATAGCACAAACCTGCCATCATATAACGGGGATGGATCGCACGGGAGCGACCGGCTCCGGATACCTACTTCTTCTGGGCGCGGTTGCCGTAACGGCGCTTGAACTGATCGACCCGACCGGCAGCAGTCATCATTTTCTGACTGCCGATATAAAATGGATGGTTTTTGGAATCGATCTCCGCTTTGTAGACACCGTCTTTGGTTTTCATGGTGCTGCGTGTGACGATTTCCGAACCGTCGCTCATTACGACTTTTACTTCCTTGTAATCGGGATGAATGCCTTTTTTCATTGTGTTGATCTCTGAATTTCTGACGTCGCAATTTCTGACATCCTGACTTTGCGTATTTAGACTGGGAAATATATGATTTTCAGGACATCAATTCAAGCCTGAAAGCCGTGTAAAACGTACTGAATACGGGCGTTCACAGCGGCACCGCCAGTGCACGGGCTTTCAGCCAGGATTCCTCCCACTCCTCCGCGGCATCAGAATCGGCCGTTATCGCCCCGCCGACCGGATAATACAGTTTTTTTCCTTTGATGATAGCCGTGCGGATCACCACATTGAAATCGAAATCGTCATTGGGCTTGAAATACCCGATCGCTCCCGAATACAGGCCCCGGCGGTAGGATTCCAGCTCATCGATGATCTCCATCGTCCGGATCTTGGGCGCGCCGGTCATCGAACCCATGGGAAAGCAGGACATGATGATATCCACCGAGGGCGTATTCGGCGTGACTTCGGCGGTTATGGTGGATACGAGCTGATGAACGGTGGAAAAGGTCTGCACTTCCAGCAGGGCTTCGGTTTTGACACTGCCCGTGCGGGCAACCCTGCCCATGTCGTGCCGCACAAGATCCACGATCATCACATTCTCGGCGCGGTTCTTTTCTTTTTTCAGGATGTCGTTGACGATCTTGCGGTCCTGCTCCGGGTCGGCGCCCCGGGGCGAAGTTCCCTTGATCGGCTGCGAACGGATACGGTTGCCATCGCGCTCCAGGAACCGCTCGGGGGATGCGCAGCACACCTCGATTCCCTCATGCGACATCCACGCGGCAAAAGGGACCGGTCCGGCATCCCGCATGGCATAAAACTGGTCCAGGGAATCGCCTTCAAAACCGGCCTGCAACTGGTGGGTCAGATTCACCTCATAGGTGTCTCCCCGGGCGATGTACTCCTTCACTTTCTCTGCATTACGGTGGTACCGTTCCCATCCGTCTACGGACGTGAGTGGAGATGTGATCCGAGCCTTACTATACTGGCCGGATTTACTGCGGGTGGAATCCGGTTCATGTGTCGGATGGGGACGGGCATGCGGTATTTGTTTGCCGGCAGTGCCATCACAGGGTACGTGTTCCGGTGGCGCGTACCCTTTTGGAATATGTTCCGGCGATGCAGGCCCCGCAGGAATATGTTCGGGTCGATAGTGCTCCGGTGGCACATGCACCGTTGGAGAATACTCCGATGCCGGATGACCCGTTGGGAGGTGGCCGCGGATCAGGCGAATCGAGCGGCCCTTCCGGTCCACTTCCAGCAACACGCCGGGCACAAAAAAGTACATGTCCGGCAGCCCCACCGGATCCGGGTTCGCCGATTCAAGCGACTCGATCTCATTTTTCAGATCATACGACAGCCATCCGAACATCCACTCCGGGTGTTTTCTGCGGAACTCGGACAAAGTTTCCCAGGCTCGCATGCCCGACGGGACCCGGACCGACAGAACAGGATCCGATGCGATGTAGCTTCGACGGGAAGCGGTGTGGCCATCCAGCTGGGAATCGAGAAAAACCACCGAACCCCGCATCCGCGCCTTTTCAAGGTAGCTTCGGATCCAGTAGTCAAGCCGCGCTGCGTCCGGAAACGTCCAGCTATTGGAACCGGACTTTTCAGACCGTGGGTGCATAGACAAGATTCCCTTTTTTGTATTGTTGATAACGTCCGTACAGATCCGAAAGAAATTCGCGGTCGGCTTCGTAGCTGTACGCATCCAGGCGCGTGACAGGGGCGATTTCCCGCACCGAATTGCAGACCCAGACAGTGTCGGCCCGTTCCAGTTGTTCGGGAGCGTATCGCCCGCGCTTCAACGGATATCCTGCATCATGGAGGATCTGCATCAGGACGGCGCGCGTGACTCCCGGCAGCAGGTCGCAGTCATCCGAAGGTGTGAACACCTCGCCGCCCTGCTTCCAGAAAATATTGGCAATGGTGGTCTCGCTGACGAATCCATCCGAAGAGAGCATCAGGGCATCATCACTACCGCGCGCTGCAGCCTCCCTTGCCGCCAGAATATAGTTGATGCCGTTGGTCCACTTAACCGTCGGCGGCAGGGCATCTGAGGCTATGCGCCGGTAGCGGCTTGTGGCCAGGGTCACCTGTTGCCGATCCATTCCGGGCAGATGGCCTTCCAACGGGTTGAACCTCTCAAATCGGGTGGAGTGCCCGGACTGGCTGGATTGGTTGGGTCGCTTGTATTGGCCAGACTGATCGGATTGACTGGACTGGTCGGATCGACTGGAGTGCCCGGCCTGGCTGGATTGGCCGCTTCGGTCCGGCTCCGGCAACAGACTCCCCGTAATCAGGAATCGGGAGGATGGGGCCCGGTCATGCGCCGTCCGGTAGCCGGTCGTGTGATCGTCCGCCCACACCTGTATGCGGATCCTGACCTGCCGTTCCGTAGCATTGTTGCAGTTCAGGAACAGCCACAGAGTCTGAAGGAAGCCGGGCTCATCATGCAGCAGATCAGGCGGATTCCACCCGAGATGCTCCATTCCTTTGTGCAACCGCTGCAGATGCCGGTCAGGATGGAGGAAGCCGCCGGCACAGGATCGCAGAGTGTCAAAACAGCCCTCTCCGTACATGAACAGGCGTGTAGAAAGCCGCTCGGACGCATCGGCCATCGGGAGAGGCTTTCCGTCAAGGATACCGTATGGCAATGACTTCCCGGTCATAGTGGTTTGGATTCTTCGGCTGGCGTGCTTGTGCCGACATGTTTCCGCCAGGCAGGTTCCTGCTCCGATCCTGCCGATCCCACCTGGGTGGCGGCAACCTCAAGATCCGGAGCAAACAGGATGGCAGACGGCACGCCCGGCACGCGCAGGTCCTGGTACACTTCCGTCCCGTCAGCTATCTGAAATCCTTCGTCACCGGGTCGCTGATGTGCGCGTGCGTACTCGGCGGCATCTTTTACAAAGGCGGCAATGACCTTGAAATCCGGATGATCCTGCCACCAGTCTGACAGGTCGTTGAGCTCCTCCATGGACCGGTCGGACCAGGTGGCCCAAAACAGAACGACCGTGTGGCGGTCTGGTGGAATGCGGATCGTATCCCCATCCAGCCCGACGAATGCAAATTCGGCCGGATCACTGCGATCAAGCCGGTCCAGAAATCGCTGCTCCTGTCTGCTGACGTAGAAATAGCTGGCCAGCGCAATGACTATGATGCCGGTCACCGCCACGATGACCATAAAACGATTGAAATACCGGGGATGGATTCGCATTTGCCAAAAATACGATTTTTATCGGGTCATGACATGGCACGATGTGAACCATTTCTCTTGTGCCTGCGATAACTACGGAACCGGCAGGGCTCGGCAGGGCATATTGGCATGGCGCAATGTGAACTTGCTATGGAAGTCGGGCTGTACCATATTGCTGCAGAAAGTACCGCTGCCCTAATTGTTGCAAGGAGAACCACCTGCTTCATTTTGCAAGAGGTGCCGCCTGTCAGGGTGCAAGTATCATCGCGGACCGGGGCTGAACTGTCAGCTCCAGGACTCCCCTGCGGACCCGGTAACGTTCCCGTCCGATGTGATCGAACACGCGTCTTGGCAGCTCGATCCCGTCCGGATCGTACACAAAGCGGTAGGGCATCTCACCGCGATTGATGATCACAATGGCAAAATCGTTATCGGTGTAGCGGGTGAAAGCAATCAGCTCGTGTTCATCGGACACCGCTGCCAGGCGGATCGCACCGGTGCGCAGCGCTTCCCGCTCCCCGCGCAGCCGGGCGAGCATAGCGTACCAGTTGAACAGGCCGTGATCGAAAGCGACCGGATCGCGCGGACGGCGGCGCGAATAGGGATGGTTGATTTCATCGTCGAATTCCATATCGTTCCAGACCATGGGCTTGCGGTCGTCAGGGTCGTCGGCGCCCCACATGCCGGCCTCGGTGCCGTAGTAGATCATCGGCGCACCGGGCCAGGTGAACTGGAACAGGGCGATCAGGCGCTGCAGCTCCCGCTCCTCCTCGTTGGGCGCGCGGACATCGTACGTGTTGTCGATATCGCGGATTTTGGCTTGCTCCTCCCCGTCCATGCCGCCCTTGTAGGCATACTCGCTGTTGACGATCATCGAGGCCAGCCGCTCGGTGTCGTGCCCGTCCAGCAGGTTCTGCATGGCCAGGTTGACCGGACCGGGGAAATCGTCGCGCAGTTCGGCAAGGCGATTTACAAATTGAGAGGCCGAAGTGGTCTGCTGGATGAAAAAAGCGTGGGTGGCGTACGTCCAGCGGTAGTTCATGACCACGCCGAACAGATCGTCGGCGATGAAGTCGCGCGCCTCGTCGCCCCAGATTTCGGCAATGGTGAGCGCTTCGGGGTTGAGCTGGAAGACCAGCCGGTGCCACTCCCGCCAGAACTCCTTGCCGACCTCGGTGGCCATGTCGAGCCGCCAGCCGTCGATGCCCCGGGAGTGGTCGCCGTCCGGCGCCATCCAGCGTTGCGTGACATCGAAAATATGCTGTTTCACCTCCGGATGCAGGTTTTCCTCGTCTTCGGCAAACTCGGGCAGTCCCTTGTATCCCCACCAGCCCTGGTAGTCGAATCCGTCGGGATACTGATCCCCGAATTCGGTGATCTTGAACCAGGAGGCGTACCGTGAGGATGCGCCATACTCCTGCACATCGCGGAAAGCCCAGAAATCGCGTCCCACATGGTTCCACACCCCGTCCAGGATGACACGGATACCCCGTGTGTGCGCTTTTTCGACCAGTTCCAGGAAGAGTTTGTCGGCCGAGGTCCACTGCCAGGTCGCCGGGTCGGCCGGATCCTCCTGCGCCATGATGGCCAGATCGCCTGCCGGATCGGGCCCGAAGTGGCGGTCGATGTGGTGGAAGTGGCTGGCGTCGTATTTGTGGAGGGAGACCGCATCGAAGACCGGGTTCAGGTAGATGGCCGTGACGCCGAGCGAATCCAGGTAGCCGAGCTTGTCGATAACGCCCTGCAGATCGCCTCCGTAGCGGCGCGTGAAAACGAAGTCGTAGAAATCGGGTCCGACACGCTGCTCCCAGTCCGCGCGCTGATACCAGTCGCCGGTCCAGGGCGAGATCTCCCACCCTTCGGGCGCACCGAGCTCCCACGAATGCGGATCGCGGATGCGTTCGGGCAAGGGATCGTTGGATGGATCGCCGTTGCGGAACCGCTCGGGAAAGATCTGATACCAGACGGCGTTTTTCGCCCAACCGGGGATGTTGGCGCCGGGCTGCGTGCTCACCGGGTTGTCGGCGCCGGGCTGCGTGCGGTGCGGGACCGGCTGCAGGCTCTCCGCCCGGAACGACCGGAGGAAGATGGCGGCAGATTTCGGCGGCATGGTCACCTCTATCCCGCCCTCCGAAAGCTCCCAGGAAACCGGCTGTAAATCCAGCACCTCTTTCCACTCGATGGTCGGCGGCACCCTGGCGCCGTCGGCGTACGGCAGCGGAATGAGAAACGAGGCGGTGTCCTGTTCATGGTTGTTGAACGCAACCACGGCACGGTCGTGGCCCTTGCTGCGCTCGTAGGCCAGCAGGTTGCACTCATCATCCGTGAGCAGCACGTCCAGCCCGCCACGCACGAAGACGGGATGGTCGCGGCGCAGTTGTATGAGGTGCCTGTAGTAGGCGAGCAGCTCCTCGTCGGCCCGCACTTCGTCACGCGGACGGTCCGCGCCGAACGGATGAGCCGTCTCGTCCTCAAATTCAAGATCGGGCCAAATCAGCGGCTTGCGGCAGTCCGGGTCGTCGGCGCCCCACATGCCCAGCTCGTCGCCCATCCAGATGTGCGGCGCGCCGATCCAGGTGAACTGCTGCGCCAGGATCAGCCGCACATCCCGCCAGGTGCGCTCATCCGGACGGTGGAGCTTGTAATCGGAGTTTTCGCGTGGATTCACGCGGTATTTGTTGAGCCCCTG
>JAWOCT010000139.1:0-30305 GCA_046483675.1 Cyclonatronaceae bacterium
ATTCAGCACCTGCCGCGCAAGAAGCAGCTCAGTATCGCCAACGAGACCATGGAGCTGTTCGCCCCGTTGGCCCACCGGTTCGGTATCTATAACATCAAAAGCGAGCTGGAGGACCTGAGCTTCAAGACGATGGACCCCACCGGCTACAAGTTCATCGCCCGGAAACTGCGCGAAAAGAAAGATGCGCGTGAGGCCTTCATCAGCAAGTTCCTGGAACCGGTCGAGGAGCAGCTCCGTGCCTCCGGATTCAGGTTCACCATCAAGGGCCGGCCCAAGCATATCTACTCGATCTATCGCAAGATGAACCGGCAGCAGAAGCCCTTCGAGGAGATCTACGATCTGTTCGCCATCCGCATCATCCTCCAGGAACCGCACACCAAAGAGGATTGCTGGCGTGTCTATTCGATCATCACCGATTCCTACACTCCCATACCAGAACGCTTCCGCGACTTCATTTCAGTGCCCAAGGCCAACGGCTACCAGTCGCTCCACACCACGGTGATCTCGAACACCGGCCAGAAGGTGGAGATCCAGATTCGCACCGAAAAAATGGACGAAATCGCCGAACGCGGATTCGCCGCCCACTGGCGCTACAAGGAAGGTCCGGGCAAGGAGCAGGATATCAACCGGTTTGTAAACTGGGTGCGCGATGTGCTTGACAATCCCCGTCCGGAAGCTGCCACCGAATTCGTCGAAGATTTCCAGCTCAACCTGTATACCGACGAAATCTACGTGTTCTCACCCAAAGGCGAACTCAAGACCCTGCCTAAAGGCGCTACGCCGATTGATTTCGCGTTCGAGATCCACAGCGAGGTCGGTGAACGCGCCCTGGCCGCCAAGGTCAACGGCAAAATCGTGCCGCTGCGCCAGCGCCTTAAAAGCGGCGACCAGGTCGAGATTATCACCGGCAAGCAGGTCAACCTGAACCCGGACTGGATCAACGACGTGGTTACCCACAAGGCGCGCGCGCGCCTGCGGCAGTTCATCAAACAGAAAGAAGGCAAGGTCTCCGACGACGGACGCCATATCTGGAACAAACGGGCCGACCGTGCCGGTATCGAGATCTCCGACCAGGAACTGGCCAAGGTGGCCAACCGACTTAAATACCCCTCGCTGCAGAATCTTTTCTTCGACATTGGATCCGGGGTTTTTGACGTAAACAAGCTCCTCAAAGCCGTCAAGAGCTACATGAGCAAGGGACGGGTGGATGAGGTCGAAGCCAAAACCGTCGAGCGCGAATCCCCGACCACCGATCACTACAAGATCGCTTACGATATCAACAACCAGCAAGGTGCAAGTCCGGGGCTGATCCTCAACGGCGAGCTGACCGATGTGCGGTTCTCCTTTGCCCGGTGCTGCAATCCCATTCCCGGTGACGATGTGGTCGGTTTCATCAGCCGCGAGGGCGACATCAAGATCCACCGCGTCAGCTGCAAGAACACCCGCCATCTCATCAAGACAGACGGTGAGCGAATCGTCGACGTTTCCTGGGCCCGTAATGCCGGCACCCAGTTCATGGCGGCCATACGCATTGTAGGGGAAGATCGCGTCGGCCTGGTCAGTGACATATCCAGCCTGATATCCAAAAACCTCAAGACCAACATGAAAAGCATCAACGTGACCAGCGACAGCGGAATGTTCGAAGGCACGCTGATCATCATGGTGGACGGTATAGGGCACCTGGAGAAGGTCATCGCCCGCCTGCAGAAGGTTGACGGTATCAAAGAAGTCTACAGGTATGAATAAGAAAATTTAATGACCTATACGTATTTCATTAAATGTTCGTTAGTTGTATATTAATAATATAGTTAACAAACGATTATCCCGTTTTTCATTTCTAATGTATCTGCAGAACGGAGGCAGGCAGTGTCCCAAGGTGTTTTCTAACATTTCCATGTTGTCGTTGCCTCGCACTCCGGATCTACCGATCAATTATTAACCAACCGCAAATCCTAATCACTATTGGCATGACATACACAAAAAGAGATATTGTACGTCGCATTTCCGAAAAGAAAAATATCCCGATGGTTCAGGTCGAACCGTGGGTGGACGCCGTAATCGAGGCCGTCCGCGATACCATGATGGAAGCAAATCCTACTTGCCGCATCGAAATCCGCGATTTCGGCGTGTTTGAAGTAAAGGTGACCAAGGCGAAGCCCAAGGCACGCAACCCCAAGACCAACGAGGTCATTTATGTGCCCGAACATCGCAAAACACACTTCAAGCCCAGCAAGCTGCTCAAGGAATTCCTTCGCCAGCCGCTTGAGAAAGAGCATCTCGAAGAAGCCTGAACCCCGCCTGCCTTGACACCCATGAAACGCATTCTTGGTGTCGATGTCGGTCTCAAACGCGTAGGTATTGCCCAGTCGGACCGGACCGGAATCCTGGCCAGTCCGCTGGGCACTTTTTCATATCAGGAGGCCATCGCCAGAATAGCCGGGCTGTGCGACAAGAAAGATGTGGAGCTGATTGTCGTCGGCTGGCCGCTGACGTTGCGCGGAGAAGAAGGTGACTCGGTTGCGATGGTCCGCCATTTCCTGGCCAGGCTGGAGAAAGTAAGCGGCGATGTGCCTATCCGGACCCTCGACGAGCGGTTTACATCTACCCTGGCCCGGCAATCGATCCGCGATTCCGGCGCCCGTCAGAAAAAGCGCCGCAACAAGGAGTTGATTGATTCAACGGCGGCGGCTATACTTCTGCAGAATTACCTGGACTCCAAGTAATACATCGAACAATGCCTGTTTTGCCTGTCGTAACCTACGACGATCCCGTGTTGCGGAAGCCGGCTGATCCGGTAAACCCGGACCATCCTGGCCTGCAGCAGCTCATCGATGACCTGTTTGAAACCATGTACGAGGCCAACGGTGTAGGTCTGGCTGCCCCGCAGGTCGGCGTCTCCCTCCAGCTGTTCGTGGTAGATGCCGACGCCATCACCGATGAGGAGGATGAAGAATCTCTCGGGCCGGGCGTCTTTATCAATCCGCACGTTGAAACGATCGATCCGGAGAAATGGGATGCCGAAGAGGGCTGTCTGAGCCTGCCGGATCTCAGGGAGAAGGTCACCCGGCCTGAATCGATCCGCATCCTGTACCTGGACCGTGAATTCCAGCCGCATGAAGAAATTCACAGCGGTTGGTATGCCAGGGTGCTACAGCATGAGTACGACCATCTGAAAGGCGTGCTGTTCATTGATTACCTGGGTGCTTTCCGCAAGCGGCTGATCCGCAAAAAACTGGAAGAGATACGCGAAGGCCGAGCGCATGCGGAGTATGCGCTGGCACCCAAGCATCCGGATGGCAGTATTCAGGGCGGATGACCATGAGCTTCCGGCCCCTTGATATCGTTTTCATGGGCAATCCTGATTTTTCGGTGCCCAGCCTTGAGCAGCTTCATCAGAGCCGGCACCGCCTGCGCGCTGTGGTCACCGGCAGCGACAAACGCCGCGGCCGGGGCGGGCAAAGCACCCCCTCGCCCGTAAAAAAAGCGGCTGTGAAACTTTCCCTGCCGGTCATTGAGGCCGATGACATGCGCAACCCGGTATTTCATGAGGAAATGGCCTCCCTGAAGCCGGATCTGCTGGTCGTTGTGGCGTACAAACTGCTCCCCCCGCCGTTACTGGCTATCCCGTCGATCGGCTCCCTGAACCTGCATGCCTCGCTGCTGCCGAAATACCGGGGGGCGGCGCCCATCCACTGGGCTGTCATCAACGGGGAGACCGAGACCGGCTGCACGGTCTTTCTGCTGGATGAGGGCATGGATACCGGGACGATCCTGGCCCGGGAAAAAACGACGATCGGACCGCTGGAGACCACCGGAGATCTGTACGATCGCCTGAAGGAAACCGGGGCCGCCCTCATGGTGCGAACCGTCGACCGGCTCGCGCAGGGCCATCGGGAGGGCCAACCCCAGCCGGAAACCCTGGCCACCCGCGCCCCGAAGATCGCGCCGGAGGATGCCCGCATCGATTTCAACCGGGACTTGGCCGATGTGCACAATTTTATTCGCGGAATGAGCCCCTTTCCAGGTGCATGGACCCTGCAGAACGGTAAAAAAATCAAGATATACCGGACCGAGCCGGCCCCGCAGATCACGCTGAAACCCGGCCGGGCTGCCATCATTGCCGGCGCCGCTTATGCCGGCTGCCACAACGGCAGCATTGTCCTGATCGAGGTGCAGCCGGAAGGCCGCAAACGGATGAGTGGGAACGACTTCCTGAATGGACTTGGCGGGGATACGTTATTCCGTTTTTAGACGTTCAGGAACATTTACAGGCTTTCTATCCACCCGGAAAAAAAACTTGCAAGATTTCCAACAACTCTGCATCATTGCATCACATCAATATCACGGATTAAACATATACGTATACCTATGGAACCCATGTCCTTGATCGACGCTTGCAAGTCAGGCGACCTGGAAGCGATGAAGGCGCACATACAAGCAGGTGCCGATATCAATGCGGTTTCCGCCACCGGATCCACCCCGCTAATCTATGCCGCACAGAACAATCAGCTGGAAGCAGTGGAACTTCTGCTTAAAAAAGGGGCGAAAGTCAACGAGAAAAACAAGATCGGCGGAACGGCATTGAACCGGGCGGCAGAGAACGGCAACATCAGGATGATGAACCTGCTGCTTGAACACAACGCCGAGATCGGATCGCTCGCAGTAATCCTGGCTGCCCGCGAAGGTCAGCTGGAAGCGGTCAAGCTGCTGGTGGAAAAAGGCGCCGATGTCAACGCACGCCAGCACTGGGGACAGACCGCACTCATGTTTGCTGCCCGAGAGGGACACCTGGATGTGGTGCGGTACCTGATTTCTCAGGGGGCTGATGTCAAAATAAAAGACAAGAACGGCAACACGGCGCTTAACCACGCCAATGAGAACGAGCAATCGGATGTAGCCGTGGTTCTCCGGAGTGCCGGGGCGACCGAAAGCCGGGTGAGGAAGCGCACCGTTGCACCTCCCCCCGTGCATGAGGATGACGATGACGCCGATGCCTCCGGCGATATCAACCTGGAAGATGATTCCGGGGAGGATGAGGATTCATCCGGCAAAGATTAGGACTTGTCTGAAGAATCAGGATTCATCCGAAAAAGATCAGGATTTATCCCGGCAGTGATAAAGTTGCATCCATACAGGAATGCAGGACTCATCCAGGAGAGGCCGGTATTTCTCCAGGTAAGGCCCCCGTTTGTTCGTCAGTCTAACAGTGTTTACCCGCGATTGGACTTGTCTTTGCGTGGCCCGTAACGGCGTTCCGCAGGACCTGAATGGATGCTTTGCAGCTTGAAAAAGGCAGCAATTAGTGATACCTTTTATTGTTTTAGAAAAGAATTATCTGAATGTCTGCGCTGTTACTATAGCAGTCACATCCATTATTCAACAGACCAAAAAAAACAAAAAAGGACTCGTAATATGTCAAGAATTAAAGTAGGAATTAACGGATTTGGAAGGATCGGCCGACTGGTTACCCGCGCCATCCTTGCAAACTACAACGACAAGATCGAGGTCGTATCGGTTAACGACCTGACCGACGCCAAGACGCTCGCGCACCTGTTCAAATATGATTCGATACAAGGTAAATTTGATGGTGAAGTCCGCGCAGAAGGCAATCAGCTCGTCATCAATGGCGAAAAGATTAAAGTGACCGCCGAAAGGGATCCCGCCAATCTTTCCTGGGGCGATGATGGTGTGACCACCGTGGTCGAAAGCACCGGTCTTTTCACCAACAGCGATGCGGCCTCAAAACACCTGACTGCCGGCGCGAAAAAAGTCGTCATTTCCGCACCTGCCAAAGGTGATGTAAAAACGGTCGTAATCGGTGTCAACGACAAGGAAATTTCCGACGATGTCGAGATTTATTCCAACGCAAGCTGCACCACAAACTGCCTTGCTCCCATGGTAAAAGTTCTTGATGATGCTTTCGGAGTGGAAAAAGGCTTCATGACCACGATCCATGCCTACACGGGCGACCAACCTACCGTGGACAGTCCGCATAAGGACCTGCGACGCGCCCGCGCTGCTGCCATTAACATCATTCCGACCTCGACCGGGGCGGCCAAGGCTGTTGGCCTGGTGCTGCCGCATCTCGACGGCAAACTCGACGGCGGCGCCATGCGTGTTCCTGTAGCGACCGGTTCGTTGACCGACTTCACGGCGATCCTCAAGAAAGAGGTCACGAAGGATGAAGTCAACGCCGCTTTCAAGAAAGCCGCTGAAGGCTCGTTCAAGGGCATCCTTCAGTATACCGAGGAACCGATTGTCTCCTCCGACATCATTGGCGATTCCCACTCCACCATTTTTGATTCCGACGTCACCAAGGCCGACGGAAACATGGTGAAGGTGGTTGGATGGTATGACAACGAAGCCGGTTATTCGGCACGTACTGCCGACCTGATCATTAAAATCGACTGATCGACCAATGTGCAATGGGCCGGAGCCTGAGTTTTTTCGGGCTGCCTGCCCATTTGCTCTTTCTTTTCTCGCCGGCGTTCCGTACTATTGCTGTTCGTCGGCACATCGGGATGTAGCGCAGTCCGGTAGCGCGCCTCGTTCGGGACGAGGAGGTCGCAGGTTCAAATCCTGTCATCCCGACCAACCTCTCATCGCAGCCATTCCGGCTTGTGCACATTCAGGTTTCATGCACATGGAATGGTCCGTTCGAAGTATCAGTCCCTCTCATCGCTTTTTACTTCCGTGCGCAGCCCGTCGTTCTTCCGGGGCAGCGTGAAGGTGAAGGTCGTTCCCCGGTTGACCTTGCTCTTTCCAGTCAACTCGCCACCGTGACGGTTGATCATCTCTTTGGTCATGATCAGGCCCAGACCGGAGCCGGATTCTTTACCGGTGCCCTTCGTCGTGACCGCTTTCTCTTTGGCCAGGATCTTTTCCAGCGTCTCCTGATCCATGCCTACCCCGTTGTCAGAGACACTGATCTCGGCATGGCTGTTGGTGGCAGCAGCTTCAATGGTGATTTTTCCATCCCGTCCCGTAAACTTGATGGCATTGCTCAACAGGTTCCGCAACATGGACTGGAGCATGGTCCGGTCGGCATACACCGTGAGATTATCAGGGACGCCGGTCACAAGCCGGATGTCCTTGCTATCGGCAAGGCTTTTCAGCAGTTCGGTCACTTCCTGTACATTCTCCGACAGATTGTGGTAGGATGGGGAGAAAGGCATCCTGCCGGTTTGTAGTGAAATCCAGTCCAGAAGCTGGTTAAGCAGTGAAACGGCCAGATTTGAGGAGTTGATGATCTGTCCTACCATTTCCCGGCGCTCCTCGTCGGAAAACTCTTCGTATTCCTCCTGAAGCATGGATGCAAAGCCCAGGATCCCCTGAAACGGTGACCTGAGGTCGTGGGAGACGATCTTGATCATCCGCTCATTGGTGTAGTTGGTCTCACGGAGCTCTTTTTCTACCTCTTCCCGCTGTTCGATTTCGTCTTCCAGCGTTTGGACCACCTTTTTAAGGTGTTGGGTATGCTCCCGTACGCCGTCGGCAAGTTCTTTGTTTCGGACGCGCAACCGGTATGATTTCCATTGCATCAGGCCGTAAACTACTACGGCCAGTAGCAGCAGGTACACACCGATCATCAGGTTGCCCTGCCACCAGGGCCGGGCAATGACAAAACTGACGGCGAACGGCTCGGTCCAGTCGGTCGAGTTCCGTGATGCCCTGACCTGGAATTCGTATCGCCCCGATCCCCTGATGAACTGACTGAAAACCGGGGAGGATGTGGATTCAGACCATTCGGAATATCCTCCATGCATCCGGCTTTGGAATACGATGTCTTCGGGTGGGAAGTCGAGAGTGGTGAAAGCAAAGGTTAAGTTGTTGACATCACTGTCCAGCTTTTGCTCTTCGGTGGTGGTAAACCTCATATTTTCAGCTCTCCAATAACGCAATCTGACAGGGGAAGCTTCGGTGCGAACCGGTCCGTTGTTGTAGTAGGTGACTCCGACATTGGTTCCCATCCACAAATAACCTTCATCGTCGAGGTAAGCAGCGCCATGGCCGAAATTAGTGGAAATCAGACCGCTTTTGGTCGAAAATCGGCGATGCAAGGCAATCCTGTCATCCCCGTCCACCTTCAGATAGTGCAGGTAGCGGTTGGTACCTGCCCAGATGATCTCACCGTCTTTCCGGATCCAGCGGATATTGCCGTCATCCAGGTCCATGACCTTGTTCAGCGAGGGATTGGGAGCAAACGGATCGAAGGTGTACAAACCATTGATCCCGCCGATCCATAAATAATTATTTGTGCCGCCCTGGATGTAACTGAACAGGGCATCGGTGTTTCCGGTGGCGCTCAGTACGTCCCGTTCCACCTGGACAAAGCGTTGACTCCCGGCATGGTACCAGGCCAGAAAACCGGAAGCACCCGAAACCCAAAGGAGGCCGTCCCGGGTACGGGTGATACCGGACACAGGGTGCGTGATACCGTCGGCCTCCTCCAGCGTGCGAAGATCATCGCGCCGGCGGTCGTACATCATCACCGTTCCCGTATTGCTGACCATCCAGATATGCCGACCGTCCACGACACTGCCCATGATATCGACGCTCGTTTCGAAATCCCTGATGCGTTGCCCCCGCTGTGTCTGCACATCAATGGCATGGATCGCATTCGTCGCAAAAACATAGATACGGCCCGTTTCCTTCTGGTAATGAATGCTCGGAATCAATTCCTGGTCGAGATAATCCAGTTTCCGCAAAGGGGCAAGATGGGTTTCCCGGAAAAAGATGCCTTCATGGGTGGCAATCCACAGACTGCCGGTTTCGTCCCGTACCACACCGGTGACATAACGCCGTGGCAGGCCGTCTTCGGAACCTATATTGCCGAAAGGTACCTGCGGAATGAAGACGATGCCGTGATCGGTACTGATCCATCGATTGCCCTTTTCGTCAAAAAAAACATCCTTGATGTAATCAGAGAAGAACGTGCGGCGATGTTCGACGGTAAGGGTTTCCGGGTGGATGCGGTACAGCCCCGAACCGTCGGTTCCGGCATAGATCGAACCGTCCGGACCGGTGGCCAGGTTGTCCATCGTGATACCGCGGGTTCCGGGGACGCGGCGGCGGCCGGTGACCGATGCGCCCTCCGGGTCCCAGTCAATGAGGAACAATCCGTCGTCGCTTCCTACCCAGTACCGGTTTTCACCGGCAGGCATGATGTCCCGCAGGCTGGCAGGAAGCCCGGTCCCCCGGACTCGTACAATGCGGCCATCATCGGGTTGAAGATAAAGCAGGTTGTTGGCAACGGAAGTGATAAGCACGCCTCCCTGCGCATCGTCCTCAAACGAGAAGGACCTTACAAGGTTGTTCTGGCGCACCGGTTGGAAAGCAAAGGGTATTTCACGGACTTTGTCGTTGCGGTCGAGTTCATAGACGATGTTCTGGCCTGCCATCAGGATGCGGCCGTCTCCGGTTTGGTGAAGCGCGCGGATGCGGTAGTCATTGTCGGGGGGGGCGAAGGGGAGAGTGTGGAACCGGTCCGGTATCTGTCCGCTGAAGGATTCAGAATAACCCGGCCCCTTGTCTGTGGCAACCAGGATTCGGCCCCGGTCATCCACCAGGATCTGCTTGACGAAGTGACCGGGAAGGCCGTTGGAAATGCAGCGCGTGTGAAAATCATAGCCGTCAAAGAAGGCCACACCGTCATCGGTGGCAATAGCCATATACCCCGGCTCGATCTGGGTGACGTGTTTTACGAATGTAGAGGGAAGGCCGTCCTCCGTAGTGTACAGGCGATAGGCCGGTTCACCGTACAGACGCGATGCCGATAGAAAGACTATCAGTAAAACGGGGATCGTAAGTTGCCTTCCAGACCGCATGATCACATTTTGTCGATACGATGTACAGAGCCAGCAGGAAATCGGCCTGTTGAAATATGTACTGATTCTGGTCTTGAGATGATATGCGTCAATATTTTCTTCTAGCGCCGTCCGTTACCTGCCCTTTTGTAAAATTGTTCGAACTATTATATACAAAAAAAACGGAGATAATTCCATTTGTTTTCGGTCCGTTTTTGGGCTGTTTACCAAAAAATCTTTTTCGAGCGGTTTCTTTGGCATACAGTTCGGGCTTTGTGCCAGCCGCTGATACGGCGTGGTTCAAGGAATACCTGGACTACCGCAAGCGCGGATACTTTGACTTTTACGATTTGGGCTATGGAGTGGCCGGTGCGCTGACGGCATTAATTGCATGGCTGGCCATTGTATCCGGCTTTTAAGTAGTAGCCATATAGTAGCCAGCACATGGACATTTTCGACCCATTTTAACCATTATTGCCCTGTTGGATTTTGATCGGTTTTCCGGTAAAAAGGCATAAAAAAACCCGTCAAGCATTGCTGAATGACGGGTTTCAGGAGGAATGAAGCACAAAAATGAGAGAGCGAGAAACGGGACTCGAACCCGCGACCCCGACCTTGGCAAGGTCGTGCTCTACCAGCTGAGCTATTCTCGCAATAGAAATTAAATATACGAAGAAAATCGGTGATTTAACAAGAGAGATGCAAAAAAAACTGTTCAGATGCTGTTCAGATCCGGGCCTTTTTGCGCACTTCGGAGTCCGTTATCCATTCAGCCAGTTCGTCTTCATCTTTCGGGATTTGCGGCCGATCGCGGTACCGGTCCACGATGCACAAGAATCCCAGCGGCTCCCCGCGGTCGGCGTGGAACTGGTGGACGGTCCCGGGCGCAATGTAGACCGCATCCGTATATTCAAGCGCAGCGATGCGTTCGCCCAGGATCATGCTGCCCTTGCCCCTGACGATGACGACGGTGTGGGGGTGGCGGTGCCGTTCAAGCGAGGAATATCCACCCTCGCTGATCTCGAAGTAGCGGGTCTGCATGTTCAATCCGCACTCTTCTTGTTTCTCCCCGAGCAGCACGTACCGCACGATGTTCCGGTATCCGGTGGAGGTCTCCTTGTATTCCCTGCGTTCCAGCTCGGGCCAGGTCAGATTTTCAGATCGGATGATTTTCGATGGATTTTTCATAGTGACTGCATCAGGATAGTGATTGAGCCGGGATAGCCATTGACTCAGTATAACTATTGAATCAGTACAGCCATTGAATCGGCATATCAGGCGCCGAGTGTTTCCATAAACGCACGAGAGGCCGCTTCAATGCCCGACGGGTCTTCGAAGAGGCTTCCACCCATTAAAAAGGTCGTGTCGCGGCCGTACAATTGAAGCCATACGGACATCCGGTCGCGTTGTATCCCGCCACCCGGCGTGGGGAAACACGATGCAAACGGCACATCGGGCCGGCGGGCGTGGACGTTGATGGATGCGCATTCTTCTTCCCGGAAGGAAAACCGACCGCTTGTGTTGGGATAAATCGTAAAGTCTGCTCCCAGTGCCCGCATCAGTCCGCCGTACAACAATCCCGGTTCAAATCCGTGCGGACGTTCACCGGCCCGGTTCGTCAACACGTCGGCAACAAAAGTACCGCTGAAAGCCGGGTGCGCCATGATCGGCAGTTCCGTAACATGCCGTGCCAGATTATGCATCAGGGCCGGACCCGTTAACAGTGGAATCAGCAGAACGCCATCGGCGCCCAGTTCGGCCGCCTGTTCGTAGCGTTCGGTAACCCGGTGCGGATCCGTGGTGATGTTCGGGAAGTAACGGGAGCGATGACCTGTTTTCTGTGCTGCCCGGTCCAGTGCATCCACGCATGCCCTGACCCGTTCCGGAAACGGGGCGGAGGGCTGGCCGGCCAGGCCGTGGTCGTCTTTGATGATGTCGATGCCGCCGAGCGCAAAACGATAGGCAAGATCGGCCAGCCGTGCGGTGGTACATCCCATGGGCTTCAACGCTGTGCATGCAAGCGCGCGCTCAGGGACCCCCCACTTCCGGCGAATGCCCTCAATCCCGAATGCCGGACCGCCAAAGAGACCGGCCGCATCCTCCCATCGGATCTCGGTGATCGCGATGCCCCGCTTCAATGAAATATTGCCAAAAAGCACATTCAGGAACTGCGTAATCTCCCCGCCGTGGTTGCCAGACGGCCAGGCAATAGTCACACGATACCGGTTTTCTCCGATCTGTTCCTGTTTGGTCACCGACCCGGTAACGTGTTGCATGCCCAGTGACGTGACAACCGACCCCGGAAGCTCGGCGCTTTGTTCCAGTTGCAGGGCACGGACGTGCACCTCCGGCGAATCGCCGGGTTCCAGAGTGAGCAGGTAGGTCACATGGAAAACGTCTGACATGTCCCCGGGTTACAGTTCACCGGTTATGATGGTCTCATCACGTGAAGGACCGGTGGATATAATTTTGATCGGCACGTCAAGGTATTCGGATACGGCCTCGAGGTAGGTCCGGGTCGCGGATGGCAGCTCCTCATAGGTTTTGAACTGACGGGTGGATGTGTTCCATCCTTCGTATTCGGTGTAGACGGGGTCCACTTTTTCCAGCTCGCGCGGTCGGAGCGGGAACATCCTGTGCTCCTCACCGTCGATCTTGTAGGATGTGCAAGCCCGGATGGTGTCAAAGTGGTCGAGCACATCCAGCTTGGTGATCACCAGTTCGTTGATGCCATTAATTTGCACGGCGTATTTAAGGGCCACCAGATCGATCCATCCACACCTTCTGGGCCGGCCGGTGGTGGATCCGAATTCATGTCCGGCATCGCGGAGCTTGTCACCGGTTTCATCTTCAAGCTCGGTGGGGAACGGACCGTTGCCCACACGTGTGCAGTACGCTTTGGTGATCCCCATCACGTGATCGATCGCTGTCGGCGGTATGCCGGTGCCGATGCACGCCCCGCCGGAGACGGGCGATGAAGATGTAACGTAGGGATAGGTTCCGTGGTCGATATCGAGCAGGGCGCCTTGGGCGCCTTCGAGCAGGATATCGCGTCCCGCCGCCAGCGCCCTGTGGAACCGGTCAGTAGTATTGCAGATGAAGGGCCGGAGCTTTTTGCCGGCTTCGAACATCTGTTCGAACATCTCTTCCAGCGCCATCGGCTCGGACCGGTAAGCGGACAGCTTGGCGTTGATCTCCTGCAGATTGGTTTCCATTTTTTTCCGAAGGGAATCCGGATCCTCCAGATCCATCATGCGGATACCAACACGGGCGATCTTGTGCACGTAAGCCGGACCGATACCGCGTCCGGTGGTACCAATTTTTTTCCCACCCAGGGCGACTTCACCGACTTTGTCCAGGTTTTTGTGATAGGGCAGGATGACATGGGCCGTTTCGCTGATCAGCAGCCGGCCGTTGATGTCTACCCCGGTGCCCTTCACCATGTCAATCTCTTCGAGCAGGGTGAGGGGGTCGATGACCACTCCGTTGCCGATGATACAGGTGGTGTTGCCGTGAAAGATTCCGGAGGGGATCAGGTGCAGGATATGGGTTTCCCCGTCAAACTTGAGGGTGTGACCGGCGTTGGCACCGCCCTGGTACCGCGCTACATAGTCAGACTGGTCACTGAGCAGGTCGACGATCTTACCTTTGCCCTCATCGCCCCATTGGGCGCCGATTACGATGCGAACGGACATGGCAATAGTATAGTGAGTTGGGTTATGGTCAAAAAAAGAGGTGCCGCAGCACCTCCATTTTTAATCCGGTAAAAATTGTACAGGTTGGCAGAGCCTATTTTTCCTGGCTGGAAAATGATTTCACTGCTTCGTCAAGCGACCGGTAATGGTCGAAAACGGTGATAAGCTTGGTGATCATCAGCAGGCTTTCGATTTTGTCGGTGGCATTGGCGATGCGCAGGTCACCGCCGGCATTGCGCATGGTGGTCAATGCACCGATCATCATGCCCAGGCCGGAGGAATTCATGAACTTCACCCGGCTCAGGTCAACAACGGCATTTTTTTTGCCCTGATCGATCAGCTCATGCAGCTTTTCATTGAGGTTAAGGGCATCCGGTCCACCCATGACATTACCTTTGAATTCGATCACGACACAGTTGTATCGCTCGGAAATATTGAAGCTCATAGGAAAATCAGGTTAAGTTGCGTTGAACTTGGCCATCAGGCCACGTTTTTTCGGGTCTTGAGCTGAAGGTCAACCAGGAGTGAACTTGCGACGAAGATCGAACTGTAGGTTCCAAGCAACACCCCTAAGATCAGAGCAAAAGAGAGGCCCTTCAGGACATCCCCTCCGAAAATAAACAGTATCGTGACTACAAACAAGGTGGTAAGTGAGGTTATCACGGTCCGGCTCAGGGTATTGTTGATACTGCGGTTGACCATCTTGTCAAAGCTTTCTGTCTTGAAGATCAGGGAGTTCTCCCGGATCCTGTCATACACGACCACCGTGTCGTTGAGCGAATATCCCACGATGGTCAGGAACGCCGCGATCAGCACCTGGTTGATGTCCAGACTGAAGGGCACAAGTCCGTGCAGGATGGTGAATATCCCCAGTGTGATGATGACGTCATGGGCCAGTGCCGCCACCGCACCCGCCGAGTAGGACCATTTCTTGAAGCGGATGAGGATATAAAGGAAAATGACGATCAGGGCAAAGATGATCGACATCAGGGCCGCGTTGCGCAGGTCGTCGGCAAAGCTGGGTCCCACCGTCTCGGTCTGTATGATTTTGGAGGGATTGCCCGGGTACAGCGAAGCAGCTGTGGAGGTGACGATCTCCTGCACTTCGGAAGTGGGAAGCTCGGTATCCACACGGATGAGCATGTCGCGTCCAATACCCAACCGGCGGATCTCGGGCATGGTACCCAGGGGAGAGCTCAGTTCGGCACGGATATCCTCGACCGGTACCGGTTCCTCGAATTCAAGGATGACCTCGATACCACCGCGGAAATCGATGCCGTACTGCAGTCCGCGGCCGAATATGGCGATCAGGGACAGCAGGATCAGCGTCCCCGAAATGAAGTATCCCACCTTGCGGTAAGGGATGATGTTGTAGTTGGCGCTTTCAAAAAGTCTCATGTGTGCAAATAATTTGGAGATGGAAAATATCGTGATTCAGGCAGGGATCAACCGTAGCTGATGCTCCACTTCTTGTCTTTGGTCATCCAGTCAACGATCACGCGCGTGATGATGATCGCACTGAACAGGGAAGCGGCGATACCGGCCATTAGGGTGATTGCGAAGCCTTTGATCGGGCCTACACCGAAGCTGAAAAGGATCACGGCCGTCAGGAACGTGGTGATGTTGGCGTCGAGGATGGCACTCATGGAATTGGCGTATCCGCTGTCGATGGCAGCTATGAGACTTTTACCTGCGCGCAGCTCTTCGCGGATCCGGTCGAAGATAAGCACGTTGGCATCCACGGCCATACCGATGGTGAGCACGATGCCGGCGATACCGGGCAGGGTGAGCGTGGCTTTGAAGGCCGCCAGTATACCCATGATGAAAATGATGTTGAGGACCAGGGCGATATCGGCGATAACACCGCCGGTCCGGTAGTAGAATATCATGAACAGCACCACGAGTATCAATCCGAACAGGGCCGAATTGAAACCGGCGCGAATGGAGGCTTCACCGAGGCTCGGACCCACCGTACGCTCCTGGACGATCTCAAGCGGTGCGGGCAAAGCACCCGACATGAGGATGTTTACAAGGTCTTCCGCTTCAGCGCTGCTGGCCAGACCGGTGATGGAGGAACGTCCTCCCGTGATCTGCCCCTGAACGACAGGATAAGAGTAGATGACCCCGTCGAGTGCAATGGCGATGGGCCGGCCGATGTTGGCGCCCGTTACGCGCGCCCATATCCGTGCCCCTTGCCGGTTCATGGTCATAGAGACCTCGGGACGGTTGGTGTGCTGGTCGAAAGTGGGACGTGCCTCAGTGACCACGTCGCCGGTCAGTTCCACCTGGCGGCGTACGCCGATGAGCGAATAATAGCTTTGCCCTTCCGTATCGAATTGCGGATTGGCCGTCCACATCAGCGTGATGTCACGCGGCAGAAGACGCTGTACTTCCTGCTGGCTGAGCAAGCGGTTCACCTCGGCCGTGTCGGGTCCGGCCGCCGAGCCGAATGTCACGCCCTGCCCCTGAGGCATCATCACATCCAGCAAGGGGTTATCCTGCCCCTCCATGTCGATATCGTCCCACTGCTCTTCCAGATCAAACTCATCCTCTTCGGGCTCGAAGTGAGCGATGATGCGCTCCAGGGAGTGGCGCAGGTCGTCGGGGTCGGCCGTCAGGCGGAATTCCAGACGGGCTGTTCCGCGAAGCAGATCGCGCACCCGCTGTTCATCGGTCACTCCGGGCAGCTCTACGACCAGGCGGTTGTTGCCTTGGCGAACAATGGAGGGCTCGGTGACGCCAAACCGGTCGACCCGGTTCCGGACGATTTCAATGGCCCGGTCCACGGCCGCATCGCGTTGCTCCTGCAGCCACATCTGGATTTCATCGTTCGTGGACCTTCGGGTGATGTTGTCGGCGTCGGATCGGAAGTAGCGGCTCAGCCGCGCATCCTCGTCCTCTTCTTCGAATGCCATGACAAACTCATCGATCACATCCGTGTTGTTTTCCCGCGCCCGCTGCGAAGCAAAACTGAGGATTTCGTTGAAAAAGTCATCGGCGTATTCTCCGGAAAGTTCACGGATCAGCCGGTTGGTGGCCAGCTCCAGGGTTACGTGCATGCCGCCCTGGAGATCCAGACCAAGCGTAAGGACCTCCTCACGCATGTTTTCGATGCGGACTTCGTTCTCGCTCATGTATTCTACGCGCTCTTCTTCGGGCATGTTGTCTACATTCCGCATTTCCAGCCAGTACTGGAATGAGGGGAACAGATAGTAAATCGTCAGAGCCAGGAAGGCGACGATAAAAGCCAGTTTGGTTCCATTTCCTTTCATAATGATCGATTGGGTTCTGCTTGGTTAATAAGGGTAAATAACATAAGGGGTGTTTCAGTTGCGGCAACGACGGGCTCATAACATTCAGTCGCATGACGTATATCCAGATTCCGCAAAGAATGGATTCGAGAGAAGCGGGATCGGGATCCGTGTTGTCGGCCGCTGTAACCGGGTGGATGGGCTTGAATGCCGGTCAGGGTCCGTGGCCGTAGTGCCGGAGCACCTCGTGTTGTCCGGGTGCTACGGGGCGTTGATGGCAATGCCGCCCGTCAGCGGACGCAGGATCATGCGGATGTAATCCACCGCTTCACTGATCCTCCCATAGGCCCCGACAACGAACTGTATGGAGCTGGTGATCTGGCTCCAAAGGGTTTTGTCATCCTTTTCACTGGCCGGCGGGACCTGAGCCTGCCGTTCAGCCAGCAACAGTGAATCGGCAGGGGACTCCTGCTGATGGAGCGTCCATTTTAAAAGAAGGGTATTATAGATATCATCGTCCGTTGCATTGTCTGCATCCACCGGCAACTCAAAATCGTCCTGATGCTGCCCTACAATGGTGGAGGCTTTCCGCAACAGCCCGGGAATGTCGCCATCCTCTCCGCGAAGGGAGTGGATTTTGTTATGGACATGGGGGTTGTCGGTATCAGTCCGCAGACTGAGCAGCCAGCTGGATACCGATTCACCAGCCGGTGTGCGATCTTCCCGGGGCCATGCAATGAAGATGATACCCGTGACGATCAGAAGCAGAAGGGGTACTTTTATGATATGTGAACGGAAGAATGACATCAGCCGTGAATATACTGAAAAACAAGGCCTCAGGCAAAGGATTTCTGATGTCGGTGGGCGTGTTTCAGCTCTGTACGAAGGTACGTTCCGGTATAGGAGGTCTCGACCCTGGCGACCTCTTCCGGTGTGCCCGTGGCAACGATTTCGCCGCCCTGGTCGCCGCCTTCCGGTCCCAGGTCGATGATGTAGTCGGCAGCCTGGATCAGGTCGAGGTTATGCTCGATGACCACCACGGTATTCCCCTTGTCGACCAGCTTTTGGATGACATTGACAAGCATGGTGACGTCCTGAAAATGCAGGCCGGTCGTCGGCTCATCCATCACGTACAGGGTGTCCCCGGTGCCGATCTTCGACAGCTCGCGGGCCAGCTTGATGCGCTGCGCCTCCCCGCCGGACAGGGTGGTGCTGGACTGGCCCAGGGTCAGGTAGCCCAGACCGACCGAATTCAGGGTTTCCAGGATGCGCCTGACCCGGGGGACCGCATCGAAGAATTCGGATGCCTCTTCAATGCGCATTTCGAGGATGTCGGCGATGTTTTTACCCTTGTAGTGGATGTCCAGTGTCTCGCGGTTGTAGCGCCGTCCCTTGCAGCTCTCGCAGGTGACATAGACATCCGGCAGGAAATTCATCTCGATCTTCTTGACGCCGTCACCGGTGCAGGCCTCACAGCGGCCACCCTTGACGTTGAAGGAAAATCGCCCCTGGCCGTAACCGCGGATCTTGGCTTCCGGAAGCTCGGCAAAGAGGGACCGGATGATGTCGAACACCTTGGTGTAGGTGCCCGGATTGGATCGTGGCGTGCGTCCGATCGGACTCTGGTCGATCGAGATGATCTTGTTGAGATGCTCCAGGCCCTGCACTTCATCGTATGGGAGCGGCACGCTGCGGGAACGGTAAAAATGGGAACCGAGCAGCGGAACGACGGTCTGGTTGATCAGCGAGCTTTTACCGCTCCCGCTCACGCCGGTGACACAGGTGAACGTCCCCAGCGGCAGGTCAAGATCCACGGATTTCAGGTTGTGCCCCCGCGCACCCTTCAGCACCAGATGGGTGCCTTTGCCCTTGCGGCGCTCGACCGGCAGGGGGATGGTCTCCTCGTAGCGCATGAACCGGGCGGTCATGGAGGCGGGATCGAGCTCATCCGGCCGGCCCTGGGATACGATATGCCCGCCAAAACGCCCGGCGCCCGGACCCAGATCCACTACGTAATCGGCGTGTTCGATGGTTTCACGGTCATGCTCTACCACAATCACGCTGTTCCCCAGGTCGCGGAGCTGCTTGAGGGAGGATATGAGCTTGATGTTGTCACGCTGGTGCAGTCCGATACTGGGTTCGTCGAGGATGTAAAGGACGCCGACAAGCTGGGTGCCGATCTGTGTGGCCAGCCGGATGCGCTGCGCCTCGCCACCGCTGATCGTCTGGGCTTCGCGGTCCAGCGAGAGGTAGTCCAGCCCCACGTTGAGCAGGAAATCGAGGCGGTCGCGGATCTCCTTGACGATCTGGGATGCGATGACCCGCTGCCGATCGGAAAGTTCAAGCCGGTCTACGGTGCGCCGGAGCGAACGGATATCCATCCGAACCAGGTCATGAATGTTGTATGTGCCGATGCGGTAGGACAGGGCTTCTTTCTTGAGCCGGCCGCCGCCGCAGGACGGACAGGTCACACGGTTCATGAAGGCACGGGCCTTTTCGCGCTGCGCAGCGGATTTGGAGGATTCGTACTGTTCCCGGATGAGCGTGCATATTCCGGGGAAGGCATGCTTGTAGGTGACGCTGCTGTCCCGGAAGTCATAGGTAACATCGTACCGGCGATCACCACTGCCGTTCATCACGATGCTACGCACTTCCTCGGGCAGTTCACCAAAGGGGGTCTGGAAGGAAACGTCGTGCGCCCGAAAGACCGCTTCGAGCTGTTTGAAAACGAAGATGCCGCGTGGTTTTCCCAGGAAACGCACCCCGCCTTCGGCGATGCTTTGCCGGGGATTGGGTACGACCAGGTCCGGATCCACGTCGTATTGGTACCCGAGACCGCCGCAGTCGGGACACGCGCCGAACGGGGAGTTGAACGAGAAGAGATTGGGCGCCGGCTCGTCGTACGACAATCCGCTTTCGGGGTCGAACAGGTTCTGCGAGAAGAGCAGGTCGCGGAAACCGGATTCACTCTCCGGATCCTCCACTGCAAGGATCAGGTTCCCGTCGGCCATATCCAGGGCAACCTGGACGCTTTGTCCGATCCGGCTCCGGCTGTTTTCAGAGACGACAAACCGGTCTACCACCACTTCAATGTTGTGCGTCTTGTAGCGATCGGCTTGCAAGCCGGATTCCAGCTCGTGGAAGGTGCCGTCGATACGCACCCGGATGAACCCCTGTTTGAGGGTCTGTTCGAAAAGTTCGCGGTAGTGCCCTTTGCGGCCCCGTACGACCGGTGCCAGGCAATAGGCCCGCGTACCCTGTGGCAGGTCGAGGATGCTGGCCACCACTTCCTCTGGGGTCTGTTTCTGCATGCGGTTGCCGGTCAGGTACGAGAAGGGCGTGCCTGCACGGGCGAACAGCAGGCGCAGATAGTCGTAGATCTCGGTGACGGTGCCGACGGTGGAACGCGGGTTCCGGCTGGTGGTCTTCTGGTCGATGGAAATCACCGGTGAGAGGCCGTCAATGAAATCCGTCTCGGGCCGCTCCATCATCCCCAGGAACTGCCGGGCATAGGCCGAAAGCGATTCCATGAAGCGGCGTTGCCCTTCGGCATAGATGGTATCGAACGCCAGGGAGGTCTTGCCCGAACCGGATATGCCGGTAATGACCACAAAACGGTCGCGCGGTATGTCCAGATCAAGATTTTTCAGGTTGTGCTCGCGTGCACCCCGAATAATTATGGCATTTTTGGGCATGTCGGATAACTAACGGTAAGGAGGATTCAAAAGTATCTGTATACCGGCACTAAGTAAACCGGAATTGATGAGAATATCATTCGGATATTTCCCGGTAAACGTTATCTTTTATGCATGCATGCTTCTTTACAACATGGCGTTTGCAGCATGGCGTTTGCAGCATAGTGTTTGCATCATGGCGTTCGCGGACGATCACGGCTGCAAGGCACTGGCCCATCACCCAAAAGGATGAACACCTATGAAACTCGCAACCATTACCTCACTTTTTGTACTGACACTGGTTTTTACCACCTACTCCGCCTCGGAGGCTCAAAGCGGCTCGTGGACCCATACAGACGGTCCGTACGGCGGATCGGTCCGGGCCCTGCACCTCTCCGGTGACGGACTGATGCTGGCCGGTACACTGGGCCAGGGAATCCTTTTCTCCAACGATGGCGGCCAATCCTGGTTGCAGAGCAACCTTGAAAACGTATCTGTCTACGATTTCGCACATGGTTCCGGCAGGACCTACTTTGCTGCCACACAAAACGGGGTGTACCGGTCCGATAATAATGGCCGGAGCTGGCAGCGCACCTCCGGTGGCATGGAAGAAACCCGCGTGCAGTCGGTACTGGTCCATGAAGAGGGTCTTGTCTTCGCTGCCACACTGGTTGGCGGGATCTATGTGTCCGATGACAACGGATCGTCCTGGCAGGAGGCCAGCGAAGGGTTATCGATCAGCTTTGCTTATGCCCTGAGTCAACTGGCTGACGGCACCGTCCTTGCTGGCGTGGCCAACCGGATCTACCGTTCCGAAGACGGCGGCGGGCAATGGATGCCGGCAGAAAGCGGCTTCCCGCATGTGCGTACCAATGCGTTCGCGGCCACGGCCGACGAGTTGCTGTACGCTGGCACACAAAATGGGGTGTACCGATCCGAAGATGGAGGACAAAGCTGGCAGGAGACCGGCAACCAGTTTGCCGATACGGAGGTCTACGATCTCGTTACTACCGGTGAGGGTGTGATCTATGCCGCCACCCGCAACGGAGTGTATGCTTCGGCAGATGAAGGGGCTACCTGGGAACTCGATGGACTCTCGAGCCAGCCCGTCTACTCGCTTGGACATGGTGGTGGCGTTGCGGCAGCCGGCGCCAATCCGGGTGTATACACCAGAAACTGAACAGGCAACCGAATACGGCCGGCTTATGGCGGTACTGGGGATAGAATCATCCTGTGACGAGACGGCCGCCGCGGTATATGACGGCAGGGAGCTGCTTTCCAGTGTGATCGCATCCCAGAGTGAGCATGTCGATTTCGGGGGTATCGTCCCGGAATTGGCCTCCCGCGCTCATGAGCGGGTGATCTGGCCCACCGTATCCCGGGCCATGGAACAGGCCGGTGTGCAAAAGGAGGACATTACGGCTATTGCCGCAACCGAAGGTCCGGGACTGATGGGCTCGCTGCTCGTAGGCCTCTGTTTTGCCAAAGGCCTTGCAATCCAGTGGGAAAAACCGGTCATCGGAGTCAATCACATCGATGCGCACATCTACGCCACCTTCATCGACGAGAAACCGCAGCTTCCCTTCGTAAGCCTGGTGGTCTCGGGTGGACATACCCAGATATTCCATGTCGTCCGCCCGCTCCGGCATACCCTGATGGGACAGACCCGCGACGATGCCGCCGGCGAGGCTTTCGACAAGATCGGCAAGCTGCTGGGGCTGGCCTATCCCGCCGGACCCGAAATCGACCGCCTGGCCCGGGAAGGGAATCCATCCTTTTACGACTTTCCCAGGGCCATGATGAAGAAGGGGCTGGATTTCAGCTTTTCCGGACTCAAGACATCGGTCCTTTACTATCTTAAGGATATCCCGGAAGCCGACCGCGACCGGTTTCTTCAGGATAACCTCAGCGACCTTTGCGCAAGCATTTCGGCCGCCATTACCGACGTGCTTATCCACAAGCTGCGCCAATCCGTCCTGAAAACGGGTGTCAACAGCGTGATCATAGCCGGCGGCGTTTCAGCCAACTCCATGCTGCGGGAGAAAGCCCGGAAAATGGCGGACGAACTAGGGGTTTCGCTGCACATCCCGCACCCCAAATACTGCACCGACAACGCCGCCATGATCGCCGTCACCGGCTGGTTTAAGGCCCGGGAAGGGATGTACGACGACCTGCATCTGAAGCCCTATGCCCGCTATCAATGGGAGCAGATCGGCGGATGAGACGCGCAGTCAGGAATGACGGTTGACGCCATGCACCGGACGCAGGCCGCATCCTCTGTCCTCAGGAACCCTGAACGGTTTTGCAAGCTTGCACGGCCAGCCGGTCCACCCGGTTGTTGCGCTCGTCGTCGGCGTGGCCTTTGACCTTGACCCACTCCACGTCGTGCGGGCGCATGGCTTTCAGCAGCCGTTCCCACAGGTCCCGGTTTTCCACAGGCTTTTTGTCTGCCTTTTTCCAGCCCCGGCGCAGCCAGTTGTCCACCCACCCCTGCGTGAAGGCGTTGATGATGAGGGCGCTGTCGCTGTGTATGGACACGCGGCACGGGCGTTTGAGGGTGCGCAGGGCCTCGATGATCGCCGTGAGTTCCATGCGGTTGTTGGTCGTTGTCGGCTCACCGCCGCTGATCGTTTTTTCGCGTCCGTTCCACTGCAACAGGGCACCCCATCCTCCCGGACCGGGATTGCCGCTGCAGGCGCCGTCGGTATAGATGATCACATGCGGTTTTGTCATGATCGGTTATGGTTTTGAGACGCTGTAGATTGAGGTTTCAGGTTGCGGCGGCCTGTGTTTGGGAAAATGGCTGTTCAGACTTCGAACAGTGGCGGCCCGGTTTCCGGACTGTGCCTGTTCAGGTTTGGGATGGTAGCAGTTCAGGTACGGGATAGTGCTGGTTCAGGTTTGGGGTAGTGCTTCAGGTTTCGGATCGGGATGGTTGGATGGGGGGATCCGGCTCGCCAAGGTACCGTGCCGAAATGCCCTGTAACGCTTTTCTGAAGCGGGCCGTGTTATTTGCGATCTGCACGTCCCAGGGTTCGTCTTTTTCCGGGTCGATAGTGGACAGCCCGCGGCTGACATTGATCAGGGGGATGCCATGATGTTCGGCCAGCTGCCGCTCCAGATCGGGAATTGAGCCGGATTGCGCACCGATACCGGGTATCAGCAGCGGAGCTTCGGGAAAAGCCTCCATGACCGGTCCGTATACTTCGCTTTGGGTCGCTCCGATAACCATGCCCAGGGCGCCGGGATGACCGGCGGCGCATGACCGCAGCAGCGAGGCCACATGCGCACTAAGGGAGGGGGCACTGTCATAAGGCCGGGTCATCAACTCGGCAGCGCCGGGATTGGACGTCAGCGTAAGGGCATACACGGCCCGCGAGGCATCCCCCAGGAACGGAACCAGCGTGTCGGTGCCCATGAAAGGGGAAAGGGTTATGGCATCGAATCCCAGGCGGTCAAAAAAGGCCACCTTGTATTGTTCGTTGCTGTGGGGAACATCGCACCGTTTGGCATCGGCGATGGTGACCTTGCCGAAAGGAATGGCATCCAGCACTTCGTCCAGGATAATATAGCCCTCCGGGCCGATCGCCTCAAAGTAGGCCAGGTTCAGCTTGTAGGCGGCCGTGCCGGTTTTGGTCTGCTCGATGATACGCCGGCAGTAAGCCGGAATCAGGTCGCGGTCCGAATCGTACTGATGGCGCAATTCCGGCGGCATAGCCTCCGGAACCGGATCCAGCCCGGTACATAATACCGATCCGGAGTTTCGGACAGCGGAAAGAAGTTTATTCTGGAAGGACATGCCCGAAAATACAATGATTTCGATTTTTTTCTGCTTTAATTCTTACTTTGGCAGGCAATTGCTGTCAAAAAATGAATTAAAATGACTTCTTCCGACTCCTGGTTCGAATCGTGGTTCGACAGTCCGCTGTACGAACAGCTCTATGCCGGCAGGGATGATGCCGAAGCGGCGCAGTTGGTTGGCTGGATAGCGGGATTGCTGCCACCTGAACAGTTTCCGGATGTCCTGGATATGGGATGCGGCCGCGGACGGCATTCACTGCTGTTGGCTGAAAAGGGCTACAGTGTGACCGGGGTGGACCTGTCGCCCAGGGCCATACATAAAGCGAGGAAGAGGGCAGCGGAGGAAAAGGCCATGCACGCCCGGTTTGAGATCGGGGACATGCGCACCTGGAAGGGTGATCCCTGCGATCTGGTCTGCAACCTCTTCACAAGCTTCGGTTATTTTGAAAATGACGATGACAATTTGAGTGTTATTGCCAATATGTGCAGGAATGCCAAAGAGGAAGGATACCTGGTCATGGACTACCTGAATCCCGGTTACGTGCGCAGGAACCTTGTGCCTGTAGAGAAGATTGCCATCGGGGACATGACCTGCCTGATCCACAGGAACATCGAAAAGGACATGGTCATCAAATCGATATCCTTTGTCCCGTCTGACGGCCGGCACTCGATGTATTTTCAGGAGCGCGTGAAGCTCTACGACATCGACTGGTTTATCAGGGCATTTGCCGGACGGGGCATGATCTTAACAGACGTCAGGGGAAATTACCAGGGTAGCAATTATGATCCGATGGTAAGCAGCAGAATGCTCATGGTAATTTCAAAGGAAAAATGACCTCAGATGGCACAGGAAATAGAGCGCAAGTTTCTGGTTGACGGAGATTTCAAGAATCGTGCAAACAGTCAGGCAAGGATTCGGCAGGGCTATCTTTCATTGTTGCCCGAGCGAACAGTGCGTGTCCGCGTAATGGGGGGCAAGGGATTTCTTACGATCAAGGGAATCGCGGATGCATCGGGTGTCAGCCGGTACGAATGGGAGCGTGAAATCCCTGTGGATGAAGCAGAGAAGCTGCTCAGCATTTGTGAGCCCGGTTTCATAGACAAGACGCGCTACTTTGTGAAGCAAGGCGATTACACCTATGAAGTGGATGAGTTTCATGGGGATAACAAAGGGTTGGTAATAGCCGAAGTAGAACTGCAGTCAGTCGATGAGCACTTCGAAAAGCCGGATTGGCTGGGTGAGGAGGTGACCGGGGATGCGCGCTATTACAATTCAAGCCTGATCAGGAAGCCATTCAAAAAATGGAAGTGAGTCCGGCTGTCTGGCTATTTATGACAGCCAATCAGCGCCAGATATATGGCACATCATTGCAAATCCATCAGTTCTGACCAGTCATCGGGGTATAATGTTTCGAAGTGATTGTCGTCACTTGTCACTCTTTCCCTCGTTTTCTCCCTTTGATCAAAGATCTCTGCCGCCCGATTTCGCGAATCCGGGTGTGTGCTGATCCACTCCGGAGCTCTTTTTCCCGATTCCCGTGTGGAAATGCGCAGCAAAAAGTTACCCAGATGCACAGCATCAATTTCTGCCGCTGTGAGATATTCCACGGCCTTTTGATCCGCCTCGCGCTCCTGGTCCCTGCTGAAAGCCGTGGTCGTGAGGATACGGAGCAGGTTGGACAGCACCTCCGATCCCGCATCCATGCCGCTCATCATGAGCAGGAGGGTCGTGCCGAATTCGGCGAGCATGCGTTCCGAGACATGATTCTTGGTGATATGACCCAGTTCGTGGGCGTGCACTCCCGCAAATTCCTCCGCGTTTTCAGTGGCATCCAGCAGTCCGGTAAAAATGATGATGTTGCTGCCCGGGAGCACGGCTGCATTGATCACGGAGCTTTGGTATACGTGGATGGAGATAGAGTCCGCATCAATGTCATTGGCTTCACAGATCCGCCGGTGGATCTGATCGATCACGACCCGAAGAGAGTCGTTTCCCGATCGGGGATATTTCATATCAAGCTGTTTGAGCAACAGGTCGCCCAGCTTGTTTTCGGTATCGCGACCGATGGTCTCCGTGGTGGCATCGCCCACAAAGTCAAACCGGCTCAAGGCAAACCAGATTGCGGCAAATAGCAACAGTGATATACCCAGTTGGATGGCAGCTTTTTTCATCTGTTTATATCAATTTCGATTCATATGGTCAGAATGAACTCACATGACGGGATATAATCACGCTCATGTGGGTCAGCTGAAGGCTGTCATGTTCGTTTCATCTGTTTAAATGTTTCGATTTTATAATGTCAGATGTAATGCCATGACCGTATTTAATCATGCGCCTGTGTGTCCGGGCGCCGGCCCGGTCATGGGCATTTCATGTCACTTCCTGCAGATGGCATTGGTCATCGGTCCCCAGAACCACCACTCGACATGGATCCCCTTCCGGGTTTTGACCGCGGTGTATATGGTCATAATGAATTCCACCAGATTGATAAGAAGGGCGGTGATCAGGTAAGCGACATAGTAATTGCTGAGCTCCCCCACCCCGAAAACGATATAAAGCGTCCATCCAACGGCCGCTGCATTTACAACGAAAATGGTGATCTGCGAGAGCATGGCCTGCGTACAGTGCCATCGGGTGAAATAGCCGCCGCGCCGGTTTCCGAGGTAAAAAATTCCGGTGGCAAGAAGGTTTACAATGGGCATTGGCATGCCGACCATGATGGCGATCAGCGACATCAGGTAACTGTTGGATGCCTTCTCCCTCTCGGATTCGGTCGGTTCGTATGCAAATGACGGGTGCTGAAGCATGTTGTTCGTCCCTTACTGTTTCAGGATTCGAAAAGGTTTGTTGGATGGTGCTGGATTGCTTGTGACGTTTGCATCATACCCCGTTTGAAGATTTCAATCGTATAATCCGTTTGTGATACCAAACTAATATCAGAATTGAGTTCAGAGCCCCTTAGCGATGTTCCAACCCCAATTGGCCAGGATCAGCAGTACGAGAAGAAAGGCCAACCACCGGCTTCGGACCAGCAGCTCCTCACCTTTCCGAAACCGGCGGTACAGGGTATCATGGCCGCGCACCAGGTCGTATGCGGCCCAAAGCGGGATGATAACCAACATGGTCGCCGCAAGAAAACCCAGCGGGTTGGTCCACAAGGCACCGAGCATACTGCCCTCTGTGATCTGTATGACCGACCGGGCGGTGCCGCAGGATGGACACGGGATACCGGTCACCCGGTTGATGGGACACAGTTCAGCCGAGGGGCCGCCACTACCCCCGAAATGGAGATAGCCGAGCAGGCCGTAAGATGCAGCTGCAAGGGTTAGTATCAGTCCGTATAGACGGTTTCGGGTGAGCATGATCCACAGTTTACATATCTTCACATATCTACTGAAAGGCTCAAATCCGGGTGAACGGCAGCCGATCAGCAACCGGTCTCTAACCAGATAGCAGCCGATCAATAGCCGATCAGTTGCTGGATTTTTTCGTAGTTCACTTCACGGGCCCGTCCCATGATCAGGAAGTAATCGACAATGGTCCAGATGCCCAAACCGCCGCAGGTCAATAGCTTGGCAATGCCGAGCCCGACATCTCCCACCACAAAACGATCGACACCGAGGGGACCGGCTACCAGGGAGATGATGAGCAATAGGACAGGATCTTTATAGTTGGCGGATTGGACCCGCATGAATTTGGATTCATCGGCTTTTTCCAGTGCATTACTGATGGCCGGAATCTGGTGCGGCTCAAAGTATTTGTTGTTGGACATGATGAACATGTCCACGCGCTGCTTATCCATGTGTTTCCCCATTTGTTACTATTGGCTGATGGAGCAGGAACCCTGTTGACCATTCTCACAACCGATTGGGTGTCCCGGACAGGGTTGTTTTAATTCTGCTTGCCCCAACGATACGATAAATTGAATAAAAAGTTTGAAATAAATGCACGGTTAATCAGCATATTTTAAAAAAAACCGGATCTTGAACAGAAGCGAAGGGCTCTATACAAAGCTGTCTGGTTTCTAACGCAACGGTGAAGAGCCCAATGCTGGTGCTGGGCATTGAGCACTGGTACGAACTTGCGATGCAGATGCGGATTTCAGGTGCCGGTGTCGGATTTTCGATGCAGGTGCGGACTTCAGGTGCCGGTGTCGGATTTTCAATGCAGGTGCGGGCTTCTAACGAAGGCGGGAATCGACAGTCACTTCCTGGAAACCGTGTGGCGGTCGGTCGAGCGTCCATGTTTCGAAATAGAAGTGGCGTTCGCTGTTCACGCGTTTGCCGTTGATGGTAAAGGCGCGGAGTGCCGGACTGATAACAGCCTGGCAGATGTGAAACACCATCTCGTAGATATTCTGCGGACTGAACAGGTGCAGGTCAAATCCATGATGCGCCTTTTCTGCCAGGAGTACAAAATGACCCTTGTCGAGCAAGGCTGACAGGGGGCGGAAACGTTCGCGGATCCCGGTACGGTCATCCAGTTTCATCAGTTCGCGGTGCCGATTATCCGATCCGGAGCCGCTGATCAATACATCATAAGGTTTCAGGTTGTCCGCGGCCCGGTACAGATCGGGAAATGTGGAGCCGGCTGTGTTATGCCAGGGGTAAGCTGCAGGTAAGTGGGACAACAGCTTATCAAGTGGCTGGTCGGGCGATCTGGCTTTTTGCGTCACTTCATGAAGTTCGTTGATAAACTGCTCCTGATGACCACTGTCAGCTGTTTTGAGCATCCTGCCCATCAGAGAGCCGATTAGCGGCCACGCCTGAAGGGTGGAAAGGCCGAAACGGTTTTCCCGGATCCGTGTTCCGGTGAAATAGTACCGGCTGTAGGTTTTCTGGGGAGCCAGGAACGTTTTTAGTGCTGCACGTTCTGAATCATGATCCCGCTCACGGTCCCGGTTGTCATCTCCCTGCTTTTTTTGCCGGTTGCGCGGATCGTCGTTGTCGGAGAGATGCTCCAGGGTCAGATCGTGTTCGAATATGATTTTGAGGATGTCCATGTTCATCCAAAAAACAAAAGCCCCGGGAATCATTCCCCGGGGCTTGCAGTTTATGCCCGATACGTCCGGGTATCCGGGTCGGAATCCGGAAGTGGACGAACGGATTACGATCAGATGGCGGTGGCGATGACCAGTGCGACGATCGAGATCAGCTTGATCAGGATGTTGAGCGAAGGTCCGGAAGTGTCCTTCAACGGATCGCCTACGGTGTCGCCGGTAACGGCCGCCTTGTGGGCATCGGATCCCTTGCTATACACCGTGCCGTCAATTTCAATGTCGGCCTCGATCATCTTTTTGGCATTGTCCCACGCACCGCCGGCATTGGCCTGGAACAGCGCCATGAGAACTCCGGCTACAGTCACACCGGCAAGGAGTCCGCCAAGGGCTTCCGGGCCGAAAATGAATCCGACCAGTACCGGCACCGCAATGGCGAGCAATCCCGGAAGTACCATCTCCTTGATGGCCGCTTTCGTCGAGATCTCAACGCACTTGCCGTATTCGGCGGCGGTTTCGGCATCGCCAAATGTTTTCTGGTCTTCTTCCGACCAATCCTTCTGGTCCTTGCCTTCGTTGCGGCGCATGACGTCAAGAGCGGCTTTGAGGGCCGGGATATCATTGAACTGCCGGCGCACTTCCTGAATCATGGACATGGCCGCACGTCCGACCGCACCCATGGAGAGGGCCGAGAACACGAAAGCCAGCATGCCGCCTACAAACAGACCGGCGATTACCGGAGCCTGGGAGATGTCGATGACCTGGATGTTGGCGGCAGTCATGTAGGCACCGAAAAGGGCCAGTGCGGTAAGGGCAGCCGAACCGATGGCAAAACCTTTCCCGATAGCAGCGGTGGTGTTGCCCACGGCATCCAGCTGGTCAGTGCGCTCACGGACTTCCGGTGGAAGTTCGGACATCTCGGCGATACCACCGGCGTTATCGGCAATCGGACCGTAGGCGTCAACGGCAAGCTGGATACCCAGCGTGGAGAGCATACCCACAGCGGCAATGGCGATGCCGTAGAGGCCTGCAAAATGGAAGGCAGTCATGATGGAGATGGCGATGATCAGGATCGGGATCG
>JAWOCT010000062.1:0-5042 GCA_046483675.1 Cyclonatronaceae bacterium
GCTTTCCCTACGGAATTATCTACTCAGTTGAAGAAGATCAGATTACAATATTTGCTGTAATGAATTTAAAGCGTAAACCGGGGTACTGGAAATCTCGAACTTAAAACCTGTGAGTATAACCAGCGGTTCGTGCGGATTCGTTTTGGCTTTGGGGCTATGGAATATTTGTCAGCTCACCGCACAACCGCCAAGCCGTTAGAGAGCTTCATGGTTTCGTAGTTTCAATGCAATGGCATTGACGAAGCGATTCTCATTTCGGGTTTTAGCAATACAATATTTGTCTCAAGACTATCAGTGGCTATATTGAGTCTATGAGAACATTTTACCTCGATACTTCTGTATTTGGAGGCAAATTCGATGAGGAATTTGCTTTTTCTGGACAGATAAATTTTTTGATCGGGTGTTTCAAACCGACATTATCCTCCTGTATTCAGACGTTATCGACGATGAACTCTCTTCTGCACCCGATGACGTTACCAGTTTTGTCAACTCCATTCCTGACAACAGGTTGCAACACATAAATCTGGATAAAGAAGCCGTAAAACTGGCAAAAAATTACATCGCCGAGAACGTTGTAGGTCCATCAAGTATGGCCGATTGCTTCCACATTGCGATTGCAACAATCCAAAAAGCAGATTTGCTCGTAAGTTGGAATTTCAAGCACATTGTAAACATTGAGCGGATTCATGGGTATAATTCGGTCAATCTTAAATACGGATATCAAACTTTGGAAATAAGAAACCCTCGTGAAGCTTTTGATTATGAAGACGACAACTGATAAAAAATTTGATTGTGTAAAAACAGTCCGTAAAGAGCGGGATCGGATCGCTGCCGATACGAAGGGAAAGTCTGCCAAAGAAATTTTGGACTATTTCCGGCAAAGAAAGCAAAAACATTCGGTTCGCAGCAAATAATATCAAAAAAGATTCCTGGAATTAGAACCCCATCCTTAATCAGCTCTCTAACAAAGCGTTACTCTTAGCCAAGATGCAATATTCGGGCTCAAACATATTATTCCAGGCAAACCACCGCCAAGGGGTGAAACACCCGTTTTTAAAAATTGATAATCAGTGCTTCTCAGGCGATGTTACTCTATCTGGATGTTGATGCACATTCCGGTACCTGTGACCGCACAATCTTACAGTATGGACCTGAAAAAGCAGACAGCCGGTTGTGACAATGATTCAGGTGAGATTTGACCCGATTTATGAACTTGGCGTAACCTCCGGCCGTAATCTTCCAGGAATCAAATCCGAAAAGCTCCTGAATGCATATTCCGGTAGGTCCCCAGGTTAAATCCCGGCTTTGTACATCCGTTCGGGGTTGACCATCCAGGTGCTGTGTCCCCGATCGTGCGCAAGGCGGGTGAGTTTCTGCTCATGGCGTCCGCTGGGTTCCAGAACAATGGCAAGGCCGGTGTAGCCCAGTACGCCTGCGTGTCGGTCGTAATGGTCCAACATCCCGGCAATGGATCGCAAATCGTTTGAAATTGAATCGGAGAACTCATACTCCTCCGCTTGATGCAGATAACGTCCATAGATATCCAGACTTCGGCTGCTCACATCTATGACCAAAAGCAGTTCCGACGGATTGGGCTTGCCGGATTCGTGAAATTGTGTGACCTTTATCATAAGGCATCCTCACTGTTTGAGTTGGTAGCTTGGACATCAAGTTGACTGCTGAAAAGTACGTCAACTTGGAGGATGCCTAATTATAAGATTCAAGCGGACGGGTGGACGGACTTCGCCCGTCCACATCATCAATCACCCCGCCGGTTAAACGCGGGGCTGTTAAGTGGCATTCATCGTTTGCAATATTCAGCCTCTCATATTAGTTTCGTATTTATACCATAACGAAACTAAACAAATATGCCGAGCATCACCGTCAAAAACATTCCTGAGCCAATTTACCAGCAGCTCAAAAAACGAGCGCAAGCCCAGCATCGCAGCATAAATAGTGAAATCATTGCTTGCCTGGAACAGTCTACCCTGTCTCATCGTCCTTCTCCGGAGGAGTTTCTTCGACAAGCTCGCAAAATGAGGCAACAAACAAAAGGCAGCCTCAGTGCTCAAGAAATTCAAAAGGCCATTGATCAGGGTCGGCCATGATCGTCGTTGATACCAATATCATTGCACATTTTTGGCTGCCTTCGGATCATTCCCGACTCTGTGACCAGGTTTTTGAGCAGGATCCGGAATGGATTGCCCCTGTTTTATGGATCAGTGAATTCAGAAATGTCGTAAACCTATATCTGAGAAAGCAGCTGATCGATTTTAGCAAGGCTTTACAAATTTCGGAGAAAGCTCAGCTGCTGATGAAAGACCGGCAGTTTCATGTTCATACTTCACAGGTACTTGAGTTTGCCAACAAATCTGATTGCTCTTCATACGACTGTGAGTTTGTAAGTCTTGCCGATGACCTGACTGTACCGCTCGTCACTTTGGATAAACAAGTTTTAAAGGCATTTCCGGAAATTGCGATGCATCCCACCAACTTTTTAACCTGACTTCCGCCACTTAACAATATCAGTCAGCTTCAACCAGACAGGCGGACTGTCTTTCGCCAGTCCACACTGCCCTTCGTTTCCGCCAGCCGGTTATGCTCGGGCCGATATGGCGACGCCCCCCTTCCCATTGTCTGCTGTGCTTGCTTCCTGCACACCTTTTGTAATTGACCCCTGTCTATCCGCATTGTAACTTGAATGATCCGCAGCAAAAATGCCGGCAGGTTCACCAAAAGGAGATGCCATGACTACACATTACCAGGAGGAGGTCCAATGTGCCGTATGCAACACGAAGAGTACATTCATCGGGATCGGGAGTACAAATGAATTTGGTTCTCCGGATCTGGACACACGTCCACCAGAAATGATGCGCTCCACTATCTTTGCATGGGTGCAGCGTTGTCCGGAATGTGGTTATTGCAACTCCGACATCAGCACGGCGCCATCGATGGCCGCCGCTCTGGTTCACAGCCCTGAATACACCTTGCAGCTTAATGACCCGACGTATCCGGATCTTGCCAATTCTTTCCTGTGCATGGGACTTATTGAAGAGAAGTCAGGCAACTACTTAGCAGCGGCGTGGTCGCTCATCCACGCATCCTGGTCGTGTGACGACGCCGATCTATCCGGCCCTGCAAAGGCATGCCGCATCAAAGCATCGCACATGATTGATACAGCTCTCGATAACGGACAACAATTCTCAGAACAACAGGGTGTGGAAACGGCAATTCAGGTCGACCTGCTTCGCCGGTCTGGCCGACGCACGGAAGCACAGCAGCTGATCTCGGCAAAACGCGCAATGATTACTGACGACATCATCTCCAAAATACTATTGTTTCAGGATGCGCTGCTGAAAAATGGCGACGAATCCAGCCAAACGATCGACGACGCTCTCAGATTCAGCGATTAGGGTAATGTGTTCCAGAGAAGAAATCAAAAAGCATACTGCCGCACAACAGCTTCAAATTGCACTACTTTCTTCCTGTCCGTCGGTTTAAATAAAAACGGCTCTATGTCTCTGGCCATCTCTTCCATATCAAGCTGCTGACACTTTTCAAGTACAACGTTTTGTAACGTCCCGGCATCGGACACGGATATTTTCTCATTCAGGTAGGTGTAATCCGGTTGGATGTTCCGGCTCATCAGAAATACCAAATCAAAGAACTCCCTCCCTTTGTTTCTCTCCCGGTTAATGATGGCATACAATTTTTGAGCCATCAGTAATGGCAATGGAGTTAGTAAAACAGTGGTAAACACTTCGAATCGATTGAGTACAAACCGTTCCGGCTCATAATCAAAATGCTGCGGCTCGGTATCCAGCTGAATGAGAATCTTCTCCTCCTTATGTCCGGACAATCCTTCCCCAAACAGCAGCCCCGGAAACCTGATATGGCAGTGCCAGACCCCTTTCATTATGGTTCTCATTTCGGTTTCAAATCCTTCTCTTGCCAGCTCTTTTTCGATGAAACCGGCCAGGTTTTCAAAATCAGCTTCACTCAGAGCGAGATTATCAAAATCCAGCTCCTCGGAAAAACGCTGGTTCCCATGCACGATTCTCAGGCAGGTTCCGCCAAGAAAACAGAGCCCTTTGGCATACGGGCTATCATAAATGATCTCCAAAATTTTGCATTGCAGGTACTCCCTCAGCAGAAATCTTGGATAGCGGCGCAACGGCTCCGGGTAGAAGGATGTGATCTCTTCAAGTGTCAGCATGCAGATAAATTTTAAAATGTTGGATTCGGGCATGCAGCGCATGGGAGTCTATATGATTGAGATACGCATCCAGTTTTTCCATGGACAAGCGGTTTGATATTGCAACCTTGTTCCATCGCAGGCTTTCAAAATCCGCGGGACCCTCTATTTCAGTGTGCAGATACAGGTAATCAATGATCGTTTTTTCAGGTCCGGCAACGGCATAGCGATGTCCGTCCCACTGCCGGAGCTCATATCCAAAAAACAGGGCCGGTTTCACATTCCTGTAGGATAAAACACCTATCGGGGTTTCAAACCTGTTGGTCTTAAGTGTGGTGCAAGAGGTGATTTGCAATACACCTTCCGGTATAAAACCATGGATGGACAGCGCCGACTCCAGAGACACATAGGAAGGAGCATAGATGGCATTTGCGCAATAAAACAGATAAGCTTCATCGACATCGTGATCCATAAAGCGATAGTACCGGTTACGCAATTTCTGGATGTAGCCTTTCTCCTGCCACTCTACAAGCCTTCGATTGTCGAAGCCGGGAAAATGCTTTTCGATCTCCCGGACCGAGAAGACCGGAAACGCCTGCAGGGCTTCTTTGAAGTCGAGATAGATCATGAGTTTTATATTTCTTTTTATTGTTAAATATAACAATATTTAGAAACATATTTTAATAAACCCCTTTGCCCGGGATGCAATGCCGCACGCCGCCGCGCGGGTTGGGCGTGTCGCCGTCGTAGCGCGGGATCACGTGAATGTGCGCGTGGTAGATCGTCTGCCCGGCGCTGCGCCCGCAGTTGAACCCGACGTTGATGCCGGATGGTTGGTAACGGTCCA
>JAWOCT010000116.1:0-42113 GCA_046483675.1 Cyclonatronaceae bacterium
TCCATCGTATGAACTCGCTGCGGATTGCGGCGGACCGGGTCCAACATATCAACCGGGGCACAGCCACAATGATGCCGGTTCCTTTGTGCTGCATATCCAGGGGAAACCGGTTATTGTGGATACGGCCGTATCCACCTATGAAATATCTCCCGAAAGGCAATACGAGCGCAGTGTCAGTTCCCATAACACCACACATCCAGCAGGCGCCGAAACATCGGAAATATGGGGCAGTTTCCGAATGGGGCGCAGGGAAATGGTGCATATAGCGGAAGAGCACACAGACGGCATTGTAATGCACCGAAGTTTCCCGCATCTCACGTCCGCCATACTGATCCGTCGCATTCAATTCGATGATAAAACAATCCGGATCACAGACAAGCTGACCGGTACAACATCAGAAATAACGATTATAGCCTATCTTCATTTTGCTCCTTCTGTGCCTGTCCGGGTTGACGGGAACAGGATTGTGGCCGGCCCTGCAGTCATCCGTTTCGGGAACGCCGATGAAATAACGCTGAAACCATGCCGCATTGCCGCCGGTTTCAACAAACATGACGAGTCAAACAAGGTGGAAGTCCGATTTCAGAAAAAACTTATTTCGGAAATTGTTCTCGGAAGCCTATAGGACCTGTCGCCCGTACTACAGTACACAGATACGATGGAATCTTGACTGATTTTGTCCAAAAAAACCCGAGGATCTCATCCGGTTTATTAATTTTAAAACCTGTAACTTTTCATGTTTCAAAATTGAACATAACCAGGGGAAATACAGTTGCTGAAGATCCTGTTTCTTTCTGACAATTTTCCACCAGAGGTTACCCCGGCCGCTACCCGCACCTATGAGCATTGCCGGGAGTGGGTGAAGCTTGGGGCGGATGTAACCGTGCTGACTTCTTTTCCGAATTTTCCTCGCGGAAAATTGTATGAAGGTTATAAACACAAGCGAATTCAGCGGGAAACGATTGACGGGATCAAGGTGGTGCGTGTCTGGACATATCTTGCCGCCAATACAGGTTTTGTACGGCGCACAGTTGACTATCTGAGCTATGCAGTCAGTTCATTCTTTGCCGGCCTATACCAGCAGACTGATATTATCATAGCTACTTCGCCTCACTTTTTCATTACATGGTCCGGTGCCGCTCTTTCTTTTTTCAAAAAGAAACCTTGGGTTTTTGAAATCCGAGACTTGTGGCCAGAATCCATTAAGAGCGTTGAAATGCTGGATGAGGGCTTGATTTACCGCATCCTGGAGCGTATCGAGATGCGCCTGTACCAGAGTGCGACCCACATCATCCCAAATACGGATGCTTTCAAAAAAAGACTGGTGGAGCGCGGCGTGCCCGAGGATAAAATTTCCGTCATCCCGAATGGCACCAATTTCGAACTTTTCATACCGATGGAAGCGGATCCGGAGCTGAAATCCAGACTTGGGCTTCAGGGCAAGTTCATCGTCGGTTATATTGGCACACTGGGACTGGCACATGCCCTGGATTTTGTCATTGAGTCGATAGCCAGGCTGAATGACAACAGCATCCACTTTCTGTTCATCGGCGACGGGGCTGTAAAGGATAGTATCATGCAACGCACCGCCGAATTGAACCTGAAGAACGTCTCTTTCCTGGATCCAGTGCCGAAAAATGATATTCCGCGATACCTGGCCCTTGTTGACGCCTCGCTGGCACCACTCAAGAAAACCGAAACGTTCAAAACGGTGATCCCGTCAAAGATATTCGAAGCAGGCGCTATGGGCAAGCCCATGTTGCTCGGCGTGGACGGTCAAGCACGTTCCATAGTGGAAGCGTACGGGTCAGGGCTGTATTTTGAACCAGAAAACACCGAAGATTTCATCACCAAGGTTAAAAAACTGGCCGGGGACAGGGAGCTGCAACAACGCCTGGGCGAAGGCGGTAAAAAACTGGCCCGGGCTTTCGATCGCAAGAAACTGGCCGCCGAAATGCTGGATGTGCTGAAAAAAGTAGCCCAATCACCACGGATTGTTTGATTGTCAAGGAAAATCGGGAGGAAACAGGCTTCCACGGAACGTGGTATTGGTTATACTGACCTCGCTGCCTTCAGTATAATTGATGTTGGCCTCCCTCCCCAATATCACCCGGCTGTTTTTGAAAGTGACCGGACCGGCAAACGTGACTACCACCCCATCCGCAATGTAAACCACCGCATCCTCAAAGGTCCTGGGCGTGTGCAGGGTGTCATTATCAATGAAAGCAAATACATTGCCCCTCCGGTCCCCGCATCGATAGCGCGGATTGATGAAATCTGCATAGGTCTGGCAGTATCTGTCCCTGGCAGGTATGCTTTCAGTCAGTGATTCCGTGGCGGCATCCGGCTGCAGGCTGGTTGGAGGGCCAAACGGAGGCCAGGAATACTCCGCATTGCCATTATGTGTTGTATCTTGAGCATCCTGAACTTCACGGGCGAAAAATTCCGGTTTGCGGGAGTAAAAAAGCGAGATCATGCCAAGGTACGCCTGCGGTTCGCCGGGGGACACAAATTCGGTATGGGATATCGGGTTGGAGTCCTCGTCAAACCCGTACACATCCATGGCCAGCGTACCCGGATCGGTATCACGCAATCTGGCTTCGTTTCCAATCACATAGATTCCCCTGCTGTCCTCATTATGCAGATAACTATAGCGGGAATGGTTGCGAAGTACCACATTCCGGTAACTGAACATGGAAAGTTCATCACGAACGTGATAGGCATCATTTTTCATCCGGTCAATACGGTTGCCCTCGATCAGATTGCCGCTGTCGGACAGGTTTCTGAAGCGCAGGTCGGAGCGGTTGACATTGCCGGTCAATGCGAAGGCTTCTCTGGAATAGTTGTATGCCAGCACGTTTTTATGCGCACCGATGCCCAGGGTCAGGGCGCTTCTTTGATGTCTGAAGATATTGTTCTTAATGAGATTGAGTGTGCAGTAGTGCCGCATTTCCACTCCGTAGCCGAACGCACCCCCGTATCCCGCCGTATAGTAGGCATCATTGAAAAAACTCCTTTCAATTGTGGAATGCATGGTCCTTAGCATATACACATGTCGGCTCAGGGGCTTGTAGCTGTATATGTTGTCGATGTGGATGTTGTGCGTCATGTACAGGGTGATGTGGCTCACATGCTGCGGGCAGTCGGGCACACCCGGGTTCACCCGCTCGTCGCACAGGGACGACCTGTCTTCGAAACCCTCAAGGTCGTTAATGATCCCCAAATTGGATATGCCGACGTTTCGCAACGGGGTTGGCACTCTGTATACCTGGATATCATTGCCGTTGTCCTGCGCCAGGTGATGGTCCCACGTCAGACGGAAGTCGTTTTCCAGGACAATGCTGCTGTCACCGGCTTCACGGACCCTGTTCACCTGGCCCAGATGGTCGTTAAACGGCCTATCGGCGCCGGTTATATTCGTAGCCCGCAACACAAGCAGGTCTCCGACCGAAACCGCCGCTGATTGTGAAATGGAGATTTTGTTTCTCTCGGGATCAAACCTTTCAATGATTCCCAGGCTCCTCTCTCTCTGCGGGCCGTACAGGACAAATCCGGCGGAAAAATTTTGGTGAAGCTCGGGCACCCGGTAACCGACGGTATCGGTTTTCATGTTCATGAACTGGATTACGGTTGCAGGCCCGTCGCTCAACCGGTAATGCGTGCCGCCGGGCCCGTCGCCCATCACATACACATTGTCATGCCGGCCGCCTGCCAGGCGAAGGTTGCCGTACACCGCGCATTCCCCTTTGATATGAACCCGGTTTGTGCCGGAAGCCCGGCCTGCAGCATCTATGGCCTTCTGGATGACCTCCCGATGGTCCCGCACAAAGCCGGGGCCGCAATCGATTGTCAACGTAGTGTCAAAATGTTCGGGGGTCAATGATTCCGCTCCGGCACGATCCCAGCCACTTTTGACCATGTCGGGAATCACAATGTGCTGGGCATGGCTGCTTAAGTGAACTAGCAGCAAGAACGGAAGCAATGTGAGGATGATTTTCATCGATACGGTGGTTGCATTAACAGTTGTCGTATCCTGCAATTTATCTGATTTTACCGGCTTTTCAACGTTTTCGTTACGCCGGCAAAAGGTCATCCCCGCTTCCCGCCAGACAGCAGGTACAGCGCCGCCATACGCACCGCCAGGCCGTTGGTCACCTGGTTCAGGATGATGGCACGCGGATGGTCGGCCACTTCGCTCTCGAGTTCCACCCCGCGGTTGATCGGACCGGGGTGCATGATGGTGAAATTCGGGAAATCACGCAGGTGCCGTTTCTTGATGCCGAAGCGCTCGTGATACTCGCGCGTCGACGGGAACAGTGCCCCCTCCTGCCGCTCGAGCTGGATGCGCAGCGCCATCGCCACGTCGCACCACTCCAGACACTCCTCCAGGTTGTACGAAACCCTCACGCCCAGATCCTCGACGAACAATGGCATCATGGTGCGCGGTCCGCACAGCATCACCTCGGCCCCGACGCGCGTGAGACCGATAATGTTAGACCGGACCACCCGGCTGTGCGTGATGTCACCGATAATCACGACTTTGAGTCCGGCCAGCCGCCCGATCTTCTGCCGCATCGAAAACATGTCGAGCAGCGCCTGGGTCGGATGCTCGTGCGCCCCGTCGCCGGCGTTGAGGATGGCCGCATCCACACAGCGGGAAATGAAATGCGGCGCGCCCGGACTCGGATGCCGCACCACCACCATGTCGATTTTCATGGATTCGATGTTGCGGATGGTGTCCTTGAGCGACTCGCCCTTGCTCACGCTCGAGGCGCTGCTGGAAAAATTGACCACGTCCGCGCCCATCCGTTTCTGCGCCATTTCGAAGGAGATGCGCGTGCGCGTGCTGTTTTCGTAGAACAGGTTGACGATGGTCTTGTCGCGCAGGGTGGGGATCTTGGGGATGGGCCGGTTCAGGATCTCCAGGAAATTGTCGGTCTGGTCCAGCACGTGGAGGATGTCTTCTGCGGAATAGTCTTTCAGTCCAAGCAAATGCCGGTGCGGAAAAACGTAGGTTGCATCCTCGGTCGGTGTCACAGTCGCGGCTCCTCTTCTTTGGTGACGACCAGCACGGCTTGCCGTCCGTCCTGTTCCTGGGTGAGCACCCGGATCTCCTCTTTGAGATGGGTCGGGACGTACATCCCGACATAATCGGCGGCAACCGGCAGCTCGCGATGGCCGCGGTCCACCATGCAGCAGAATCGCACGCTGGCCGGACGCCCGAAGCTCATCAGTGCATCCATCGCCGAACGCACCGTGCGCCCCGTGTAGAGCACATCATCCACCAGTACCAGGTCCTTGCCAAACAAATCGAACGGGATGTCGGTGACCTGGACGGCGGGCATCTTCATCCGGGTGCGGAAATCATCGCGGTAGAAGGTAGTGTCGAGCACGCCCAGGGGCAGATCCACCGAAAACCGCTCTTTGATGATAGCGTGGATGCGTCGTGCGATATCCACCCCGCGGGTCTGCATGCCGATGATGGCGAGGGTATCCAGCCGGTCAAAAGGCTCCACAAACTGATGCGCCAGCCGCATATAGGTGCGGTCGAGTTCCTCGGCGGTAAGCAGGGTTTGTGCCATGAAGTGCAGACCGTTGATATCCTTTGCCAGCGCAGTACCGGCCGTGTGTCCGTACGAAGCACGAATTACGGGGTCGTGCCGGTTGTTTGACCGGGACTAAATTACCAATCGGTCCGCACTTTGACAACACACACTTTGACACCATACACTTTGACGCCTTGTGTTTTGAGGAACCCGGATTTTCATAACATGTGTATTAAACAACCCGTACCTCTTTTAACCTGCCGCACTTTCACAAACCCGTATTTGTTACGGAGTAAAACGAATGATGCACTCTGCTTTTACGTTTCGATGGCCGATGACATACAGCGTATAAATCAGAACCGATATCAACCACATCACAAACCGGCAACAGCAATGAAGAACAACCTGGTCAGCGTGGATTTCTGGGACACCCTTGTCCGGGCCGATTCCAACGGGGAAAAACGCAACGAAGCCCGTACGAAGGCCATCCGTACGCTATCGCGGCGCTACGGAAAAGAACCGACCGACGAGGCGATACGCAATGCCCGCGAACACGTCTCCCGGGTCTTTGACGAGGAGTGGTTCGGCCGGCAGCGAACCCAGTCGACCGAAGAGCTGGCCCGCTCCATGCTTGATTTGCTGGCCATTCCTGCCAATCCGGCCGAGGTGGACGATCTCGCGGAAGCATTCCGCGAATCACTGTTCCTGGGTCCGCCCGAGCTGGCTCCTGAAGTAAAAGAGGCCCTGGCGGGTATCAGTATATATTACCGTATGGCGATCGTCTCCGACACCATGTTCACGCCGGGATCGGTGATCCGCCGTTATCTTGATCAGATGGGTATTTTGCACCATTTTGAAGCCTTCGCATTCAGCGATGAAGTGGGGGTAAGCAAGCCGCACCCCAAGGCTTACGAAAAGGTGCTCCGTGAGACCGGGGCGGATGCGGCCCGATCCTGGCACGTCGGTGACATGCTCCGCACCGACATCACCGGCGCCCGTGCCATGGGCATGAAGACCATACTCTACACCGGGATTTCAGGTGATAGCGGCACTAAACGCACAAAAAGTAAAGACAGCAGCGCCGATGCAAGCCCTGATTATTCATCTGATTCCTGGGAGAACGTGGCCGACATCCTTATTTCCGAGCTTTAATCCCCTTTAATACCATATAATCCCCTTTTATACCCTATAAAGCCCGAGATATGTGTCCGTTCTTTGGCGTCAGGACTCTGATGTCTGAACATTGACATCCGGGCTTCCATGGCCGGACTTCCGCTTCCGTATTCATGCCTTGAATCTCAGCAGGACGTGTGTACCGTGACTTCCGGTCATGTGCAGATCGGCTGACAGCTGACGCGCCAGGCCACGAATGATATTATATCCCAGACTGCTGCTCTTCCCGTCGATCACTTCTTTCGGCAGACCTACTCCGTCATCCATCACCTGGAGCTCGCATTCATTGGTTTCCTCGTCTTTCTTCAACCTCAGATAGACATTCCCGGTTTCACTGTCCCTGAATGCATGCTTGTAGACATTGGAAAGCAGCTCATTTATGATGAGTCCACAGGGAATGGCCCGGGTGATATCCAGCACAGCATTGTCACACTCTACGTGCACGGTGATATCCCTGGGCTGTGATTCGTAGGTCTCCTGGATAGTCTTGACCAGCTGGCGCATGTAGTCCCCCATCTCAACCCGTGCGAACATTTCGGATTGGTACAGCTTCTCGTGGATGAGGGCCATGCTCTTGATGCGGCCCACACTCTCCATAAACAGCTCTTTTGCTGTTTCATCCTGTACATGGTCGGACTGCAGGGTCAGCAGCGCCGAAATGACGGCCAGGTTGTTTTTCACCCGGTGATGGATTTCCTTGAGCATCACCTCTTTCTCCTCGAGCGAATCACGGATTTTCTGGTCGGCAATCCGCTTTTCCTTCCGGAGTTTGCTGTTGCGGATTTCCCGATCGACGGCCACGGGAATGCGTTTGAGGTTGTCTTTCATCACATAGTCGTGCGCTCCGGCCAGTACCGCTTCCACCGCAATTTCTTCGCCCACGGTCCCTGATATGACAATAAATGGAATGTCGAGACTGCTTTCGCTGACGATCTCAAGCGCAGCGAGTCCGTCAAACCCCGGAAGATTGTAGTCACTGATGATCACGTCCCAGCTAATGTCCTCCAGTGCCTTCTTCAACGCTTCGGCCGTTTCCACCCGGGTCATATCCGTTTCGTACCCGGCTCTCTGCAGTTCCAGTGCCACCAGTTCGGCATCGTCCGGCAGGTCCTCGATAATCAATACCTTCAGCGGCTTGCCCATTCCGGCTCCTCCTCTGAATAACTGGTTTCAAATCCCGGCTTACAGTGCCGGCTCATTAAGTACAAGCCAGTACAACCCCAACTGCCTGACCGCACCGACAAAATTGTCAAAATCGACCGGTTTGCGAATGTAACTGTTGGCCCCCAGGTCGTATCCCTGTACGATGTCCTGCTCCTCCCGGGACGAGGTCAGGATCACCACCGGCAGACGCCGCGTCCGCTCGTTGCGCCTGATCTCCCGGAGGACTTCGAGTCCGTTCACCCTGGGCATATTCAGATCCAGCAGTACCACGGCCGGGAGACGGTCAAGCCCTTCCTCCCCGGTACCTAGCAACATCCGGAGGGCTTCCTCGCCATCACGGGCTACCCGGACTTCATTGAGGATGTTGCTTTTGTCGAGCGCCATGATGGTCAGATCCACATCATCGGGATTATCTTCTACCAACAGGATATACCTTTCCTCTGTGTTCTTACTGGCTGACATGTGTTATAATAGATAGTAGTTACAACTTATAGTGCGATTATACGCTTTTATCCGGCAAGAAAAAACTGAAAACTGCCCCCTCATTTTCATCCGATTTTGCCCAAATGGCACCGGCATGACGATGGATGATGCGCTGGACCGTCGCCAGACCCACCCCGGTTCCAGGAAAATCATCCTGTGCATGAAGCCGCTGGAAGGGAAGAAAAAGTTTTTCAAGGTACTTCATGGGAAAACCCACTCCGTTATCCTGCACATAAATGATCGTATTGCCGTTCTCTTTGCGGCTGCCGACCTCGATACGGGTATGGTCCCGGCGCGAGGTATACTTCCAGGCATTATCCAGCAGGTTCTGCATCATGATGCGGATCATCCGCGCATCACCCGTTACCACCATGTTTTCATCCACATCGACCGTTGCTTCTCTTTCGGGCTCTTTCTCCTGCAGCGACTGCAGGATTTCCCGGCTCAGGCTGGACAGGTCGACCTGTTCCACGTTCAATTCGATCCTGCTGATGCGGGAGAGGGCCAGGATGTCGTCGATCAGCAGCCCCATCCGCTGAGAGGCGTTGCGCACGCGTTTGAGAAAGCCGATGCCGCGTTCATCGAGTTGGTCCTGATACTGATCCATCAGTGTCCGGCTGAAACCATCAATGCTACGGAGCGGGGCGCGCAGGTCATGAGACACGGTATAGGCGAACGTTTCCAGTTCCTTGTTGGCCAGTTCCAGCTTGCGGGTCCGCTCCCTTACCATATCCTCCAATGACCGGTTCAGTTGGCGGATCTTTTCCTGGGCGCGCACACGGTCGGTGATATCATGGACCAGTGACATTACGGATACCAGCCGCCCCTGATCATCAAGCAGTGCAGAGTTGTGCCATTCGCAGTAGAGCACGTTCCCGCTTTTGGTGTAATTCCTGTTGGATATCACATTCCGGAGCTCACCACCGGCCAGCATTTCCGTCATTTTCTCCGCCACGAGAGGGGCGTCGTCATCGTGGATAAAACGCCACTCATCCACCAGCATTCCAGTGACCTCTTCCTTGCTCCAGCCAAATATGCTTTCGGATTCAGGGGACCATTCCGTCACCCGCAACCGGTCGTTCCATTCCACGAATCCCAGCGGGGTGTTCTGGACGTGATAATTGAGTTTGCGATAGGCGTCGCCGAGCTTTTTTTCCGCTTCCAGCTGGTCCGTCAGATCGACCACATTGGCCAGGGCGTAGAGCAGGCGTTCACTGTCATCAAAAAAGGCTTTGGCATTGAGGATCACAGTACGGCGGGAACCGTCTTTGCGCACGATGGTGTATTTCAGGTTTTCCGCCCGGCCTTTTTCCAGCAGATCTTTCTTTTGCCTTTCGAAGGTCGGATGGTCCTCCGTGGCGATCAGATCAGCCCAGGTCATCTTGCCGACGACCTCTTCGCGTTTGTATCCGAGCAGTTCCAGCTCGGCCTTGTTGATGTCAATTATGCGGAAGTCACTGCCCAGGCTATGATAACCGACAGGAGCCTCCTGAAACAGGTGCTCGAACCGGCGCTGTGATTCCCTGAGCTGCTCGAAAACGATCGTTTCATCATGGACATCGCGGACGAGCAGCAGCCGGCTTTCGATATGCTCAAAGCTGCGCTTATCCGTCAGTATCATCTGGAACCAGCGCCAGGAACCGTCCTTGCGCCGGATGCGCAACTGTTTCTTGAACGGATCGTGATCCCGTTCATCCGCTTCATAGACGTCCCGGATCTGATAAAAACGGTCGATATCACTGTGATGGACCTTAGCCTCCAGATCGTCAAGATTCTGAAGTTCATCCTCATCGTAGCCCAGGATTTCCCGGATGGCGGGGTTGGTGTAAATAAAATTCCGCCTTTCATCCACTTGCAGGACTACCTGGTTGCCTTGCTCCAGCAGCGAGCGATACAGGTCAAAACGCTCCACAAACTCTTTGCGCATCCGGGTGATGCGGGCAGTGTACCTGGCCAGCAGCACAACAAGCAGGACAGCGGTGATGAATACATAGAACCACCCCTTGTAGGTCTGGTACCGGGTGAGTGTTGCCGGATTGTTGACCAACTGCTCAAGCAGTCGATCGGAAAACAGGATCCACAACAGGCCCATCACAAGATAAATGAGGGCAATGTTCCAGGTGTTGAGCTGAAAAAGCCGGTATGTTTTCGGTTCCCACATGCACATTCCTACTTCAATGACAGGATCAAACAGGACGTTACGCAGGAGGGCATGGGCAACCGGTCTGTTACTCAGGGCACTCTTGCGTCATCTTCCAAAAATGTAGGTAAATACGGTGTTAATTGGAAATTTCAGTGCAATGCCATCCGGAATCCGGACCTGTTCCAGCGGGATGGCCCGTTCCCCGTTCGATTGGTGGGCTGACGGGTGGGCTGATCGGTGGTTTGACTGGTGGACTGACCGGTGGTTTGACTGGTCGGCTGACCGGTGGTTTCTTTTATGACCGGTAACGGTTATTTTTGAGAGCTTTTTCATGCATAATCGCAAAGATGCGTGCAGGCCCTGCATCCCATCGTTTTTTTACCGCCAAATCCCACATCCCATGAATATTCACGAATACCAGGCCAAGGAGTTGCTCAGGGAGTACAAGGTGGCCGTTCCGGAAGGCATAGCCGCATTTACCGTCGAGGAAGCGGTAAAGGCCGCTGAGACCCTGAAACAGAAAGGCACCACGCTTTTTGTGGTCAAGGCGCAGATCCATGCCGGCGGCCGCGGCAAGGGACACACCAAGACTTCCGGCGCAAAAGGGGTCATCCTGGCCAGGTCGGTCGGAGAGGTGCGGAAAGCGGCCGAGTCGCTGCTGGGTGATACCTTGGTCACCGTGCAGACCGGTCAGGCCGGCAAGCGGGTCGAGCGGCTCTACATAACCGATGGCGTGGATATCCGGGAGGAATATTATGTGGGTGTCACCCTCGACCGCACCCGCAATCAGAATGTGATCATGGTGTCGACCGAGGGGGGTGTGGAGATCGAGAAAGTCGCAGCGGAGACACCGGAGAAGATTGTAAAAGAGTGGGTGGAACCCGGGTTGCCGCTGCACGGCCACCAGGCGCGGCGTCTCGCTTTTGCCCTGGGCCTGACCGGCGAGCCGTTCAAAAAAGCGGCCCGTTTCATCATGGCGCTCTACAATGCCTTTGAAAAAACCGACGCTTCCATCGTGGAAATCAATCCCCTGGCACTCACCGGAGATAACGACATCCTGGCTCTGGACGCCAAGATCAATTTCGACGACAACGCGCTGTTCCGTCACACCGAGATCTGCGAGCTGCGTGACAAATCCGAGGAGGATCCGCTCGAAGTCGAGGCGGTGGAATCGGACCTGAACTATATCAAGCTGGATGGAAACGTGGGTTGCATGGTCAACGGAGCCGGTCTGGCCATGGCCACCATGGACATGATCAAACTCGCCGGCGGGGAACCGGCCAACTTTCTGGATGTCGGCGGCGGTGCCAACGTGGATACCGTGCGCAACGGCTTCCGCATTATCCTGAAGGATCCGAACGTGGAGGCGATCCTGATCAATATTTTCGGAGGGATCGTGCGGTGTGACCGGGTGGCCAACGGCATCCTCGAGGCGGTAAAGGACCCGAATATCGCCAAAAAACTGGAAGCCATGCCGCTGATTGTCCGGCTGCAGGGCACCAACGCCGAGGAAGGCAAAAAGATCATCGACGAAAGCGGCCTGGATGTAATCTCGGCGGTCCTGCTGAAGGAAGCTGCGCAGGAGGTGACGCGGGCGATCAGCGGGTAGCCGCGGTCACTTCGTCTGTTCGTTCGCTGCCTCCATCACCGAATGGTAATAGGCCTCATAGCGGTCCACAATCCGGTTCAGCTCGAACATCTCCGCCCGTTTGCGTGCATTATGTGCCAGCTTCTGCTGCAGCTTGTCATCACTAAGGATGTTGACGGCGTGCTTTCCCATGCTTTCGGTATCGCCCAGCTCACTGAGGTAGCCGGTCTCTCCGTGGATATTGAGTTCGGGCAACCCGCCGATATTGGAACTAATTACGGGCACACTGCAACTCATCGCCTCCAGTGCGGCGAGACCGAATGTCTCGGAACCCGACGGTATGAGGAACAGGTCGGCAATCGACAGGATATCCTCGATCTTCTCCTGTTTGCCCAGGAACCGCACTTTCCCGCAGATCTTCAGCTCGCGGCATTTGGATTCAACCTTTGGGCGGTCCGGGCCATCGCCGACCAGCAGCAGATGCGCCTCGATACCGCTCTGGAGAACTTTGTGGAATATTTCGACGGTATCGCTCACCCGCTTGACTTCCCGGAAGTTGCTCACGTGGACAAGCACTTTCTCACCGTTCGGACACAGCGCCTTCTTGAAGTGGCTTTTCTCCGTTTTCCGGAACCGATCAAGGTCAATGAAATTGGGGATCACCTCAATGGGCTTGTTGATGTCGAACCGTTTGCAGGTCTCTTCCCGAAGGTATTCCGAAACAGCCGTCACCCCGTCGCTTTTGTTGATCGAGAAAGTAACGACCGGAGTGTAACTGGGGTCGCTGCCCACGATCGTAATGTCGGTTCCGTGCAGGGTCGTCACTACCGGAATGCGCCCGCCGGTCTCGCCGAGGATCTGCTTGGCCAGGTAGGCGGAAGTGGCGTGCGGAATCGCATAATGCACATGCAACAGGTCCAGTTTCTGAAACCTGATGATATCCACCAGATGGCTTGCCAGCGCAAGGTCGTAGGGCGGATATTCGAAGAGCGGATAGGCCGAGAAAGTAACTTCATGGAAGGTGATATTCTCATGGAACGCATCCAGCCGCATGGGACGGGCATAACTGATGAAATGCACATTGTGTCCGCGTGCAGCCAGGCCTTTCCCCAGCTCGGTCGCCACCACGCCGCTTCCGCCGTAGGTCGGGTAAAGCACAATTCCGATATTCATATACAATGCTTCTATTTACTTCTGAAAAAAATGGGGGTCGTTTCTGCAAGGTACGGGTTTGCCACGTATTTTCTGACCAGGATCCGGACAGCCGCCGTTACGTTATGGATTAAAGCTTTTTCTGTTCAAATCATTCCGGGTGGATCAAAATCATTCCGCCGGGATATGGTTTCCCTGCTTTTTTTCGTTCTTTTGTTTGAATTGGACGTTAAGCTCAATGAATTGGACGTTGAAATGTTTTTTATTCGTTCCATTTGATAAAAGATCGGGATGGAAGTGTAGTGTCCGTTCGTTGTATATTAATAGGATGGGATCAGGACGCACTGGCATGCCAAACCGTGGCAGGCGTACCGGCCGGCTGGACCGACAAAAGATCCTGCAACGCATCCCCATTGCAATTTTATAAAATTTATCCGATATCCTGATTACGTATGGCTGGTCATTCCAAATGGTCCAAAATAAAACGCAAAAAAGCCGGAGTCGATGCCGCGCGCTCCAAGGTCTTCAGTCGTATCCTGCGGGAGATAACGATTGCCGCACGGCTGGGCGGCGGAGACCCGACCGGAAATCCCAGACTCGGTCTCGCGATCGATAACGCCAAGTCCAACAACCTGCCGAAGGAAAACATTGAACGCGCCATCAAAAAAGGCACTGGCGAGCTTGGTGCGGGCGAAAGCTTCGAAGAGGTGGTGTATGAGGGCTATGGTCCGGGCGGGGTCGCCTACATCGTGGAGGCCACGACCGACAATCCCAAACGCACTGTCGGCGAGGTGCGACATGCGTTCACCCGTTTTGGCGGCAATCTGGGTACCAGCGGATCCGTATCCTACCTGTTCGAACAGAAAGGGGTCATCGCCATTCCCGCTGAAGGTATCGACAAGGAGGATTTGATGCTGGAGGCCATCGACGCCGGGGCCGAGGATATCAACGATGAAGACCCGGAGCAGCTGGAAGTCACTACGCGTCGCGAGGACCTGTTTGCCGTCCACAATACACTCGAAGAGCAAGACTATGCCATCGCCAACGCCGAGCTTCAGTGGATCCCGTCGACAGGGGTGAAGCTTGACGAAGCCAATGCGCTAACGAATTTCAAGCTCATGAGCTTTCTGGAGGATATCGACGATGTCAGCAACGTTTTCAATAACATGACCATGGACGAGGATACGATGGCTGTGGCCGAACAGCTTTAGCACCGTGTCTCCGACTCCGGGTCCCATATCTGTTAACCCTTTTCCAATGCACCCACTAACACGGCTCCTGTTTGCATTCCTGATCGTTTCCGTCCTTCCCGCGGCCGTTGACAACAGCCGGTCCCGGGAGGCGAACCGCGCCTTCGGTGACGGGGATTTCGAGCGGGCGGAACAGCTGTACCGCGAAGTGCTGGAACGCCATCCCGACTCGCCGCGCATACTCTTCAACCTTGGCAATGCGCTGGCTTACCAGGGCAAGTTCGAAGAGTCGGTCGAAGCCTTTCAACAGTATCGCGAGCTGACCGACGATTCTGCTGAACAGGCGGCCGGGGAATACAACCTGGGTTATCTGTATGGTCACCAGGGAAATCTGCGGGAAGCCCTCCGCTATTTCCAGGATGCGATCAGCCTGGACCCGAATGACGAAGATGCCAAATTCAATTATGAACTGCTGCGTCGCAGGCAGCAGGAGTCGCCGCCCGGCCAGGGCGATGAGGAGCAGCAGGAGGATTATCAGCAGGATCCACAGGACAGTCCCATCCCACCCTTTCAGGAACAGGATCCCGATCAGCAGGAACAGGAGCCCCAGCCCTCACCTGAGCAGGCCGATGATGAGAGCCCGATGTCCGACCGAAATCAGCAACAGGGCAGACAGCCCGACATTACCGAACAGCAGCTTGAGCATGCCGAGGACATCATGAACGCGCTTGAACAGATCGAAAAGGACCTGATCAAGGACTTCAAAAAGCGTCAGCACGAAGCGGTCGATCCGCACCAAAAAGACTGGTAACGCCATCAGCCATGAGACTCTCCTGTTTACGGTCCATACTGCCCTGCCTGTTCCTCCTCCCGGGACGTTGGTGCATGCTGTTCACGGCTTTATGGCTGGCCCTGGGTGCGATCCTGTCCGGCAATCAGGCTGCCCTGGCCAGCGACGTGCGTGTATCGGCCTCGGTATCATCAACCCATGTTGCTGTCGGCCAGCAATTTACCCTGACCGTTGAAATCCAGAGCCGCGAGCCCCGCAACATCTCCCGGCCGGAGCTGCCCGAACTGGATGGCATGCAGTACCAGTCCAGCCTACCGAAGACCAGCAGCCGCTATTCACTGGTCGACGGCATCGCCCAGATGACCTACCACTACAGCTACAGCCTGCTCGCGCTCAACGAAGGCTCCTACCAGATACCGTCGGTTTATGTATCTGTGGATGGACGGGAATACCATACACGTCCGCTCAGCGTCCGCATACGTCCGCCCGGCCAGGAAGGATATCGGCCACAACGCCGGGAGCCACGGCGACCGGACATATTCCTTGAAATGGAGCTCAGCGAGGAACGTCCGGTCCGGGGACAGCAGATCGTAGCGGAAATCGTGCTGTACTTTCGGAACACCATCGAAGTCAATACGTTTCACGTAGCCCAGAGCTGGCAGACCGAGGGTTTCTGGCGGGAGGATCTGAACCGCAGTCCCACAAGACGGTCGGAATCGATTGTCCTGGATGGGGTGCCGTACCGGCGGGCGGTGCTCAACCGCTATGCCCTGTTTCCCACGCGTACCGGAATGCTCTCGGTTCCACCGTTTTCCATCCGAGCCACGGTTCGGCAAAGCGGACGCTTTCAGGATGAGCACAGCAGTTTTTTTGACGGGTTCGGGCAGCAACGCAACATCGATCTGACCACTTCACCCCAAACGGTGCGGGTCCTGGTGCCGCCGCCGACACCCGACGAGGGGCAGCTCATAAGTGCACTCGGTCAGTTTCGCGTGGAACGCACCCTGAGCCAGGATGTAGTGAAGCTCGGTGAATCGGTGGATGTGATCACGGTAATTACGGGATCCGGCAATCTGGGCCTCATAACCCGGCCGGTCTATGAATACCCGGTCAGTTTTGATACACACAGGCCCCGGGAGGTCATCGAACGGAACAATCGGGCGCCCCAAATGTCAGGCACCAAACAATTCCGGGATGTTCTGATCGCCCGCAATGCCGGCACCTTCACCATCCCGCAAAATACGATACTGGTATATGACGATCTGCGGCGGCAGTACGAGCAGCATATACTGCCGGAACTGACCATCGAAGTGATCCGCGACCCCAATGCCCGTGTCACCATGGCCCAGGACCAACGCATCCGCCTCACCCCGATCCGCGGTTCGGTGAGCTGGAAAAAAGCCGGCCACCGACCTGCCTGGCAGAAATGGTGGTTCTGGTTTGCCCTTGCCATTCCGGCCGGGATCTTTGCTTATGCTTTCCGCGCCCACCAGTACCAGATGAAACTGGCAAGTGATGTCTCATTTTCCCGCAGCGAGCAGGCTGTGTACAAAGCGAACGCACTGCTCAAAACGACCGCCGAAACATCGGGGACAAAAGAGATATACAGCATCATCCACAAGGCCATCCGCCAATTCATTTCCGACAGGGTCGATCTGCCTGTTGCGGGTTTATCCGACGAACGGATTTCAGAAGAGCTAAAAATGAAGAATGTACGGCGGCCGCTGATCCGTCGCGTGAGCACTCTGCTTCAGAAATGTTCCACAATCCGGTACACCCCGGACCCCCCGGCACGGGATATGATGTCCGATCTCAACGAAGCCCGGAAACTCATCACCGAACTGGAAGCGGAGATATGAGCAAAACCGTTTCACAGCTATGGCCGGCCCCGTCCGGAAAAATGGATACCGGAAGAGATGAACTGAATCGACATATTCCGGTAGTGCGGACCTGTTTCCAAAAAATCCTGATCCTTGCGGTTATGACGCTGCTCTTGCTGCTGGCCGTACCCTTTGCGGGCCTGGCCCCTGTCCCGGGGCTTGTAGCGCCATGGCCGGGCAGTGTTTTTGCGCAGGATGACGGCCATGTCAATACGCAGGAAAACGGCGTCCTTACTCCGGGAGGAGGGGAGATGCGCCCACAGGCATTATTCAATCGCGGCAATTACATGATGGAAGAGGAGGATTTTGCCCGTGCCGTGGAGATCTTCGGGCAGATCGAAGCGGACGGTCACGCTTCCGGGGCGCTGTTCTACAACATGGGCATCAGTTATCTTTACCTCGACTCACTGGGTCAGGCCTCCTACTATTTCCATAAAAGCACGGCTTACCGGGAGTCCGCCAAGCCCGGAAAAGAGGGAATCGAAACCGTGGAGCGGTTGATGCGCGCACGCGGAACCCTAATCCCCCAGCTGCCCTGGTATGCTTTCGTCGACTGGTTCCTTTTCGACATGCCACACCTGGGATGGGTCGCCTGGAGCCTGGTTCTGCTCAATGCCGGCGTGCTGGTCCTGCTGGTTGGATGGCGCTATCGCCCCAACCGCCGTGTGGCGTTGGCCGGCAAGGCTGCAGCCGTTGCAGGCGTGCTGCTCCTTTCCATCGGCATATCGGTTTCTGTCTGGGCCGGGGGATACCTCCAGGCCGTGATAACAACCGGCCAGGTAGTCATACAGCCACAGCCTGACTACATCGTGGAAGAGGATATGGCTCCCGATTTGGCTTATGAAGCCTATACTGTTACCTTGGACCAACGACAAAGCAGACAGCACGATGGCTGGGTGCATATCCGCCTGCGCAACGGCGTATCCGGCTGGATCCCCGAGTCGGCCGTCCGCATTTTATAGACTATGTTTCATATCGTTTCTGTTTTATACCGTTTCAATTTCACACCATTTCAGTTTTATGCGGTTTCAATCTTATGCGGTTTCTGTTCCATGAAGAACATGATTATTTGATCCGCATTTCCTTTTTTACTTTTTGCATTGACTTCGTACACGACACAATCATTTAAATTTTCTATCCCATGAGCACTCCACTGGAATACATTCAGAAAAACCAGGAAACCTTCAAGGAAGAACTTTTTGACCTGCTGCGCATACCCAGCATCAGTGCCGATTCAGATTACAAAGATGATGTTCACCGCGCTGCTAAATTCGTGGCCGGGCAGCTTGAAAAAACCGGCCTTGACAAGGTGAGCATTGAAGAGACCGAGGGACATCCGATTGTGCTCGGTGAGCATCTGCAGGCCGGACCGGACAAACCGACTATACTGATATACGGTCATTACGATGTCCAGCCGCCTGACCCGCTTGATGAATGGGAAACCCCGCCATTCGAACCCACTGTGCGCAACGGCAAGATCTTTGCCCGCGGCGCCAGCGACGACAAAGGCCAGTCCTTCACCCATATCAAAGCCATCGAATCCTTCCTGAAAACCGGAACCGAACTGCCCGTGAACGTCAAATTCATCATCGAGGGCGAGGAAGAGATCGGTTCTCCCAGCCTGGTGCCGTTTCTGGCAGCCAACAAGGACCGCCTGGAATGTGACATGGTGCTGGTGTCGGACACGGCCATGTTTGCCGAAGACACCCCGTCCATCACCTACGGGTTGCGCGGACTCATGTACCTGGAAGTTGAAGTGGTCGGGCCAAACCGTGACCTGCACTCCGGCGTATACGGCGGCGGCGTCCAGAATCCGGTTAATGCCCTGTGTGAAATGATTGCCCGGCTGAAGGATGAAAATGGGGTGATCCAGGTGCCGGGTTTCTACGACAAAGTGCGTCCGCTGACGGAGAAGGAACGCGAGGCATATGCCGACCTGCCGTTCGATCAGAACACCTACAACAAGGTCCTGGACATTGATGAAGCATTTGGCGAGAAAGGATACAACACCCTGGAGCGCGTGAGCGGCCGGCCTTCGCTGGATGTCAACGGCATCTGGGGCGGATATCAGGGCAGGGGGGCCAAAACCGTGCTTCCTGCCAGGGCCAATGCCAAAATCAGCGCCCGGCTCGTACCTGAACAGGAACCCAAGGAAGTCTACAAGCAAATCGAATCATATCTGCATGAAATCAAGCCTCCGGGTGTGCGTATCAAAGTAAGCGAGCACCATGGCGGGCATCCGATACTGGTCGACCTGGATTTCTATGGACTGAAGGCCGCTGCCGCCGCTTTTGAGGATGTCTATGGCAAAGAGGCGCTCTTCAGTCGCGAGGGCGGATCCATACCGATCGTGGCCGATTTCGCCAAGACCCTGAACGCCACGACTATCCTGATGGGCCTGGGACTCAATACCGACTCCATCCACTCACCGAACGAGCACTTTCACCTGAAGGACTTTGAGCGGGGCATGAAGACCTCGGCGCGGTTCTTTGAACTGCTCGGGGATTACGTGGAATGACGTAAACGCAGATCACCCGAGGTTGTCTCCTTCCGGGTTGTAGCGGAATCCGGCAATGGACTCATCCATCACCTTGACCGGATTGTTCTTGCCGTCAAGCAGCACGATTCGCGGTTTATGTTCGTGCGCTTCTTCCTCGGTCATCCGCGCATAGGCTATAACGATGATGCGGTCACCTACATTGGTCAGGCGCGCGGCCGGTCCGTTCATACAGACTTCCCTGTCGCCCCTCTTGCCGGGAATGGTGTATGTTTCAAGGCGGGATCCGTTGTTGATGTTGACCACCTGCACTTTTTCAAAGACATGGATGCCCGCCGTATCCAACAACTCCGGGTCGATGGTAATACTTCCTTCGTAATACAAATCGGCCTGTGTTACGGTAAGGGGGTGAAGTTTGGCCTTGAACATTTCAAGCATCATGATGGTGCAGATCTTTATGAGAAAAAAGGACGTTGTCGATCAGTCGGGTCTTGCCAAGCCGGGCTGCGACCGCGATAACAAGAGTCTGTCCCGGCATTATGTGGTCGGTGGGTTGTAAATCGGGCGTAGTCACCACGGAAAAATACTCAACCTTGAAACCATTTTCATCTAAACGGTTCATCTCTTCGGAAATTATTGCACCATTGATGTAAACCGGCCTCGGGGACGGATCATCAAACAGTGGCGTGGCTCCACCTTCGAGCGGCAGATCCGGAGGTGCGTTTTCACCTTCGAGCGGCAGATCCGGAGGTGCGTTTTCACCTTCGAGCTTGCTGGTGCGCAGCAGCTCTTTCAAATGATGTGCCACCCGTTGCAGTGATTCATGCAACATGGGTGCCTTCTCCCGTTCCTCCGCTGAGAGGTATACATTGCGGCTGCTTCGGGCCAGACCATCCGGTTCACGCTGTGTCGGACCCATCAGTATCTCCACCGGGATATCCATTTCATCCACCATGCGTTTGATGATATACCATTGCTGGATGTCTTTCTGGCCGAAAACTGCCACATCCGGTGTGGCGATATTGAACAGCTTGTTTACTACCTGCAGCACCCCTTCAAAATGACCGGGCCGAAACGGACCGCAAAGCTGTTCGTTCATTTTTTTGATGCGGAACGTCAGGAACAGTTCGCCGGAGCCGTCCGGTGTGCCATACATTTCCTGGAAATCAGGTGCAAATACCAGGGCAATACCTTCCTTTTTACACAGTGCCAGGTCCGTCTCCCGGGAACGCGGATATCGTTCAAAGTCCTCACCCGGCCCGAATTGCGTGGGATTCACGAATAATGAGACCACGACCTGATCGGCATGGCCGGCGGCCTGCCTGACAAGGGTAAGATGCCCCTCATGCAGTGCACCCATGGTTGGCACAAGCGCCACGCGCTGCCCCTGTTTGCGCCACCTGGATACGATCCGGCGCACCTCCTTTTTCGTGTGTACAACGTTCAATACGATTCCAATATGTGTGTTCGGCACTTCCGGTGAAACCGGATGCCGGCAGACTGGTTTACAACGCCCGGTCCACGTCAAACTGTTCCAGCAGCTGCTTCACCCGCTGGACGAAGGCACCGCCCATGGCACCGTCGATTATCCGGTGGTCATAGCTCATGCTCAGGTAGACCATGTTCCGGATGGCGATGGTATCGCTGCCGTCCACCTCGATAACGACCGGACGTTTCTGGATGATGCCCGTTCCGAAAATGGCGACTTGCGGCTGGTTGATGATCGGCGTTCCCATCAGGTTGCCCACACTGCCGTAGTTGGTGAAGGTGAACGTGCCACCGACCAGGTCGTCCGGTGAAAGCTGCTTGCTGCGGGCCTTCAGCGCAAGCTGGTGGGTCTGGCGCGCCAGTCCCTGCAGGTTCATTTCACCGGCATTTTTTATCACCGGGACAATGAGTCCGCCGTTGCGGTCCTCACCAAGCGCAACGGCAATGCCGTAATTGATGTTTTTTTTGAGGACGATCGTATCTCCATCCACCGAACTGTTGACCAACGGGAATTCGCGCAGCGCCTGAATGGTCGCTTCCACAAAAAACGGAGTGAAGGTCAGCTTGAAACCATGCTCTTTCTGGAATCTGTCTTTGTGCTTGTCCCGAAATTGCGCCAGGCGCGTTACATCGGCCTCGCCAAAGGTGGTGACATGGGCGGAGGTCTGCTTCGACCGGATCATGTGCTCGGATATCACCTTGCGCATGCGGTCCATCTTGATGATCTCCACGTTCTGACCGGGCCAGCGGACATCTTCTCCGGCCTGCGACGCCGCCTTTCCTGCTTCACTGTCCGAACCGGCATCACCCGGCTTGCGCAATCCGGAAGGAGTGCTCCCGGTACTTGACGCCGTTTCATCCTTGCCGGATTCGACATAATCCAGCACGTCCTGCTTTGTCACCCGGCCCCGGCTGCCGCTTCCTTCAATCGACTCAAGCTCTTCCTGAGATATGCCTTCTTCCCGTGCAATAGCCCGCACCAGTGGAGAGAAGAACCGGCCATCGGACCCTTTGCGCTGAGGCGGGGTATCTCCGCCGGCCGGACCGGTCGGTGCCTTTTCACGATCGGGTTTACCGTCCCGGGAAGCTTCGAGTCCAGCTTTTTCCTGTTTTTGTGACGGTTTGGCACCATTTTGCGATTCGGCACGTGGCTCCGGCTGTTCTGTCTTGTCCTCGTCCCGGGCTTCATCTGCCGGAGTCCCCTCATGGGCATCCTCTTCGGACTCACTGGTTTCCTCTTCAAAATCCTCTCCGGTCTCCTCTCCGTCGCTGTCGGCTTTTTCGTCGCCGCTTGCTGCATCGGCCGCCGCATCGGGATCCGTTTCCAGGATGGCAATGGGTTCACCCACCTCGACCGTCTCACCCTCTCCTACCAGGATTTCGACCAGGATGCCGGCTTCCGGTGCCGGAACTTCGGAGTCCACCTTGTCCGTGGCTATTTCCAGCAGCGTTTCATCCTGCTCGATCTTGTCGCCGATTTTTTTCGCCCACTCGACGACCGTTCCTTCCGTAATCGATTCGCCCATTTTGGGCATGGTAACTTCAATGCGTGCCATCTTTGTTTGATTCAGGTGGATTTTTGTGGATGTTGATTCCTGGTAACGAGGTCCATCATTACAAGATAAAAAAAGCCCGGTTCCAAATGGGGCATAAATTACTGATAAACGTGTTCTTTTTCATTCCCTGCAATTTTATCCGGAGATGATTTTAACCGGGTTGGATGTATCACAGTTTTGCAAGGGCCTGCCGGATATCCTCCCAGATATCTTCCGGATGCTCGAGTCCGACCGATAATCTTATCAGGTTACCGGGTGTGGCCGTACCTTCGTATTCACTGGTCTTGCGGTGCTCCCAGGTCGATTCGACCCCGCCCAGACTGGTAGCCGGAATTACGAGTCCGGATGATGACACCACGCGCAGGGCGGCGGCATCATCGCCCCTGACCCCGAACGAGATCATCGCACCGGGAAAGTCCATCTGGCGATCGGCCGTCGCCTTGCCCGGATGATCGGGCAGCCCCGGGTAATGCACGCTTTCCACCGCCGGATGGACATCGAGATTTTCGGCAATCAACCGGGCGCTTTCGCATTGCGTTCGCAGGCGGGCGAATAGCGTCTTGAGGCTTCGTGACAACAGCCAGCAATCAAACGGCGATGGGACGGGACCGGCCTGACGCTGAAAGCGCCGGAGCCGGGCGGTGTCCTCTGCATCCGACAGGGATGCGCCGAACACCAGTGCCCCGCCCAGGACATCATGGTGCCCGCCGAGGTACTTGGTCGTTGAATAGAGAACGATATCGGCACCCAGTTCCAGCGGACGCTGGATGACGGGCGTGGCCCAGGTGTTGTCCACCACCGATATCCACCCATTCCGGGACGCGAGATTGGCAAGAGTCGCAATGTCGCTGATCCTGAGCATGGGGTTTGACGGGGTCTCTATCCAGAGCAGGCGTGTCTGCTCATTTCCGGCGGCGACCACCGATTCCGGATCGGTCATATCCACAAAATCAAATGAAAGACCCCAGCGTCCATACTGGTCCCGGATCAGGTTGCGGACCCCGTGGTAGAGGTCATCGGGCAGGAGTACATGGTCGCCGGGCGAGAGGATGTGGAACACGGCTTGCACCGCTGCCATCCCCGAAGCAAATGCCATGGCCTCCGTGCCGCCTTCCAGCGAGGCCAGGGTGGCTTCAAGTCGTGAACGGTTGGGATTGTCGAGACGGGTGTAACTCCATTGCCGGTCTGAAAGGCCCTGCTCCGGATGGCGGAAGACGGTGGACGGGGCCCATGGAGGTGAAAGCGGCTGCCCCGGCTGGAGAGGATGCCATCCTTCATGCAGGGCCCGCGTTTCCGGGTGCCACTTCCCATTCCTTTTTTTGTTGTTTTGCGACTCTTTCCTGCCCATATTGCCTCATTCGTTACGCGTTTCTGTGTAACAGACCGGCGTTTGTTTTCATTCACCGGAAACAACGGCTTCGGGGGGACGGGTATCCCGGAAGTCCAGGAATCCGGCAAATCGGGTCCGACCGGGCGTTGCCGGACCAAAATAACGATATCAGTTGCTTTTTTTTACGCATGCTTGTTTTTTTGTTTTGACCCAATCCATTAATTCCGCCAACCTATGCTAAATTATATCTGGGCCGGACTGATCATTATCAGTCTCATCTTTGCTGTCAGCCAGGATGTAATGGATCTTGTCACGGATCCGTATGAAAACGGCAAAGAACATCAAATCGAAATCATATTTCCAGAAAACGGGGACATTGACAAGCGCCAGAATGTGCGTTTCCGAATCGAGGATCACGAGGGAACGTTCGAAGCCGTCTGGCGTCCTCATGCCGGGAACCCCGAACTCATCATCAGCGTGGATTCCGATATGCCGGAACTCTGGCTCGACATCGCGGAAGATCAGGAATCCCGGGACGAGGAAGAAATGGCCGCCGAGGTCGTGCATTTCGATCCGCAAACGTCACAGGCTGCCATTGTGCTACCCGAGGTCTATTATGTAAAACTCCGCGCCATTGCCACCGCCGCTTTCGATATGGCGGAGTTTGCCGTGACCCTGGCCATCGGACTGATCGGCATCATGGCGCTCTGGCTGGGCCTCATGAAGATCGCAGACAAGAGCGGGCTCATGTACTTCCTGGTCAAAGCTGTTCAGCCCTTCATGCGCTTCCTTTTCCCAAACGTCCCCAAAGGGCACGCCGCACACGGTGTGATCAGCCTTAACCTGGCTGCCAACATGCTCGGGTTGGGCAATGCCGCCACCCCGCTGGGCATCAAGGCCATGGAAGAGCTCCAGAAGCTGAACCCCAGCAAGGACAAGGCCACCAATGCGCAATGCATGCTGTTGACCGTCAATACGGCCAGCATCCAGCTGCTGCCACCGGCCACCCTGGTGGCCCTCATTGGAACCGGTGTGAACGAGCTGATGATCAGTATCCTGATCGTCACTTTCATATCGCTCGTTGTCGGCATCAGCGCCGCCAAGATTTACGAGCGGTTCCACCCCGAAGACGAGCATAACGAGAATATTCCCGAAGACCAAAAAGCCGAGGCCTGATCCATGAAAACCATTGCAGCCTTCATTCTTCCACTCATTATCGTACTCATCCCGCTCTACGGGATCATCAAAAAAGTCGCGGTCTATGAGGTCTTTGTCGACGGAGCCAAGGAGGGCTTCCACATCGCGGTGCGTATAATCCCCTACCTGGTGGCCATCCTGTTTGCGATCGGGATGTTCCGTGAGAGCGGCGCCATGGATTTTTTCATGATGGCGCTTGCCCCGGTCCTCGGTTTTTTGGGCTTTCCTGTCGAGGTGGTTCCGATGGCCATTTTCAGGCCGCTAACCGGAAGCGGATCGGTCGGTGTGCTGGCCGAGATGATCGCCACATACGGTGAAGATTCCCTTTTCGTCAAAATGGCCGGTACCATGTTCGGATCCACCGAGACCACCTTTTACGTGATCGCCGTCTATTTCGGTGCCATTGGCGTCCGGAATGTAAAATATTCGGTCCAGACCGGGTTGATCGCCGACCTGGCCGGCATCATCGCTTCGGTCATCGTCGTGAATATCCTCTTTGGATGACGGACCACACTGAGCCGTCAGCGGTTACGCAGCGGCGCAGCATTCGCCGCGGAAATGGAACGGCTCCCGTAAGATCAGCGGATTCCCGTAAGTTCAACGGCTTCGGCAGGATCAACGGCTTCCGTAATGGAGACCGTGTCCGACAGCAATGTCCTGGCTGAGCGTGACCGGGAGGGTGCCTACCGGAGGGTGCCCGAAGAGCACCTCGACCGCCGCTTCCCAAACGACGGGTGTCGGCGTTACATTAGGCCAGCGATCCAGGGAATAGGTGGCGACGTACGCAGGAACGCCGGGAATCGCGTTCAGATCGTATGGCAACCCCAGTGCGACGACGGCGATGGGTTTACCCATGATCGCCAGGGCTTCGGCCAGTTTTACCTGTCCTTCCGGAAGCTCACTGTAGGAATAGGTGAACAATATGATGCGGTCTGCATCCTCGGCTTTCCGGACGGCCTCAAGGATAGCCTCCGGTGTTGGATCGTGATCGATCGGGCCGCTTCCAAAATCCCAGGTTGTCACTTCCCCGCCGCCGGCTTCCTGTACCAACCGGGCCAGCTTCTGAGTGTATGCGACCCCGGCTACCAGGGTCGTAAGCTGCTCGTCGTGGTCAAACGGCAAAATACCCTGGTTGCGGACCAGAGTAATGGATTTCAAAGCCAGTTCGCGGGCAATGCGCCGGTGTTCCGGATCGGTGGTCACTGTCCTGGCCTGTTCCGGATCGGGTGAAGCGAAACCATGGTGAAGACCGTATTTGTGTTTGATCCTGAGTATCCTGAGGACGGACTCATCCAACCGGTCTTCACTGATTTCCCCATCCTGATACGCCTTATAAAGTGCCTCAAACGTCTCTGCCTGCTGTCCGGCTGTGCCGGTAGCCATGATGATATCGGCGCCCGCCTTGACGGCCATGACGGCTGCCTCGCCGGCTCCCCAGTTCTTGTCGATGGCATCCATGCTCATGGCATCGGTTACAATGATCCCTTCAAAGCCCATTTCCTCGCGAAGCAGGCCCGTCAGCACCCGATGCGACAAGGTTGCAGGGACACTCGGGTCGATGGCCTCGATAATCACGTGGGCGGTCATTACCGCATCCGCACCGGCATCGAAGGCCGCCTGAAAGGGAGGCAGATGGATTTCGCGCAGCGTTTCCAGGTCATACGAAACTGTGGACAGATCATAGTGTGAATCGAATTCGGTGTCGCCATGGCCCGGAAAATGCTTCGGCGTGGCAAGGACGCCATGCTCCTGGCTGCCACGGACCATCGCCCGGCTCATTTCGGATACCACCGTATGGCGCTCCCCGAATGACCGCACCCCTATCACCGGATTTCTGGGGCTGACATTCACGTCCGCCACCGGTGAATAGCTCCAGTTGAAACCGGTGGCCAGTGCTTCGATCGCTGTAATGCGCCCCTGTTCGTATGCCGACTTTGGATCACCGGTTGCTGCGATGCCCATTTGGCGTGGAAACAATGTGGCCTCTTCCGGGATACGCTGTGCCACGCCGTATTCCAGATCGGCGGAAACAAACAGCGGCACACCGGCATTGCTTTCCATCGCCCATTCCTGAAGCTGCTGGTTGAAACGGGCCATGGTCTCCGCGCGTCCCCAGTTGTAGATGATGACCGAGCCGGCGTGATAATCGCGGATCATGCGATGCATATGGTCCAGCTGCTGCTGTGACGGGGGGCCGTACGCATCCTGCGGAAAGATCAACGCCGTTTCCGCGGTCGTAGTGGCCATTACGAGCTGTCCGATCTTCTGGCGGTCGGTCATACCGGAGAGCACGTTATCGGCCCATGTATCGGCATCCGCTATATCGGGTTCTGTAAACGGGGCGTCCCGGTCACACCCCTGAGTATAAATGAGCGTAACCATGGCTAACAGAATCGAGGTGGAAAGAAAGAGTAAGTGGACCTTCATGGATGGATATTTTGGAATGATTGTATTTGTATCAGCCGGGCTGACCGGTCCGGATGGCACGGATGCGCTGCAGTACCGGAGGATGCGAGTAGTTCAGGAATACATGGAACGGGTGGGGCGTCAGGTTGGACAGGTTGTCGGCCGACAGCTTTTTAAGCACCGAGACCATGCTTTCCGGATCGCCGGTGGTATCCGCAGCATACCGGTCCGCCTCAAACTCGTGCTTGCGTGAGAAGATCTGCATCACCACCGACAGGATCATCTCAATGGGAGAGTACAGCAGGCCGAAAAACAGCAAGCCGGCATAGACGGAAATATCCTCCATGAAAAACGCCTCGTGCAATCCGGGCATCCGGATGAAAAGCGAGAGCAGCCAAAGCATCACCCCGGTGTGAAGAAAGCTGATGATCATGTTTTTGGGGATGTGCTTTTTCTTGTAATGACCGATTTCATGCGCCAGCACGGCCACCAGCTCCCGCACCGTGTGGTTTTCAATGAGGGTATCGAACAGGGCAATGCGCTTGTTCCGACCGAAACCGGTGAAAAAGGCATTGGACTTGCTGGATCGGCGGGAGCCATCGATTTTGTAGATGCCCTTGAGCGGAAAAGAGACCTTGTCCGCATAACGGAGGATTGCCTGCTTCAGCTCACCGTCTTCCAGTGGTGTGAACTTGTTGAACAGCGGCATGATCCAGGTCGGAGCGATGAACTGGACAATGAGGGTGAACAGGATGACCACGATCCAGGCATAGATCCACGCTTCCGCCCCGAGATACTCGAAAATACCGATAACCCCTGCCAGCAGCGGTCCCCCCAGCAGGATGGTAAGGGCAAGGCCTTTCAGACGGTCGGCGGCGAAGGTAGCCGGGCGCGTCTTGTTGAACCCGAACCGCTCCTCGATCACAAACGTGGAGTAGATGGAAAAAGGGAGTGAAATAATGGACTGGGCCAGGATCAGTATCCCGACAAAGAGCAGGCCGGTGACGATCGTACCGTATCCGAATTCGCGAACGAACTGATCCACCCAGTTGAAACCGCCGGCGAACCAGAAGGCCAGCAGGATCAGCAGGCTCACGGTAGACGTCAGCAGTCCGAACCGGGTTCGCACCCGGGTATATTCCTGGGCCTTTTGGTATTTGCTCTCGTCGAAGACATCCCGGAATTCCTCGGGCAGCGGTTGGCGCAGAGCCTGCAGGTTGAGCATGTCTGAGACCAGGTCCACCAGGTAGTTGACCACCAGGGCTATCAGTATGATGACAGCATAGATATTCATGGGTCAGCTTCCGGTTTTTCAGCTGCCGCCGAACATATCTTTCACTTTGGACCAGATCCCCTTCTTCTTGCCAACGGCCTTGTTGACCTTGTCCATGTCGGGAGAAGTGATGTTCTCGAACAGCTCCCGGCGTTCCACATCTTTTTTTGAAGGTTCACCATGGCGTCGGGAACCTGCCTTGCCCGGATCGCGACCCTTGCCACGAGCGGATCCCTTTCGCTGCCCACGGCGCTGTCCCTTATCGCCTTGCTGTTGCGAAAGGTCATCACCGCCGGTCTTGCTCCGCCCGCGATGCGGTGGCTTGCGCCGTCCACGCTCGCGTTCTCGGCTACGCCTGGACTCATCCTGGCGTCCGGTATCACCGGTATCGTCCTGTGCCTGGCCGTCAGGTTTGCCCTTGCCGTGCCTGCTGTCTGCCGGCTTGCCTTGTGCTTTGGAATCCTGTTGTTCCTGGTCCTGCTTACCCGGTCTCCGGCCCGTGCGGCGCCCGCCGCCCGGGCGCTTCCTGCCGCGACGGCGTTTGGGCCGTTGACTGCTGTCATCCTGTCCGGCCTGGGCCGCATCCCCCTCCTGCTTCTTCTGATCTTTCCGGTCCGCGGAATCTTTTTGTTTGGGCTGGCCTTTGGACTGATCCTGCTGCTTTCCTTCCTGGGCCTTATCCTTCTTTTTGTCCCCGGAATCATCCTTTCGGTCCTTGCGGTCCAGTTGGTCTTTGCTATCCTTGCGATCTTTCCGGTCCTTCCTGTCCTGGCGCCCTTTGCCGGAGCGGCGGTCGCCACCAAGGTCGGGCACATCCAGCTTGGTGATTTTGGATTCCATCGCCCGGATGATGTTCTCCATGTACCGGCGGTCCTGGCCCGATACAAGGGTAATCGCATCGCCCAGGGCATCGGCGCGGGCCGTACGTCCGATACGGTGCACATAATCTTCCACGTCATGCGGTACGCTGAAATTGATAATATGCGATATGCCTTCCACATCGATTCCACGTGCCATGACATCAGTGGCGACAATGATCCGGTATTCTCCTTTCCGGAAGCTTTCCAGGGCCTTTTCACGCTCGGCCTGAGACCGGTCGCCATGGATGCTGGTGACGTTGGCCCCCTTCTTGTTCAGCTCGCGTGTAAGTTTGTCGACCGCACGCTTGGTGGACATGAAGATGATGGCCGATGACCATTGCTCTTTTTCGTACAGGTGCAATACCAGTGGCAGCTTGTCCCGCTCCTCGACGTAATACATTCCCTGCCTCACCCCTTCAGCCGCCATATTTGGCGGGGCCATGCTGATACGCTCGGGGTTGTTCATCATTGTTTTGGCCAGCTGTACAATCTTGGGCGGCAGCGTAGCCGAGAAGAGCAACGTCTGCCGCTTTTTGGGCAGCTTGCTAACGATGGTAGTGATATCGGGGATGAATCCCATATCAAGCATCCGGTCCGCCTCGTCGAGGATGAGGAAATCCAGATTGCTGAAATCCACATCGTGGATCTTGATGTGGTCCAGCAGGCGGCCGGGTGTGGCCACTATGATGTTGGTACCACGATTGAGTGCTTTTTCCTGGCGTGACCAGTCATCACCGCCATAGACCTTTGCTGTCGTGAGTCCGGTGTGGTAACCGATGGCAAAAAAGGCTTCGTCGACCTGTCCGGCCAGCTCCCGCGTGGGAGTGATCACAAGTGCGCGAATACCTTCCTGCTGATTCTTTTTCTTTTCCAGCAGATTCTGCAGGACCGGGATGGCAAAAGCAGCGGTTTTACCGGTGCCGGTTTGTGCCGAGGCCAGGATATCCCGGCCTTCCAATATCAATGGGATGCATGCTTCCTGGATCGGGGTGGGCTTTTCAAAACCCATGTCCCTCAACCCGTCAAATACCTCGCTCTGGAGGTTGAATTTTTCAAATGACAAAATATGTACTGTGGTTTAAAATAGATGCCATTCCAATGGAATAGGCAGTTTATGCTATCTTAATAATATACGTAAAATACGGTTCAATGTTAAGGGCCTCCGGATGACGGTGGACGCACGAGCTCCTCGGAAATGGCCATCTGTTCGTTTCGAAGCCGGAGCAGGGCCAGTGACAGAAAAATCAGTATCAGCACCCCTGCTACGCCAAGCAGTCCGCCTTCCGGACCAAACCGTCCGCCGGTCCAGAGTTCCGGTCCGACAGCTTCGAACTGCAGGATCGACTGCCGGAAACGGATGCCACTGACTGGCAGTCCGTAAACTGCGCCCTGAACCGCATTCCAGGCGAAATGGAGCCCGACCGAGTAGCCCAGCTGACCCGTCACCACAAAAGGAATGGCCAGCATCACACCTGCCAGCAGAATGACAACAATTCCGAGTAATTTGGCATTAGGATTGCCCATATGTAATATTCCGAATACAAGCGACGAAATGCCGATGGCCAAAGCGCCAGCGATATTCCGGTTTTTACCGGTAAAAAATCCTTCTGTGAGATTCCTGAGCTGATATCCCCGCGACCACAACTCCTCATAAAAACCGACGACGGCCATGGCCAGTACGTATCCTCCCAGCATGCCGACGAAACTTCGTTGAGAGGCGCGGTCCCAGCCGAATCCGGTGAATTCGATCCAGCCCATGAGCCACTGAAACAGCACGAGCAGCGTCATTACGAATGTGGCCAGCAGAAAACCGTTCAGGCAGTCGCGCCACCACTGTGCATTCATGCGCAGGCCGAAATCCTTCAGCGGTCTTTTGTCGAAAGCGCGCCCTGCCGCCCATACTGCCAGGGTGACGGCGATGCCGCCGGCGATGATCTGCAGGTTCTGTCCACCAAACTCGGAGGCGACGAGATGAAAGGGAATGTAAATAAGTGCTGTCAGGACCATCTGCATGAGCAGGCGCCACCCGGCGCGGATCCTGCCGTCACCTGAAACGAAAATGTACTCAAAAAGCTTCATTAGGTAACCGATCAATGAAAAATGATGTATCTTGTCGCTCATGACAAAAACAAAACCTCCATTATGTGCGGAAGATACACGCTTTATTCCGATAAAAAAGCCATCGAAAATCACTTTGAGGTCACGGTACCTGACGAGGAGCTCATCCGGCCCGACTACAACGCGGCGCCGGGAACCATCCGTCCGGTCGTGCTGGTCAAAGGCACCCGGGAGCGCGTGATGGGTGCGTTTAAATGGGGGCTGGTGCCACCATTTGTGAAGGATGTTTCCGATTGGAAACCCCTGATCAATGCGCGCAGCGAGACCGTCCACGAAAAACCGTCCTTCCGCAAGGCCTTTCAGCGGAAGCGCTGCATCATCCCTGCCAATGGTTTCTACGAATGGAAGGATTTCGGTGAGGGCCGTAAGATCCCGTTCTACATCCGCTTGCTGGATCAGGAGCTGTTCGGGATGGCGGGCATATATGAGACCCATACCGATGACGGAGGGGAACTGCTCCACACGTTTGCCATTCTCACTACGGAGGCCAATGCCCTGATGCAGCCTCTGCATGACCGGATGCCCGTTATCCTGCGGGAACAAGACTACAATGTTTGGCTGAATCCGGTGCAACCGGGCCGGGAAATGCTGCAATCGCTGCTCACTCCGTATCCCACGGAGCACATGTCCACCTACAAGGTGAGCACGGAGGTCAACAATACCCGGAACAACGGCCCCGGGCTGATCAGCCCAAGGATGAAGTGACGGTTATTCCTCCGGGGGAGGCGGGGGTGTCGGCTCCTGGTCCTGCGGCGGAAGTGCCGGTGTCGTTTCGGCGGGATCGCCGAAGTCCTGCTCGGTCTGTGGCGGGACGGCCTGGTCCTGAATCGTACTTTGTGTCACGGTTTCCTGATCGATGAAGAAATTTGCAAGCACACACAGTGTGAGGAACAGCGTTCCAAGGACCGTAGTCGCCTTCGAGAGGAAGTCGGCTGTCCGCCTCGCCCCCATCATGTTGGCTCCGCCTCCCATTCCGCCTCCACCGGCGATACCACCGGAAAGACCTTGTCCCTGGCCGCTCTGCAACAGCACGACGATGACCATCAGCACGGCGATGATCATGATAAGTATGATAGTCAGTGTATAAAGCATAATTTTCTTGCTACTATTGACATGATAAGATTTGTAAATTACCGAATTATCGTGTCATTTCAAACATCCCGATAACGTGAAAATATAACAGGCCGCCACCCGACGGATTATTATGCAGGAGGATGTCCATATTGTCAACAGGATCAGCCAGGGCATAGCCGATCTGACCGACCTGAGCCAGGGATTCACCCAGAACATGCTTTTTACCATTGCGCTCATTTTTTTGTTCTGGCTGATACGGACCCTCATCCTGCGCCTGGTCTATCGGAGAACCAGCGATCCCGAGCTTCACTACAAATGGCGAAAAAACCTCACACGGATACTTTTCTTTATCGCCATCCTTATCCTCGGCCGAACCTGGTTCGAGGGTTTCCAGTCTGTCGCCACGTTCTTCGGTATTCTGTCGGCCGCTCTGGTCATTGCACTGAAGGATTCGGTCGCCGACCTTGCCGCCTGGCTGTTTCTCGTATGGCGTAAGCCCTTTGAACTGGGGGACCGCATCGAGATCACGGGGTTGGTGGGGGATGTCATAGATATCCGCATCTTCAAATTCAGCGTCATTGAAATCGGCAACTGGGTGGACGCCGACCAGAGCACCGGCCGGGTGATCCACATCTCGAACCACAAGATCTTTACAGAGAACATTGCCAACTACACCGCTGATTTTCAATTCATCTGGAACGAACTCCCGGTGCGCATCAGCCTGGAAAGCAACTGGAAAAAAGCGAAGAAAATCCTGCAGCAGATCGCCGACCGGCACTCGGCCAATATATCCGACCAGGCCAAGCATCAACTGCAACGCGCCGCCCGGTCCTACCTGATAACCTATCGCATCCTCACCCCCACGGTGTACACCGACGTCAAAGACTTCGGCATCGTACTGACCATCCGTTACCTGACCAACCCGAGGACCCGCCGGGGCACCGAGCAGCAAATCTGGGAGGATGTGCTTAGCGAGTTCGCCCGGTACGACGATATCTCCTTCGCTTATCCGACCATACGCTACTACGACCGCGGACGCGAAGGCAATACCGGCTGGGGACTTGCCGATGACACCGGCAGTGCGCCGACACACCCCACGCCCTCGCAAAATCCCGGGTCCCTGCAAAAACCCGGACCATAGCCATCAATCACACAGACGTGCATCCTGCGGCAGCGTGTTACAGAGAACCACTACCGGTATCCCAGCGGGCCATTCAAACACCTCGGACCATGCAAATGTCCTGGACTATGCAAGATGCTATGCTAACGCCATGGACTATGCCAATAACTATGCTTGCAACATGGAACAGGCAAATTTCATGGAATACGCAAGCACCATGGAACACGTCAACTCCATGGAACACGCAAGCACCGTGGAGAATGCCATCAACCTGTGCAATGTAGCAAATCATGCAACCACCCCGAAAAACCCGTCACCCGGCCCTGCCTGATGCCTTTACCAGGCGGATTGGAGAACAATTCCCTCAAGAGCACGCGGCTTTTGCCGAGGCGCTAGACCGGGATCCGGTGACATCGATCCGGCTGAACCCGCACAAATGGAACCGGGTCCGGTGCAAACCGGATTTCCTGGGGGATGCCGTCCCCTGGTCCCGAAACGGTCATTTTCTCAATGAACGTCCGGCTTTTACGTTCGACCCGCTTTTCCATGCCGGAAGCTACTATGTACAGGAAGCCAGCTCGATGTTCCTCGAGCATGTCCTCACCCGTCTGTCGTTATCGGGCTCCTATCCCGATCTGATCCTTGACGCCTGTGCCGCTCCCGGCGGGAAAGCTACCCTCATGGCGGCACTTTTTCCTGATTCGCTGGTCGTCAGCAACGAGATAATTCGGTCCAGGGTGCCTCCTCTGATCGAAAACAGTATCAAATGGGGCACTGGCAACATCCTGATCACCCAGAACGCCACTCCCCATTTCGGTGGTCTTCCCGATTTTTTTGACCTGGTGGTAACCGATGTTCCCTGTTCGGGTGAAGGCCTGTTCCGCAAGGATCCATTCGCCCGGGAGGAATGGACGGCCGATAATGCACGCCACTGTTCGCTCCGGCAACGCTCGATCGTGACCGACCTTTGGCCGGCAGTGCGTCCGGGAGGACACCTGGTCTACACCACCTGCACGTTCAATCCGGAAGAAAATGAACGGAATGTGGCCTGGCTACTGGATCAGACCGGAGGTGAGTGCGTGCAGGTGTCGCTTCCGGCTGAAGCGGATGCGGCCGGCAGAATCGATGCGCGTAACCCCGGATCCATCACGGAAGTGACCGATGGTCCGGTAACAGGATACGGCTTTTATCCGCACCGGACGGTGGGCGAAGGTTTTTTCCTGAGCGTGATCCGTAAGCGAGATCCGGACTGCACTCGGTTCGGCAACAGCCATGAGAGCAGCGGCAAGGGCGAAAGCGGTAATAAGAGTATCGGAAGTAAAAACATCGGCATCGGAAGCATTCGCAACGAAAACATTCGCAGCAAAAACACTGGCGGCGGCAGCGGAATAATCGGCGACGAACATATCCCGGAAAGCGGTAGCCGCTGGCGCACCGGCAACGGTAGCCGCAGCCGCGGGAAGAGCATCGACCGAAAGCGGACACGGTCCTCGTTTGGGAGGGCAACGAACATCCAGTTGCCCGACCCGGAGGCGGTGAATAAGGCCCGGGCATGGTTCCGGGGGAATGGATTTGACTGGTATCAGATCCACGATCGTCTCTTCCGCATCCATTCATCCCATCTGGATACGCTGCAGCATATCAGTCGCGTTCTTGCCGTCAGGTATGCCGGCACGGAAGCGGGCAGGGTGCTTCGCGGCGAGGTGCGTCCGGCCGCATCGGCCGCCCTGGATATCCACCTCGATCCCGCGGCTTTTCCGCAGATCGACGCCGCGACCGGGGATGCACTGGCATTTCTCCGGCGGGAAAACCTCCCGGTACCGAAGAATGCCCGAAAAGGCTGGTATCTGGTCATGTACGAGGGGCTGCCCCTGGGCTGGTCCAAGAACGTGGGCAGCCGGATGAACAACTATTATCCTTCCGAATGGCGGATCCGCAAGGCTCCCCGAAGGTGAATGCCTTAATACAGCAATGATAGAGTCATTAAACAGCAATAATAGAGCCATTAAACAGTAATTGCCGTTGGGAAAATCTTCATGGCAACGATTTACAAAACGATCCATACTACCATTCATGCAAACACGTCTACCCCGCATCTACGTCGACACGCTCGGATGTTCCAAGAACCAGGTCGATTCCGAGGTTTTCATCGCCCAGGCCCGGGCCAATGAATTCGAGATCGTCGCCGACATCGAACAGGCCAACGTGCTGGTGATCAACACCTGCGGGTTCATCGAGGATGCCAAACAGGAGTCCATAGAGCACATCCTGGAGGGTGTTTCGCTGAAAAAGGAGGGCAAGCTGGAGCGCCTGCTGGTGATGGGCTGTCTGTCGGACCGCTACCTCGATGACCTTCGCGCCGACATCCCCGAGGTAGACAAGTACTTCGGCAGCAGCCACACCTCGCTGCCCGATGTCCTCAATGAGCTGGGCGGACGTTACCGCAAGGAGCTGGTGGGCGAGCGCTTGCTCACCAACCCGTCACACTACGCCTATATGAAAATTTCGGAGGGATGCGACCAGAGCTGTTCCTTCTGTGCCATTCCGATCATGCGGGGCGGACACGTCTCACGTCCCACCGACGAGCTGATCACCGAAGCGTACAAACTGAAAAACAAAGGGGTCCGCGAGCTGGTTCTCATCGGCCAGGACCTCACCTGGTACGGAATCGATCTTTACGGCAAACGTACTTTGGCCGATCTGCTGAAGCGCCTGTCGGATGTCGGCTTCGACTGGATCCGGCTGCAGTACGCCTATCCCGCCCGCTTCCCGATGGACATCCTCCCGGTAATCCGCGAGCGTAAAAACATCTGCAACTATCTGGACATGCCCGTCCAGCATGCCAGCACCGATGTACTGAAATCCATGCGACGCGGCATGAGCGGACCGCGGATGCGCGGACTCCTGCACCACATCCGGGAGGAAGTGCCGGACATCCGGCTGCGCACGACCCTCATCGTAGGATACCCTGCCGAGAAGCAGGAGCAGTTCAACGAACTCCTCGACTTCGTGAGGGATATCCGTTTCGAGCGGCTGGGCTGCTTTGCCTATTCGCAGGAAGAGGCCACTGCGGCATACGACCTGGGAGATCCGGTCCCGGCGGAGGAGAAACAGCGGCGGGTACGGGAGCTGATGGCGGTCCAGGAAGAGATATCAAGGGAGCACAACCAGGCGCTGGTCGACCGGGTGCTTCCTGTGCTCATCGACCGCATCGAGGACGGGGTCGCTTACGGACGCACCGAGTGGGACACCCCGGAAGTCGACAACGAAGTCATCGTGCAGGATGCGGCTTCGGGCTTTCCCAGCCGGGAACTGCACAGCGGCACTTTTTACCGCGTCCGCATCACCGATGCCGAAGCCTACGATCTGTTCGGGGTCATCGAGGGTCCTGCCGACCGGCCCTGATCCCCGCCCTGGACCAGCATTCCTTCCTTTATCAGGCAACACCGCATCCTGTAATATTTAACAACAATCTGAAAACAGTCCGGCCAGCAGGAAAATGGCTTTTGTATTCAGTGCTGATTTTTTAAGTTTGGTATATGTATACAGGGTTAAACAAAAAAACACGGGAAATTATGATACACTTGAGACCTACTTTCATTCTTTTTTTTGCATTCACTTTGTCACTGTCACTTTTCATTACTGCCTGTGACGATATTATCGGCTCCGACGATCCCGATATAGAAGCGGTGATCGCCGTTGAGGATCCGGCTCCTCCCATCGGCGTCCCGGTGGTCCTTGACGCAAGTGAATCTGTTTACGAGGGCAATGAGCCCGTATTTTCCTGGAGCATGGAGACACCGGCCGGCAGTTCGGCGAGCATTGAGGATCCTTCTTCCGAGGTCACCACGTTCATCCCTGATGTGGAGGGCGATTACATCGTGACCCTGACCGTTTCAGCCGAAGGGGTGGAAGATTCCCGGACCGTCACCATCGCGGCCGGAAGCGGCGATGTCGTCGTTTCAAATGACATCACCGAGGATATGGTCTTCTTCTCCGCCAACAGGTACATCATAACCGACAACATCACGCTCAGGGACGCGCGGCTTGTGATCCAGCCTGGAACCGAGGTACGTTTCGACCAGGGCACCGGGTTGCGGATCGACAGCGACGGTATACTGGATGCTGACGGTACAGAGCAGGAACCGATTCTTTTCACCGGCACCAGCCAGAGCCGGGGATGGTGGAACGGACTCTATTTCCGTGGCACGACCCACCCTCACAATCTGCTCAATTACGTCATCATCGAATATGGCGGGGGCGAGGCGCAACATAGCAGCACCGATCCGGCCAACCTCACCGTATCCCGGTCAATATCCAGCTATGCTGCCAGCGTGACTCTGACCAACAGCATCCTGCAGCACAGCGGCGGTTTCGGGCTGTTTCTGCATGCCAATGGAAGCATGCCTGATTCGGGCAACAACGTTTATACGGCCAATGCGGACGGACCTGCCGCTGTCGATGCCGCTCGTCTCCACTACTTGGACGATAATTCGGATTACACGGGCAACGATGAAGGAAAAAATGTGGTGCATGTGATCGGCAATACGGTTGAAGAAAACGTAATCTGGCAGTCATTGAATGCGCCCTACTTCGTTGCCGATGATATCTCTGTAAGCGATGCCGAATTTACCATCGAGCCAGGGGCCACCTTCTACTTTGATGCCGAAAAAAGATTCCGGCTTCACAGCGGTACTGTGTTCACCATCGCAGGCACCGAAGACGATCCCATCACCTTTACGGGAAGCGAGCAGACACCGGGCTGGTGGGAAGGCGTCTCGGTCGTCGGTACCACGCATCCCAACAACATCATGGAGCATGTCATCATAGAATATGCCGGACGCGCCGCCTTCCACAGCAGTACCGCTCCGGCGAACCTGACCGTCTCCCGGTCCATATCAAGCTACGCTGCCAGCCTGACGCTTAAAAACAGCACACTGCGGAACGGCGCCGGCGTCGGACTCTTCTTGCACCATCACGGAAGCCTGCCGAATTCCACGGAAAATACCTTTACCGGAAATGCCGAGGGGCCGGCCATGGCGTTCACATCAGGCGCCCATTATTTCGATGATGCTTCCACTTACTCGGGCAACGACAATGATTACCTTTGGATCATGGGCGATACCCAGGATGAATCCGTTACGTGGCAGGCCCTTGATGTCCCATATGGAATGATGGATGATTCCCGGGTGGAGAACAACGATTTCACGATTGATCCGGGCGCGGAATTCGCCTTTGATGTCAATGCCGGCCTGGAACTGGGCGGTGACATATCGTTTACCATCGTCGGGACCGCCAATGATCCGATCGTATTCACGGGTACGGAAAAATCCGCCGGATGGTGGAAGGGTATCTTCGTGACCCAGACGCAGCAGCCGAACAACGAGATGGAGCATGTGACTATCGAATACGGCGGAAGCAATAGCTGGCATTCAAGTGTGGAACCCGCCAACCTGACCGTGGGCCGGTCCATATCCTCCTATAATGCCCGGATGGCACTGAGCAACAGCACACTGCAATTCAGTGACGGCCATGGGCTTTATGTCCACTCCGGTTCACAGATCAACAGCGATGTATGCGATGTGAACGAGTATCAGGACAATGCCTCCGATGACTGCGTAGTGATGGAATGATACCGTTAGCAATGCGGCAGGCAACAAGACCTGCAGGTCTTGTTACGGCAGGTCTTGTTGCCTGGATATTTTGCTTTCGGCAGGTCCTGGTGTTACAGGTCTTGTCACCTGTAGATTATGCTGCCTGAAGATTTTTTTCCTGCTGATTGTTTTGCCTGCAGATCCTACGGTTTCGCCACCGGTTTCGGGACCATGTTTTCCGGGTCCGGCAGGCGAAACGCCATCACGGAACCGGTGAGCATCATCAGAGTAAAGGCGGCGATCACGCCCTGGACGCCTATGAGTCCGGCCAGCAGTCCGATAAGGGATGACCCGAGGAAAATGACGCCGACCAGGGTATTGCTCACGGCCACGTAGAGCGGACGTTCCTCTTCCGGTGCCGCATCGACAAGATAGGTCTTGCGTCCCAGACGGGTGCCGGCCTGGGCGAATCCGGTGATGAAAATGATGGCGGCCAGCCACCAGGAAGTGTAGTCCATATCCAACCAGAGGCCAAGCCCGAGGGCAATCAGCGCCGCTGCCATCCCGATGAGGCCACCGAAGCCCATGGCTTTCTTGCTGGACCGGTCGGCCATCCTGCCCCAGAAGTAGCTACTGAGGACCATGGCCAGGCTGCTGGCCATCACGAACAAGCCGAGTCCGGAGAGTCCGGCCCCCAGTTCCCTGGCAAACAGCGAATAGAAAGGTACGACCAGCGGAACACCAAGCAACAGGCTGCGGGCGATGATGAAGTTGCGGAATCCCGGTTGTTCCGAGAGCAGCTGCCAGCCGTTCCACGCTTCATCGATGGCATTGCGTCCGCCGGCGGTGGCCCCGGCCTGTTCCTTGATGAAGGCGAACAGGGTCGTGGCGGCAAACCAGAGCAATGCGGCCACGGCAAGCAACCCGGCATAGAAGAGGATGGGTTCATCCTCACCGGCCGCCAGCATGAGCCAGGCGCCCGCTCCGAGTGCGAGTGCTCCACCAACGGTGCCGCGTATGGAGAGCAGGGTCCCTCGCTTGCCTTTCGGGATGGTCTTGGCCATTACATCCTTGAAACTGACCGAAGCCACACCGCTGGCTATGCTGAAAAGCGCCAGGAGCAGCAGGACACCCATCCCGCCCCATAATCCCCCCACAAACAGGGTTAGCGGGATCATGAGCAGCAACGACAGCGCCTGGATATATCCTGAAGCGACCCAGAAGTACTTGCGGCGGGCATATTTGCGGATGCGGGATGATACCATGAGCTGTGGAAGCAGTGAACCGCTGCGGTTGAGCGGGACGAGGAAGCCGCTCAGTGAGGCCGGCGCCCCCATGGCACTCAACAGCCATGGCAATACCAGTCCCGGACTTGCGATCTGTTCGGCCAGCTTGGTCAGCGCACCATTCCCTGCGTTGAGGAAAAAGTTGCCGGGTGACTCGCGGCAGGCACTGTCGGGGATATCGCGGCAGGCGCGGTCATCGTCGATGGTCAGGATCTGATACGCCTTTTCGAGTGTATCGGTGTTGTTCCTGGACAAAATGGCTTGCTGGTTTGGGATTCTGTTTCAAAAAAATAATCTTAAAAAGAGACACCTGCAGTAAAGGCAATGCCACGGTGCTGTTCATCATATTCAAACTGGTAATCGAAGATATTCTCCATGCCATAGATAAGCCGGACATCGATGTCCACATCTACGGCCAGCAGGCCGATCCGGGTTCCGACTCCAACCATGAATCCATAGTCACTTTCGCGGTACCAATCCTGTGCCTGCAGGACCATCTGATTGCCCACCTGAAAAGAGATGTCCGTTCGGAATCCCACGTATGGACCGCCAAAGACATTCGGTATAACGGGGCCGGACAACGGCAAATACGCCCTCACCATCACCGGCAACTGGACATAGTTGATCTTGAGTCTCGCCGGTTGCGGGGACTGTAATCCCAGCTGTATCTGGTCATAATCGGTGCCCATCTGCATGAAGTACATCCCCGGTTCGATCGCCAAAGGTGCGAAACGCAACCTGTAGCTCACATCCAGGCCAAAATGGTACCCTGTCAGCGAGCCGGTCGGATACTGCGAGTTGGTCACCGACGTGACGTTGGCACCGGCCCGAATTCCAAAATCGAACATCTGCGCCTGAACGGCAACGGGAAAGGTCACGGCCATGATCAGCAACAGGCTTGCGGCAAGCGTCTTGAATCCGGACATGTTTTTTTTGATTTCGTCGTCATTGATGTTGAGGGATGGCCCGGGGCTCATCCCGACATGTGAGTGTCCCCTCTAAGTTAGTGAATCCTGCAAAAATTGCTGCATTGAACCTGGGGATGTAGAATCCAAAGTCAGGAGAGGAACCGGCGGACGCTGTATGAGCGCATCTGAAACGAATACATGATGCATACCGTTCTGAGATGTACCTGTAAACAACCCGCACAAAACGTTTTCCGCCACCCTGAAAATCCTCCCATGAAATGCCCATGACCGAGCCGG
>JAWOCT010000001.1:0-23219 GCA_046483675.1 Cyclonatronaceae bacterium
GGACATGATCATGTTCATGCGGTTTATAAAAATACTTTGATACATACAGGTTCTATAATGCCTTTTAATTTAGGAGAACTTGGTCCTAAATATTATTGGACATCTGATAGAGGTTTATTAGAAATAGAGCATAAAGTAGGTTCAAAAAAATCTTGTGATTTTATAATTACAACAAAAGAAATAGAACCACAAAGGAATAAACCTATTATTATTCGAAAAAAAAGTGTAACAAAGGAAGATCTTGTTTTAGAAAAACAAGAATTAAATATTGATATTCTTAGCGATTTTAAAGAGAAAGCGATTGAAAAAGGCCGATTTTTCCAACCGGAACCGCATCATCGAGCAGCTGCGGTTTTACAGCACTCGCACGGTGGACCCGAAAATCCGCAATAGTGGTAAACCGGCCAGAAAAGCAGAGGAAGCAAAGCAGGAGAAGAAAGCCGGCACAAAGACGACGGGCGACACAAAGACGAAGGATGAATCAAAGACGACGGATGACGCAAAGGCGATGGACGACATGGTTTCGCTCAAAACCTATGTGGACCGCATGCCTGACTCGCAAAAAGAGATTTATTACCTCTCCGGGGACAGCCTGGATGAATTGAAGCGCGATCCCAAGCTGGAATATTTCCGCAAGAAGGACATCGAGGTGCTGTTGCTGGCCGATCCGGTGGATGCGTTTGTCGTGCCGGGCATCGGATCCTACCAGGAAAAGCCGCTCAAGAGTATTGAAAAAGCCGATCTGGATCTGGAGGACGATGCCGCGGAGGAGAAAAAACCGGACCGGCTGACCGGCGAGACGCTCGACCGGTTGCTTGCCGTCTTCAGGGAGGAAGCCGGAGACCGGGTGGAAGATGTGGTCGCATCCAGGCGACTGGTCGATTCCGCGGTTACGCTCACCATTGGCAAGGAAGGCCTGGACAGCCATCTCGAACGCATGATGAAAATGATGGACCAGGAGACGGGTCCGTCCAAGCGGGTCCTGGAGGTCAACCCGTCCCATCCGGTCATACGCAACATGAGTCGCCTGCAGGAAGCGGGCAGCGACGAGACGGTCCGGCTGATGGCGCGCCAGCTTTACGACGGCGCCCGCCTGCTCCAGGGCGAACTGGAGTCACCCGGCGAATTCGTAAGCCGGATGACCCGTGTCATGGAACAGGTATCTACGAAATAGGCGAACGGTCTGATGCAGGTAACGGCTTCTGGCGCAATATAGAAGCGCGTCTGAAGCAAGGCGGAAGCTCCGGTGCAAGGTGGACGCTACGGCGCAAGGTGGACGCTCCGGCGCAAGGCGGAAGCGTCTGATGCAAAGCGGGACAGGTCGGCACCGGTGTCCGCTAATGCAGAATCAGCTGCCCGCTGCCGAAAAAATCAATGCAGGCGCACCGGCTCGTCGTATTCGATTTCAAAGGTGAGCCCTTCCAGGCACTTGTTGTATTTCTCCACCAGGTCGACCTGGTCACGTCCGCCGATAAAAATATTGGCCAGCTCAAAACTGTAGCTGTCCTGCCCCTGCATCTTCGAGGTGTGCGTGCCTTCCTTGACCGGGATCTTCACTTCCAGTCCCGGAATGAATTTTTTGAGGATGTTGATCTCGTTTTTCGTCGGCACCTTGCGTATCAGTCCGCTCTCGTACGTCCGAAGCATGAAGTGTGCCGCCTTGCTGAAATCTCCGTTGTAATAAAGGGCCTGGGGTTTACGGCCCAGCGCCAGATTGAGCATTACCGAAAGGTGCGAAATGCCATGTACTTTCTCGAACATGTCGGTGTGCGCCTGTGAAATGCGCGGGTTGATCTCCAGCAGATAGATCTCATCGGCGGTCTGGTTGTAGAAAAACTCCACGTTGAACGGCGAATTATCCAGTCCGATCTGCTGGATGGCCCGCCGGGTGACATCGGCCATCCTGAACTGCACTTCCTGCGGAAGGAAAGATGGGTACTCGTAGCGTGAAAAGGAGGAGCGGTTTTCTTCACGCAGGGAATCGACCACCCCGTACGAAACCACGTTGCCGTTGTATGCATAGCCTTCCAGGGTGCACTGGTGACCGGAGATCATGGTTTCGGCGATACAGGTCTCCTTCATTTCGGAAACCTCTTCGGGGATGTCGTACATCTGCATCAGCTCCTGGAACGGTTTCACCATGAAGTCGATGTGTTTCTGAATGGTCTTCAGATTCTCGTAGAAATGGGCCTCGGTGCTGATACGGTAAGCCAGGAAGGAGCGGAAGGACTTGTTCGGCTTGATCCAGAACGGCGGGATCATCTCCAGTTTGTCGAAGGCATTGTCATCAAACGGATCGAAGGCTCTGAACAGCGGGATATGGTCCGGGATCACCTTCTGCTGCTCCATGCGGCTCCAGAATTTGTGCTCGCATTTGAGGATGCTGTCCAGGCTCGGACCCGGCAGGCCGTATTTCTGTGCGATGACCGGGACCAGCACCGTGCCCGGGAAATCAAAATAGGAGGCGATGGCATCGATCCGACCGTGGTTGTCAATCCGCTCAAAGCAGAGGTTGATCAGCTTTTTTATGTCGTACCGTTCCACGTTGCGGATCTCTGAAATATCCAGCGCGCTGTGGAAATCGCACTCGTTGGCTTCGGGCAGCCTTTTGAGTTTCCCGAGATTGAACTTGTCCAGACCGATGATAAATACCTGTTTCTTGCTCATAGCGTTATGAATCCTGATCGGTTAATATGAGAGGAAGCGGCAGGGCTCCTTGTGAATCATTGTTTCAATGGTGAACCACCGAATCAATAGTGAATTACCGATTTAAAGCATGCGGAAAAATAAGAAAAATCCTGATAACTTGAGCCCCACTGACCGGGCCGGTGCCTGCTTATGTACGGCCCGCCATTGTGATAATGTTCAAACTTGAATGCCGTCTATGAATAAGGTAAAACCGTCCGAACTGCCCATACCCATCACCACAGTGGAACATACCTGGATCCCCATGAGAGACGGATGCCGTCTGTCGGGCAGGATCTGGATGCCGCAGGATGCCGTATCCAACCCGGTCCCGGCCATCCTGGAATACATCCCCTACCGCAAGCGCGATCTCAAACGATCACGCGACACCCAGGTGCACTCCTATTTTGCTGCGCACGGGTACGCCTGCATCCGGGTGGATCTGCGCGGAAGCGGCGATTCTGAAGGCGTGCTCAAGGACGAATATCTGCAGACCGAACTGGACGACGGCGTCGACATCCTCAAATGGCTGGAGGAACAATCCTGGTGCAACGGCAAGGTGGGGATGATCGGCATCTCCTGGGGCGGCTTCAACGGATTGCAGATCGCCGCCATGCGTCCGCCCCAGCTCAAGGCCGTCATCAGCCTTTGCTCCACCGAAGACCGCTACGCCGATGATGTGCATTACATGGGCGGGTGCCTGCTCAACGACAACCTCTCCTGGGCCTCCACCATGTTCGCCTTCAATTCCCTGCCACCCGATCCCGATATCGTAGGGGAGGACAAGTGGCGGGATATGTGGAGGGAGCGGCTGGAAGGGAGCGGACTCTGGGTCGATACCTGGATGCGCCACCCGAACCGGGACGAATACTGGAAGCATGGATCCGTCTGCGAGGATTACGATGCCATACAGGTGCCGGTTTTTGCCGTGAGCGGGTGGGCCGACGGCTATTCCAACGCGGTTTTCCGGCTCGTACAGAACCTCAAGGGTACCTGCAAGGGCCTCATCGGACCCTGGAGCCATATCTATCCGCACCAGGCGGCACCCGGACCCCAGATCGGGTTCCTGCAGGAATGCCTGCGGTGGTGGGGCCAGTACCTGAAAGGGGAAGATGCCGGTGTGGAAGAGGAGCCGGATCTGCGTGTGTGGATGCAGGAGACGGTCAAGCCGCGTGCCGTCTATGTAAAACGGCCGGGCTACTGGGTGGCCGAACCCTCCTGGCCCTCATCCAACATCGAACAGGTGCGATTTCCGTTGGATAGGGCTCAGATCCTGCAACCGGGGCAGCAGCCTGTTGTGCAAAACGGCGGGCCCCTGACCATCCAGTCGCCCCTGAGTGTCGGCCTGTTTGGCGGCAAATGGTGCTCCTACAGCAAAGGCCCGGACCTCCCGTACGACCAGCGCGAGGAGGACGGTGGCTCGCTGGTGTTCGACAGTGAGCCCCTTGAAGAGGATCTGTTCATCCTCGGTGCCCCCAAACTGCACCTGACGCTCACATCCAACAAGCCCGTAACCATGGTCGCGGTCCGGTTGTCCGACATCGCCAGTGATGACAAGGCCACCCGGGTCACCTATGGCCTGCTGAACCTGTGCCATCGCCGGAGCCACGAGTTTCCGGAATATCTTGAGCCCGGAAAAAAAGAGAAGGTAACGATCGATCTGAACGACATCGCCCAGCATTTTCCGAAGGCACACCGGCTGCGGATCGCGGTATCCACCTCCTACTGGCCGATGGCCTGGCCGCCGCCCGAGCCGGCCCGGCTCATGATCCACCCCGACGAAAGCGAACTGGAGCTGCCGGTGCGCGTGAACCCTGCCGCGTCGGAAGACCAGATGGTCGATTTCGAGGAAGCCGAGGCTGCACACGGATTTGCCACGACGGTATTAAAGCCGGCAGAGCAAAACTGGGTCATCACGCGGGATCTGGCCAAGGAAGAATCCACCCTTCACGTAATCGATGACGAGGGAACCGTGCGGCAGGAGGATACGGGCACCGAGATCACAAAACGCACAGAAGAGTGGTACCGCTACCTGCTGGACCAGTTTGAGTCCCCAAATGCCGAGGTCCGGGCGGTCCGACGGTTGAAACGGGGCGATTGGGAGATCGAGACCATCACCCGCACTGTGCTTGCATGTTCGGGCAAGGAATTTCAGATTCACGCCACCCTCGACGCTTTCGAAAACGGCCGCCGCGTGTTCAGCAAGACGTGGGACCGTGAAATTCCCCGCACGTTCTCCTGAAAGGATCGGTATGCATGTTTTTTTGAAGCGGGATCGGATTTATGTAAATTGAGTAACTATATCGGGGTACGTTCGCATCACGCATAGGTGACCTGGCAATGAATTCCAGTGATTATCGACATCTCTTTGACGATGCGTCTTTCGGGTTCGTTTACCACAAACTGGTCTATGACGAATCGGGAAAGGCCGTTGATTATCACATACTTGATGTGAACAGGGTGTTCGAGGAAATCCTTGGGCTCAAAAGAGAAGAAATCGTTGACAGGCCGGCCACTGAGGTATTTCCGCAATCCGGTCTGAGGGAACTGGATTACTTTTCATTGTATGATGAGGCGGTTTCGACCGGCATCCGAAAAGAGTACGAAATCCGGTCACGTATCCTGAAGCGATGGTTCCGCGTGGAAATACAGAGCACCAGGGAAGGCTATCTTACGGCGTTCCTGCACGATATTTCCAGGGAAAAACTGATTGCCGAAACGTCCGGCTATTATCTGGAACAGAAAATCGGGGAGAAGGACTATCAGCGTCTTGCGGATACCATGGTGGAGATCACAGGTGCGCGGTGCGTGCTGTTGAACATCATCGATCACAACGAGATGGAGTTTACGACCGTGGCGATCGCCGGCTCGGACAGGGAAGTCGATGAGGCCACCAGCTGCCTGGGATTTGATCCGCTCGGGAAAAAATGGCGCCAGGACCCTGAATGGATGAAGAAAACAAAGCAGAAGAGTATAGTGCGCATGAGTCAGGGGAAAGACCTCCCGGCGGAGGATCTGGAGCCGGAGCAGGCCGGGCTTCTGAAACGCAAGTTCTCGCACGGAGAGATCGCTATCGCCCGGATTTTCCGCGAGGACCGGATGCTCGGACATTTCACCATCATAATGCCGGAAGGCCAGATGCTGAAGAACGATACGCTGATCGAGATCTTTACGAAGCAGGTGGGCCTCATCCTCAACCGCAATCAGGCGGAGGAAGCGCTGCAGCAGCAGTCGCAGCTTCAGGAGATCCTGATGAAGATCGCATCCAACTACATCAATGTCCACTTGGGTGAGATAGAGGAGACGATACGGAATTCACTGGTCGAATTGGGGGAATTTGCCCAGGCCGACCGTGTCTATATCTTCGAATACGACTGGGACCGCCAGTTCTGCCGCAACACCCATGAGTGGTGCGCCGAAGGAATAGAGCCGCAGATCGATCTGTTGCAACGTATGCCGTTCGAATTGTTCATGCCGATGATAGAAGTGCACAGGGAGGGCCGGCCTTATGATGTGCCGGATGTGGCGGCGTTGCCGGACGGGGAATTCCTGCGCGATCACCTCATGGCGCAGGATATCAAGAGCCTGATTACGCTGCCCCTGATGAAAGGCAGCAAATGCGTGGGCTTTGTGGGTTTTGAGTCCCTGAAGGATCATTACGCCTATACGGAAAAGGAGAAGGCGCTTTTGAAGCTGTTCTCGGAGATGCTGGTGAACATCCTCAAACGCTCGGAGCTGGAAAACCAGCTCATCATCGAGAAGGAGAAGGCGCAGGCTGCGAACAAGACCAAGAGTGAGTTCCTGGCCAACATGAGCCATGAATTACGGACCCCCCTGAACGGCATCATCGGGTTTACCGATCTTCTGGAAGCCACGCCCATGAACAACATCCAGAAGATGTATCTTGAGAATGTGAGCATATCGGCCAATGTGCTCATGAGCATCATCAACGACATTCTCGATTTCTCGCGGATCGAGGCCGGACGGATGGAACTGCATCCACTACGTACCGATATCATCGACCTGGTGGAACAGACCATGGCCATCATGGAATACCAGGCAGTCAAGAAGGGCCTGCGGATATTTTACGAGATCCAGCCGGATTTCCCGCGGTATGCGGATGTGGACCCGGTGCGGTTGAAACAGGTGCTCATGAACCTGCTCAACAACGCCGTCAAGTTCACCGAGGAGGGGGAAGTGGAGCTTACGGCCGGATTTGAGGCTGTCGACGAGATGACCGGCAAACTCTACTTCCACGTTCGCGACACGGGTATCGGTATTACTGAGGAGCAGAGAAGCAAGCTGTTCCGGGCTTTCTCGCAGGTGGACTCCTCCATCAGCCGACGGTTCGGAGGGACCGGCCTGGGGCTCATCATTTCCAGCCAGCTGGTTGAGCAGATGGGTGGAAGCCTGGGAATGGAAAGCACCTACGGCGTCGGCTCTACCTTTTTCTTCTGGATACCCGCTCCTTTCGATACAGGTGAAAAGCAGCGTGGACATGATTCCGGCAATTTTTCCGGCACCAGGGAAAGCAAGCCGGGCAAGGGCGGTTGAGCAGCGGCAGTAAGGTTTTGGAAAGGCATTGTATTGTTCATAAATAAAAAAAACGTATCTTTGGGGCCTGGTTTATCTTCAGGACATGGGTTTTCCTTGTCATGAGCCATGAATGAATCATGGCTGGTCTGGTTTCCGGTCCTGAATGCACGAGCGCCGGAAAGTGTTACTAAAGGCAGGCGCTTCCGCGCGTCGTGGGGTTTATCACTGTGAAGCGAAATCAGATTGCTGGTGCGGGTTAAGCTGTGCAGTCTTCAGGATTTCCTCGTTCCAATACGTTTTAGTTATTTCAAAGGGATATATGAATTCCCGTATCATAGCTTCAAATCTGGCAGATCTTTACCAGAAAGCAGCGGATAAATACGAGTCGTTACCGGCGTTTGCAACCCGTGTGAAAGCGCTTGAATGGCAACATGTCACATTTCGTGATCTGTACGAGCAGGGCAGACAGCTTTCGGCAGGGCTCATTGAGCTCGGGGTGGATGCGCGCGAACATGTCGGATTGTTCAGCGACAACCGGTATGAGTGGATGCTGGCCGAATACGGCATCCAGTTGAGCGGTGCCGTGAACACACCCCGCGGGGCGGATGTTACCGACGAGGAGCTTATCTACATCATCAACCATGCCAGGATACGCGTAGCTTTTGTCGAGAATGACGCCCTTCAGAAAAAGATCATCCGGTTGCGGCCCGAACTGCCCGATCTCCAGGAGATCATCCTGATGAGTCCCAAATCCAAGCCGTTGGAGGGAGTCAGGGCGCTGAAGGAAGTGATGGCAATAGGGGCCCTGCAACTGGAAAAGGGCGATCGCCGTGTCGATGAGCGCATGGAGGGCATCCGTCCGGATGACCTGTTCACGCTGATCTACACCTCCGGCACCACCGGAAAGCCCAAGGGAGTGATGCTGACCCATTCCAATATGATGTCGCAGATGTTGGTGATCCCCATCGAGCTGACGTGCACCGACCGCGTTCTCTCGATCCTGCCCATCTGGCATATCTTCGAGCGGGTGTTCGAGGTTTACACTATAACCTGCGGCGCCTGCAACTACTACACCAGCATCCGCACGCTTGGCGAGGACCTGCAAAACGTGGAGCCGACATTCATGGGATCCGCGCCGCGTCTGTGGGAAAGCCTGCACCAGCGTATCCTGGAGAACGTACGGGCAGCCCACCCGGTCCGTCGCGCCCTGTTCCATATCGCCTACTTCCTTGGCCACTACTACCAGGAGTCAATTTTCTACCTGAACGACAACGACCTGCAACTTTCGTCGGAGTCGAAGATCAAGCGCACGATATTCAAGCTGGGACATCTGATGCGGCTGCTCATAATGCTGCCTTGGTACGGCTTTTTCAATGCGGCTGTCCTGGAGAGCGTCCGGAAGAGTGCGGGTGGCTCGATCAAGGCAACGGTCTCCGGCGGGGGTGCCCTGCCCATCGATATCGACAAGTTTTTCAATTACATCGGCATTCCGGTGCTGGAAGGATACGGCATGACCGAGACGTGTCCGGTCATAGCCGTGCGCACCGAAGAACAGCTGGTGAACGGCACGGTGGGACCGCCGGTTCCTGATACCGAAATTCGGATTGTGGATATCGAAACCGAAGAGGTGCTCTATCCCAACAAAAAGCATCCGCACGAAGGACGCGGCATGCGCGGGGAGATCTGGGTGCGTGGACCGCAGGTGATGAAAGGATACTATCGCGAACCCGGGATAACAAAATCCGTTTTGCGTGAAGGGGGCTGGTTGCGGACCGGTGACCTGGGCATGATGACCCACAATGATTCCCTCAAGATACTGGGGCGAAGCAAATCGACCATTGTCCTCTCGAACGGCGAAAACCTGGAGCCCGAGCCCATAGAAATGCAACTGAGGCAGAGCCGGTATATCGAGCAGTGCATGGTGGTGGGGCAGGACCAGAAATATGTAGGGGCGCTGATCGTGCCCAAGCTGGACGCTTTTGTCGAGGAAGGTATCAAGGTGGATTCGCTCAAGGATCTGGCGGACCATCCGGTGGCCAACCGCATCGTCCGTGAGGAAATCCGCCAGATGATGGTGCGCACCGGAGGCTTCAAGCGTTTTGAGCAGGTCCGAGAGTTCCGCCTGCTGCCCAAAATGTTCAAGGTGGGCGACGAGGTGACCAACCTGTTCAAACTCAAGCGTCACATCATCGAGAAAAAATATGAGCAGACCATAAAGGAGATGTTCGCCGCCAGGGAAGTAAAGGTGTAAATCCATTTCCCGGTACATCGCAATTTTCAGATTATGGAATTCGATACCCAATTACTTTACTCCATAGATGAAGCCCTGCTGGGCATCATGATCCTGATCATCATGTTCGGGATGGGTGCCAGCCTGACTATCGACGACTTCAAGGCGGTGGCACGCCGGTCGCGTGGGGTGCTCATCGGTTTTATGTCGCAGTTCGGGGCCATGCCGCTGGTCGCGCTCGGGCTGGCCATCGTGCTGGATCTTGATCCGGCTTTTGCCATTGCGCTTATCCTTATCGGCTGTCTGCCGGGGGGCACCACATCCAACATGTTCACCTATTTTTCCAGAGGGTCGGTGGCGCTCAGCATTTCCATGACCACGGCATCCACGATCCTGGCGCTGTTCATGATGCCGATTCTGCTCAGCCTGTACACAACCGGGTTCACTCAGCAGCTGAGCGATGCGGTCTTTGCGGCCGACGGGGAGGCCGAATTCGTTATCCCCACGAAAAATATCATCATCTCCCTGGTACTGGTGCTGATTCCCGTGATGGGCGGGATGGTGCTACGCCGTTTTTCACCGGGATGGGCCAAGACGGCGGAGGATACGGCCGGATTCATGGCCATCATCGTGATTCTCTTCCTGTTGGGAACGCTTTTTATCCGCCATGGCGGCATCCTCATCCAGACGCCCTGGCAACTGTATGCCAGCGCGATCGGACTGGGACTCGCAGGGTTCTTATTCGGCTTCTGGGTTTCGCGTCTGTTCGGTTTGCAACCGATCTTTCAGCGGGCTATTTCGCTCGAAACAGGCATCCAGAACGGTCCGGTCTCGTTTGCCATCATTTTGTTGAGTTTTTCCGAACCCGTTATCCGAGACCAGATGCTCTGGCTGGCCATTCTCTACTCGGCTTTCATCGTGATGACCTCGTCGTTCATCACGCTCTACTACCGCAAAAAAGGCAAGTTCGACTGGGAGGTGTACCGAAATACCGTTGTCCACAACCGGCTTTTCGGTGAAGATTATGTGACGCATTATCCGGAAGGATTTCTGCCGCCGCGCATTGCCCATGATCCCAGCCAGGGGACCTCGCCCAGCCAGAAGCGGTGACCTTGCCTCTGCTTTACTATCCCCATTTTACTATTCTGGCTTCACTACCCCGTCTTTTCTATCCTCGTTTCACTATCTTGGCATCACGGGTGCGCTGAAGGCATTGTTTCCCGCTCTTTGCCGGAAGCAGGAGCTACCGCACAAGAGAGATCGTAAGGGTGTGGCGTATTGTCCGTCCGTCGACCGTATGCATTTCCGCCCTCACAAGATAGACGCCGCTGGCCAGCAGGGACGCATCCAGCCGGATCGGGTGGATGCCGGCATCGTAGTGACGGTCCGTGAGGGTTGCGACCTTTCTTCCGGTGATGTCGTACACGTCCAGCCGGATCCTCCCCGGTTCGGGTACGGATACCGGAATGGTGGTGGCGGGGTTGAAAGGGTTCGGGTAGTTTTGCATCAGTTGAAATTCGCCGGGGATAAGAGCGATCGGATCACTGTCAACCGAAGTACCGGAAAAGGGGTCAAAAGCATACAGGCTGTCACTTTGGCAAACGAGTATCGTGCTTCCACCAATTGCGTACAACCGGTGTCTTCCATGGGGCTGCAGCTTTATCAAGTTGTCATTGTACCCGTTAAAAGCATAGAAAAAGCTGTTGGATGGAGAGCGCAGCAGTCCGACAGCATCCTCGGTAGCTCCCAGGTAAAATTTGTCAGGAACAGTGTGTTCCATCCAGTTTCCGGTGATGGAACTGTAGGTGTCGATCGTGTTGTCGTCCTTTTTCATGACGGCGGCCCTGTGACCCAAACCCATGGGTTTCATAGGATAGTCGGTATAGAAAAGAGCGTTGTTCCGACTGTCGTAAAAAATGGAGTTGTCAGTGTATGATCTAATAAACGCCAACCCCTGATCGAACCAGACCCCCGGACCGAGATCTGCCGGTGGAAACGTAAATTCACTGAGTACGTGGGTGATTCCGGAGTACAATAATACTTCTTCCGAATGGGTTCCTGCATAAATCACACACATCCTGGAATTTCCGTAGATATCGTCTGTTTTTGGGCCCATTCGAATCGTTTTTTTTATCACGGATCCCATCGTTCCGTTGTAAATGAAAACATCCGCGCTGTCCTGGTCGCTCTCGGATGTAATAAGCACGATAAAGTTTTCGGAGTAGAAATCCTCAACGGTTTCACTCCAGCGCAGAGGTTCCACCAGCGACTGACCGGTTTCAATGCTGTGAAACCAGACCTCGTTTCCATCATGTGCCATCGCGACGGTTCCCCCCGGTTTGGGGTAAGGATCTCCGGCGTCAGAGTACGTAAGACCCGGCGAATAGTGCCGGAAGTCGCCGGTCTGTCCGTTATAGACGATAAAGGTATACTCCATGTATTTTGGTGAACTTCTGTCAATAATGACTCTGGCTGCAACAGCAACCTGTCCGCCGTAATACCATCCATTGCTTTGTCCGGCTTGCTCGTATTGCGGATTGAAGGTGAATGTGTCCAAAGACCACGCTCCCCTCTGCGTATCGAAACCATACATATGGACGATTTCCTCTTCCGGGGATATATATTCATTGTAATAGTAGGAGGCGACGGTAATCTTGTCATAGTTTGAGTGCTGCAGGGTAGAGCCATATCCAAGACTGCGCGGCCTGGGATCGATCCACATGGGGTGATAGGTGTTGCCAAGTGCACAGTATCCAAGGACAAGATATTTTCCATCTTCATTACGACCTGATATATAGCCATGACCTGTTTTTTCCGGTGGCGGAAGCATATAGCCGAGAGTAGGTGCACCGCCGCGCTCATAAGCAGAGAAACTGTGGGTATGAAGGCTGTAAGCCATGTTCAGATGGATGTAGTTGTATCCCGACTCGTAATCCGGAACAAAGGCTGCCGCGTAGTCGCCGCAGGACCAGAACGTGGCATTATATCCCTGATATGCCGTAGGCAGTATGTAGGGGTGAGACATCCATTTCCCCAGCTCGGCATCGAAAACATAGTAGTGGGTATCGGTTACAAAATAGCCCAGTGATTCACCGGTTCCATATCCTGAAAACATGGAAGGATAATAGTGATTGGATTGCAGTAACTCCCCTGAGTAATAGAGTGTGTCCCATTCTGATGTGCTTCCGGAATATCCGACCAGCAGGGAATCAGTGAACGCCATGATCACGCTTCCCTCGGCTATCAGAGAATGAAAGGTCTGTGGCGTCCCCAGATCCAGCCCGGTCCACTCTCCGCTGTCCGTATCAAAAAAATAAATCTGTTGAGCGTTTTTCTGCGTGTAGGCAGCGCAGTTGCCGCCAGCCGCGGCCATGTATTCGCCTTCCATGGAAGGGTGCAGGTTTTGAGATATCCATCTGCCATCCCGTGATAAAGCGGGTTGAAGGGATGACAGGAAGATCAGCGTCATGAAAAGAAGGTGTGTTTTCATAGCAATCACCTGAAGTTGGGCTGTTTTCTACCGCTGGAAAAAGGAGGCTGCAGAGGGATACCCGCTCCGGCAATGAGGAACGGCCATCAGCATGTTTGGGGAAAATGCTGTTCCTGCTCTCGATGATTCCGTGTTTGAGGATACGATGCTTCCCGGACAGGGATTGCCTGAAAGAGGGGCCGGCAAAAGTCGGGAAGAACGGATGTAGTGGATTGCCTATCATGGCAGTCACCATGACGAGCTGGTACAACAGTCTTATACGGTGGTAAATTACGACAAATTCAAATGATTTGCCATGTGCTGATGGTCCGTTCTGGTACCCGCCCCGGAACCGGAAAGGTGATTCCGGTACCGGGTGGAGTGGCGTTGATGATTTTGCAGTCTATTACTACTATTTCTTCTTCTACTTTTACTTCTTCTACTTTTACTTCGGCGGCGTGCCCAGGTGGACGCCCTCTCCGTAGGCTTCGGCCGCTGCTTCCATGATGGTTTCCGACAGGGTGGGATGCGGATGCACCGCCTGGATGACTTCGTGACCCGTCGTCTCCAGATCGCGCGCCACCACCGCTTCGGTGATCAAGTCGGTCACATCGGCCCCGATCATGTGGCAGCCCAGCCATTCGCCGTACTTCTCGTCGAAGATCACTTTCACGAAACCGTCGGTCTGTCCGGCGCCGACCGCCTTGCCGTTGGCCTGGAACGGGAACTTGCCCACCTTCACCTTGTAGCCTTTCTCCCTGGCCTTCTCCTCTGTGAGTCCGACCGAGGCGACCTGCGGCTGGCAATAGGTACAGCCCGGGATGTTCTCGTAGTTGATCGGCTGCGGATCGTGTCCGGCAATACGCTCCACGCAACGGGTCCCTTCGTGGGAAGCCTTGTGCGCCAGCCACGGCGCGCCGGTCACATCACCGATGGCGTAGATACCCTCGACATTGGTCTGGTAGGTCTTGCGGTCCACCGGAATGGCGCCTTTTTCGACCTTCACGCCGATATCCTCCAGCCCGAGCCCCTCGACATTGCCGACCACACCGACCGCCGACAGCACCAAATCGGTCTCGACCTTCTGCTCGCCTTTTTTGGTCTTCACGGTGACTTCGAGTGCCTTGCCCTTCTTGCCCACCTTCTCGACCGTGCTCTCGGTGAGGATGTTCATGCCTTTCTTCTTGTAGAGCTTCTCCAGCTCCTTGCTGATCTCGGCGTCTTCCACCGGGAGGATGTTCTGCTGCATCTCCACCACGGTCACTTCCGTACCGATCGAATGGTAGAAATAGGCGAATTCGATGCCGATGGCGCCGGCGCCGACGATGACCATGCGCTTTGGCTGCTCCTCCAGCTTCATGGCCGCTTCGGAGTCGATGATGGTCTTGCCGTCGAATTTCAGATTGGGCAGCTCGCGCGGACGCGCACCGGTGGCGATGATGAAATGCTTCGCTTTCACCTTCTCGACCTCTTTCTCCTTGTCATCCAGCACTTTGAGTTCGCTTTTGGATCCGAACACGCCCTTGCCCTTGACCACCTCGATCTTGTTGGTCTTCATCAGGAACTGAACGCCCTTGCTCATCTTGGTGGCGGCCCTGCGGCTGCGCTTGATGATCTTCGGGAAGTCGGTCTTCACGTCCCCGGCAGTAAAGCCGTAATCGCCGGCATGCTGCAGATATTCGGCTACCTGTGCCGATTTCAGCAGCGCCTTGGTCGGGATACAGCCGATGTTCAGGCACACACCGCCCAGATCGCCTTTTTCCACGATTGCGGTTTTCAGTCCGAGCTGACTGGCACGGATGGCCGCTACATAGCCGCCCGGTCCCGAGCCGATCACGCATACATCAAATTCTTTCGCCATAAGGATACTTTTCTGTTTGGTTGGATGTTATTTCTGTTTGCCGCCCACTTGGTCACGCGGTAATTTACGGAATCTGCGATATTATCACAGAGAACGTTCTGCCAACCCCTGCCGTTGAAATTAAACAGAACGGCGCGGGTAACGGTATGCAAACATCGGACGGTATGCAAACATCGGTAAGACTGCTGGTATAACACCCCATGGCGAAAAATATATCCGGACTTTTCAAGAAAAACAGGATTCCCAGACGGGCGCTGATGCCTCCCCTTCCGGAAAACGAAAAGGGAGAGCCGCGCAAAATGGGACTGGAAATCGAATTTTCCGGTCTCTCCATCGATCGCATCGTCTCGCTGGTCGTCATGTGCTACGGCGGCGAACCGGAATCCGAAAGCGACTATAAAAAGTACGTTCGTGATACCCGCCTGGGGGATTTCACCATCGAGCTGGACTGGTTGCTCCTGCAGAAACTCGCCAAAACCGACTATACAGGAAAACTGGGAAAGGAGGTCGGGCTGGATATCGATCCGCGGTGGCAGAAGCGCGTAGAAAAATTGTTGGCAACAACAGCCGAACCCTTTGTGCCGTATGAGGTTTCATTTCCTCCTGTCCCGTTCGCCCAAATCGGAAAGCTGGAAGAACTGCGCAAGGCCGTCTACCGGTTGCGCGGCAAGGGTACCTCGGCCTCACCGTTCAAAGCATTCGGCCTCCACTTGAACCCGGAAATCCCGTCGGCCGATCCGGCTGTGCTGCTACGCTACCTGCAGGCATTCCTGCTGCTCTACGAGTGGCTGCGCCTCTCCCACGAGATTGACATCATGCGCGACATCACCCCGTTCATCGACCCCTTCCCGGACAAATACGTGCTCAAGGTGCTGGATACCGAGTATCGTCCCGGCATGGACCGGCTCATCGACGATTACCTGGAGCACAACCCCACACGCAACCGTCCACTCGACATGCTGCCGGTTTTTTCCTGGGTGGATGAGGACCGGATCCGGAAGCGTCTGGGTGACGAGCTCATCCGCAAGCGTCCGACGTTCCACTATCGGCTGCCCAACAGCTCCATCGACGACCCGGAGTGGAGTTTCACGCGCGAATGGAACGTCTGGGTGGAAGTGGAGCGCCTGGCCGAATCGAGCCGCAAGATGAAGGACATGCAGCGGGTCTACCTGGACCGGCGGCTGCATCCCATTAAAACCTGGACCGACGTGTGGCTTCGCGAGTTGCGCACCAGGATCTTCGATTAGGGTGTGGCCGTGGCATGGAGCAATGATAAAACGGTAGTCTGGGTTTCGGGGCCGGACAAAGGCGGGACGGCTGCCTGGCTGGCAACGCGGTATGCCGTACGCCGCAGCGGCGGGCGGCCCATGCGGGTGACCCCGTCCAGCGCACACAACGTGCGGAAGAAAACGCAGAAGCGATACGGGGTGGATGCGCCCCATGCCCTGATCATCGGCGGCGGAGCGGATATCGATCCGGAGCGGTACGAAGACCTCATTACCGACCTGAAAAACATCCGCACCACGCCCGACCCGGGGGAACCGAAGGGCCAGCGGATCTGGACGCTGTTGCTGGCGCCATTCTTCGGACTGCTGCGCAAGCTTTTCAGCACGGGCCCTATCTCGCTGGATGAGGCACGTGACGATCTGGAGTGGCAGCTGCTGGAGGATGCGATCGGCGCGGGCATCCCGGTCCTGGGCATCTGCCGCGGCGCCCAGCTGCTCAATGTGTACCACAAGGGCACGCTCTACCAGGATCTGGCAACCTATTACCGCGAGCGTCCCACCATGACGACCATCTACCCCCGAAAGGAGGTGCAGCTGGATGCCGGCAGCCGGCTGTACGATATTTTCGGCAAGGAACGAATCCGCGTGAACAGCCTGCATAACCAGGCGGTAAAAAAAACCGGAGAGGGAATGGTGGTGGTGGCGCGGGAAACGGCCGGTGGGCAACGGCAATCCGATAGCGAGCGAGATACCGCTGGGGAGCGCCAGCCTGCTGGAAGAAGGAAAGGCGCAGATGATCAGGCATCAGGAGGGGATGAGCAGTTATCCGAAGAAGAGCAGAACAACGCAGGCGCGGCTCCGGGGGTGGCGCAGGCCATCGAGCGGCGCGACCACGCGTTCATGATCGGCGTGCAGTGGCACCCGGAATACCTGCCGCAGGTGCCGACACAAAGACGGCTGTTTGATGAACTGGTGCGATGTGCTATTTTGCACCGTGAACGCAAACGGCAGGATGGATGAACGAAGAACCGGAAAAGAACAAGAAGATATTGGACGAGGATCGCAATCCTGAAAATAAGCCGCGTGAGGCGGCTGGTGAGGAAACCGGAGAGGCCCCGAAACAGGAATCGGCGTCAGAATCGCAACCTGTGCCGGAATCGCAACCGGACAAATCTCCAGAGGCGAGCCGGGACGAGGAGAAGCTCAAAAAATCCGAGGCGGAACTGCGCGACGAGCACGGCCACCGCTACCTTTCCCCTGAGGCGGTCAACGCGTGGCGCATCTCGGGTGCGCTCGGATCGCTGGTCTACTGGCTGATTCCGCTGGGGTACGGCGCGCTCTCCATGGGAGGCGACATGTGGCCGGAGTGGCCGGCTTATGTCCTCGGTGCCCTTTTCCTGTCATGGACGCTGCTGGAAGGCACGGTGCTGCCCTGGATCCGCTGGAAACGCTGGCGCTATCACGTGGACCGCAACGAAATCGACCTGCGGCGCGGACTGTTCGTGGTCACGCGCACGCTCATCCCGATCAAGCGGGTGCAGCATGTGGACACCCGCCAGGGTCCGGTCTACCGGCAGTTTGGTCTCGCCTCGGTCACGGTGACCACCGCCGGCGACATGCATGAAATCCCCGCCCTTTCCGAGCCGGTGGCCGATGATCTGCGCACCAGGATATCCGAATACGCCCGGATCGCCCGGGAGGATCTGTAGGGAGGGCCGGTCATGACAGAGCATCCTGCATCCTCCGAAAAAACGCCGGACGATTCCAGAGACAATACCCCGGACCGTTCTCAGGATCATTCCGGCAATAGTTCTCAGGATAGTTTGCCGATTAGCCGGCCGCGCCGCCAGCATCCCGTGGCCACGCTGACGTTCGTGTTCCAGACGCTGCGCGAGCTCATCGTCCCCATCATCCTGATCTTTTTCCTGGGCCAGGGCGGCAACTCCCCCCTGTTTACCTGGTGGGGTCTTTCGCTGATGCTGTCCGTGCTGCTGGTGACCGGGATCATCAACTGGCTGCGGTTTACCTGGCGGGTGGAGGACGATGAACTGCGTATCGAACAGGGCCTGCTGGTGCGTAAAAAGCGGTACGTCCCGCGCGACCGTATCCAGGCAATCGACGTCAGCTCGGGGCCGCTGCAACGCCTGTTTGGACTGGTGCGGCTGAACGTGCTCACCGCCGGCGGTTCGTCGCCGGAAGCGAAGATCAGCGCCATCACGCGGAGCGATGCCCGGGCGATCCAGGACGCGCTGCAGGTGGAGGCGCGGAATCCCGAAACGGCCGGACAGGAATCCGAATGGCCGGTGTACCGCATCACGCGGAAGCGGCTGCTGCTGGCGGCCAGCACGGCCGGCAGTTTCGGTGTGGCGCTGTCGATCGTGGGGACGATCATGGCGCAGATCAACCAGGTCGTGACCGAAGAACAGATGATCGAGTTCCTGGAATCCTGGATCGGAAGCACCACGACGGACTTCTGGGTCACGTTCGTCATTCTGGCGGTGCTGGCGGCGTGGCTGCTCTCCCTGTTCGGCACCCTGTTGCGTTTTTCCGGGTTCACGCTGGCGCGCAACGGCCGGGAGCTGTACATCCGGCGCGGGCTGTTCGAGAAGAAGCAGATCACGATCCCCTACCACCGTATCCAGGCCGTGCGGGTGGTCGAGGGCATCCTGCGTCAGCCGTTCGGTTTTGCCATGGTGTATGTGGAAAATGCCGGATTCGGTGACGAGGGCGGCAAGACGACCGTCGTTTTTCCGCTGATTCGGAAGCGGGAGCTGCAGACGTTCCTGGAGGACATGCTTCCGGAGTATGATGTGGCGCTGCCCGGGGTGCGTCCGCCCGGACGCGCGTTCCTGCGCTATCAGATCCGGACCGTGGTGCCGGCGCTGGTGGCCGCCTCGGCCCTGGCCTGGTTCCTGGGATGGTACTGGCTGATCCCGTTGATTTTCGCGGCGGCCGGACTGATCGGGTACATTCGCTACAAGGACGCGGCGGCGGGTTTCGAAGGCGGCCGCGGGTTCTTGCGTTTCCGCAGGCTGGCCCGGACAACAGTGCTGTTCCATCGACGCAGAGTGCAGTCGCTGTCCGTGCTGGCCAACTGGTTCCAGCGGCGTAAAGAATTGTGCTCGGTAGCGGTCACTGTCGCCTCGGGAACAAGGGGAGCGGAATTCCGGGTGGAACATCTCGACGTCTCGGTGCGCGAAGAGTGGCGGGGCTGGTACGGTGCGGCGCACACGGTAGACGAGCCGGCATCACCGGCCGGCACCTGGCCGGACTGGCGTGCGGAACGACCGGCAGAGGCCTCTGCGTAGCTTCCGGGAGGGTCGCATTTTTTATTCCGATGTGCGGATAATTTTATACGTCGCGTGTTACCAAATGGTTAAGGATGCGAGTCCGATATCAGTCCAATCGGGTGGATTAACCCCTTTTTACAGGGTGCGAATATGTGCCTTCAATTATTAAGCAATTCTAATTTTTTTTTACTCCATTTTTTTTAATTATTGATGGCAGGAAGAAGTAATCAAGATTCATGCGGCAATTCAACGTATGAGTGTAGTAATGGAAATGAAATTGCAGTTTACTATCGAGAGCAAGGTCAATTATGAGAATCTTAACGGTACATATTACCGGGATAGCTGATTCTTCAAGTCGGACGAGGGTTGAGTTCAACGCCAGCAAATGACGTTCAGATACTTTTTTCATATCATTCTCATAGGGGTTCTTTTTACTTCCGCGCGTGCTTCGGAAGCAAGAGACACCGTGATGGCCGAAGGGGGGCAGCCGTGCATTGAGGAGAAGACCACGTACATGATCCAGCCGGGTGACCGGCTTTTCTCCATCGGACGGCAGTTCGGCAGCGGCCATTTCTGGGAAGCTATCTACATCATGAATGCGGAGAAGATCACGAATCCGCACTACATCTATCCCGGACAGGTCATCACTATCCCCTACTACATTGCCAACTTTTTCGAGTATGGACTACCGTTGCAGGATGTACTGAACCAGCCATTTTGCACCACCGGCGAAATTGCTGAAATCGACTGGAATGCGGTGGACTATGAATTTCTCTATCGCTATGACCGGAATGAGATGTCGACGCTGTCTGCCATGGCGCGAGCCGCCGTGCAGCAGCAGGGAGAAAGGATGGCCGATAGGCGTGCCACTGAAGATGCAGATACCCTCGGGCAGGAGGTGGACGAAGCGACATTGCAGGCGTTTCGCGATGCATTCGAGGAGCTGATCAGCCAGGAAGAAGAGGAACAGAGGCGTGAACAGGCGCAAGCCGAATCGGAGCGCAGCATGTTTATTGAAATCGACGGCATGATCCACGACGATACCCGTTCCAAGATCGGCCGGGATTTCTACGATATCTTCTACGCCAACTGGAAATCGCCGCCGGAGGCGAGCAACTACTCCATCCGGATCACCGAGCAGCCGGCGCCCAACCTGGGAACCGTGATCGCAGTGGAGGTCAACAATACCGTGACCTTCCGGTCGCGGCTTCAGCCCCGGTACGATTTTATTGAGGAGGCGAGCCAGTACGCGGTCAGGCGCACCTACATGCACCTGCAGCACAACCAACAGCAAATTCAAATTTATTGATCGATGCGTATGCGACAGACAGCGACCATTTTTTGCGCCGTGCTGATGACAGTGATGTTGCTGTCCCTGAGCGGACTTACATCCGGTGCGGAGGCGCAACAGTTTGTCTATGAGCCGAAGAACCCGGCTTTCGGGGGCAATCCGATGAATTATTCTTGGATGCTGAACAGCGCCAATGAGCAAAACCAGCACGAGGCGACGCGCGATTCCAGGTTAACACGCGACCCGATTGAAGATTTCCAGGCATCCCTGCAACGACAGGTTTTGTCGCAGCTGACCCGCGATATTGCACGGAGACAGCTCGGTCTGTCCGATGAAGAGCTCCAGGAATCACGGTTCGAGTTCGGCGAGTTCACCATCGAGATCATTCCCGGTGCGGACGGGGTGCAGCTGCTCATATTCAACGTCCTGACCGGCGACGAGACCAGCATCACCATACCCAGTTTTTAGTGTGATAATTCAAGATCTATGAGATCCGGCTTATTTAACATATGGTTCGTTCTTGCAGCAGCGCTCCTGCTCGGGTCCTGCTCGGGGGCCATGCGTCCGATGTTTACCGAACCGGCGGCACCGGGTGCGGTGAGCCATTCCCATGAGGCGCTGCGGACCCTGCCCGAACCGCAGGAGAAGGTGGTGGCAGCGGTGTACCGGTTCCGTGACCAGACCGGGCAGTACAAGCCGTCGGAGCGCATTGCGAGCTGGTCCACCGCCGTGACGCAGGGAGCCACATCCATCCTGATTAAGTCTATGGAGGATTCAGGCTGGTTCACGCCGATCGAGCGGGAGAGCATCTCCAACCTGTTGAACGAGCGGCAGATCATCCAGAACATCCGCCAGCAGCACGCGGGTGAACAGCAGGTGGCACCACTTCCTCCACTGCTCTTTGCCGGGATCATCCTGGAGGGCGGCATCATCGGGTACGATACCAACATCATTACCGGCGGTGCGGGTGCACGGTATCTGGGCATCGGGGCGTCCAGCCAGTATCGCAAGGACCAGGTGACGATCTATGTGCGGGCCGTATCCACCCAGAGCGGGCGCATTTTGAAGACGGTGCATACGACCAAGTCGATCATTTCCCAGCAGCTTGAGAGCGGCGTGTTCAAGTTTGTGGATACCAACCGGCTGCTGGAGGCCGAGGCGGGCTATACGTACAACGAGCCGCCGGTGATGGCTGTGACCGAGGCCATTGACGAAGCGGTGAAGATGCTGATCCTGGAGGGCATTGAGGAAGAGATTTGGGCGGCGAGGGATCCGGAGGCGGTTTCGGTGTATCGCGAGCAGTTTGCCTATGAGCAGCGGATTAATGAGCAGATGGAGCGGGATTATTTTGGATTGCTGACAAGGCCGGAGTTTCGTGGAGGATGGTCGCTGACGACCAATGCGACATTCGGCAGCATCATCGGCAACTACAGCAGTCCCGAGGTCAACGCGGGATTCTCGATGCAGGTCGAACGGGGGCTGACGCCGCATTTTGCCCTGCAGGCGCGCGGGGAGCGAACCCGGATAGGGGCAACGGATGTCTACTCGAGTCCGGTGAATTCCGCGGAGCTGGCATTGAATATGTATATAACGCCGGAGCACCGGCTGTCGCCGTTCGTCTCCGGAGGGATGGGGTCCTTTGTCTTTGACAGGCTGTTCGAAGGGCAGGACGAACGTTTTTATCCGTATGTGGCGGCGGAAGCCGGTTTGGATTACCGGTTCACGCGGCATTTGGGGGTCCGTTTGAGCTCCTTGTACCGTTACGCATTGGTGGACGGGCTCGACGGCGTGACGCTGGGCAAGTACAACGACCAGCATTGGGGCATCAATATCGGGCTGATTATCAACCCGGATTATTGAAGATGAAACGGAGAAATTTCAACAGAAATCAAAAAAAGGAGTAATAACCAGACAGAAATTACCGGGAGAAAAAAGCGCAAGGCAACGCTGCGGAACCTTACAGTAACCTGTAAGGGGTGACCAACCAAAAACCACAACGTTACCTTGCAACTTATCAAGATAGCAAACTTGTTAATTGCAAGCTACCTGCGCTTTTTGCCCTCCCTTTATTGAGTCTCACAAAAGTGAGGAACACCCTGCTCCGTCAGGAGCGGAAAATGTCTGACCAGGCAATAAATGTGATTGCCGGAATGGACAACTCTAATAATCAAACGAACACCGTTGCAAGGTGCAGCGGAGGTTCACAAACAAAAAGCAAAAAAGGTGACCAACAATGAAAAACGTACTAACTTTACTCATAGCGATCCTGTTTACGGCAGGAATGACGTTTGCACAAGAGCACGAATCTTACATTAATCAAATTGGAGACGGTAACACTGCTACTGTTGACCAAGGCGTTGGTAATAATGATAGTTTTGATGGTTATGCAAATGTTAAACAGCAGGGCAACAATAATGTAAGCTTACTTACTCAAAATGGCCCTCAGTCATTTCATCATGCTGTTATTGAACAAGTAGGTAACAGCAACTCAAGTGATATTTCTACTCAAAATGGTGGTGGATACGCTCTTGTCTATATGGAAGGCAATTCAAACGTATTAGATTTGAATCAGAAAGGTGCGTTCAGTGCAGCGAATGAAAACTGGTTTAATCTTCACATTGAAGGTAATTC
>JAWOCT010000011.1:0-8026 GCA_046483675.1 Cyclonatronaceae bacterium
AAGCCAAAGTTACGAAATAATGGGTGCGGATTCATACGGGGAGTCGATTTCGACCGCCTTTACGCTGGTTTTGTTTTCGGTCCGTGGCAGCCTGGCCCGGAGTGGATACGACCAGGGACAGGTCACGGGTTTGAGTTGGAAAATTTCGTGTCATCACGTAACATGAGCAAAGTCATATTCATGGTCATTCAACGAATCGTGCATCTGTCGAATGATACATCTGTCGAATGCTGCATCCACCGAATAGAACATCAAGCAAATGGAACATCCAGCGAATGGAACATCTATCCAATGCTGCATCCAATAATCTTACCTGACCTGATCTGATCGTGCCCGAACCGGATCCAGATATACAGAAACAGCCGCTGAAAGGGGGAGAGGCGGTTTCAGGCCGCCCGGCTGGGCGCGCACTGGGGCTGGATGCGCTGCGCGGTTTTGCCATCCTCACCATGGTGCTGTCGGGTATCATACCGTTCGGTGAGCTGCCCGCCTGGATGTACCATGCACAGGTGCCGCCTCCGGATCATATTTTCAACCCGGAGGTGCGGGGTATCACCTGGGTTGATCTGGTCTTTCCCTTCTTCCTGTTCAGCATGGGCGTAGCGATTCCGCTGGCCATGATCCGTCGGTTGAATGCCGGCGCGAGCTGGATGGATCTGCTCAAAAAGGTGGCAGAGCGCGGCTTGTTGCTGGCTTTTTTTGCCATTTATCTGCAGCATGTCCGTCCGTTTGTGCTGCAGCCATCAGACCAGGATCCGTGGGTCTGGTGGACGGCCATAGCGGGTGCGCTGATCCTGTTTCCGATCTACACGCGCTTGCCGGCCGGATGGTCGCGAACGGTGCGGTGGGGCATACGCGGAGCCGGTTTCGCCGGGGCTGTCGCTCTGTTGTCGCAGCTGACCTATCCCGATGGCAGCGGGTTTTCACTGTACCGCAGCGACATCATCCTGATCGTGCTGACCAACATGGCCGTGTTCGCTTCGCTGATCTGGCTGGCCACCCGTAACCGGACCGACTGGCGGCTCGGGGTGCTGGCACTGCTCGCCGCCCTGATGCTGTCGGCCGGGGAGCAAGGCTGGATCGCCCGCGTGTGGGATTATTCACCGGTGCCGTGGCTGTTCCGGTTTGATTATCTGAAGTACCTTTTCATACTGCTGCCGGCGACCATGATCGGCGACCAGCTGGCCGCTGCGATGAAAAACGGCCTTCCGGCACGGCTGTCAGACCGCAGCGTACGCGGTGCTTTTCGCTACCATGTGGCCGCCATCACGGGGATAGCGATCCTGCTCATCCTGCTGGCCGGCCTGTTGTCCCGCCAGGTATTTGCCACCTCGGCGGTCGTGATCGCGTTGATGTCTGCCGTGCTTTGGCTCTTCCGTCATCCACACAATGAAAATGACCGGCTTTTTCGCCGGATGCTGGTCTGGGGGGCGTTCTGGCTGGTGCTGGGGCTGGCCCTGGAACCTTTTGAAGGGGGAATCAGGAAAGACCATGCGACCTTCAGCTATTACTTTGTGACCACCGGTGGAGCCATCTGGTTTATGGTGTCGCTGATGGTCTGGATCGATCTGCTTCGCGGTTCACGCGTCCTGGACCTCCTGGTTGCCAACGGCCAGAACCCGATGATCGCCTATGCCGGGATGCAGAACTTTGTCCTGCCGGTCCTGGCGCTCACAGGTGTACACGAATTCCTGCTGTCGGTTACCGCTGAACCGTGGCCTGGTGTTCTGCGTGCTCTGGGTTACATGGTGATCCTGGCGCTGCTGGTCGCCTGGCTGACCAGGATGAAGATCTTCTGGCGGTCCTGAAAAAGGGATTCTTGCATTGCTAACGACGTGCCGTTCCAGTATTTTTCCTGTTTGACAGGCTCCAGGGACACCTATATACTTGAAACATGATGCAACGAACCACTAACCTTCGCCATTCCGACACCCGCATCCTCCCCTATTGCAGTTCGGCTGTTCGAAACTATTGCATCCCGGCTGTTCGAAACGTGCGCATTCGAAGCGCAAACGTCCACATGCCAAATGTTCGTACCTTCAACGATCTCATCCACAAAGTCCTCGTTCTCCTGTTCTGTACCGGTTCGCTCTTGTCCTGCGGTGAGATAGAGACCCCGGCAGATCGCCATGAGATCCGCGGCGTCTGGATCACCAACATCGATTCGGATGTGATGTTCGATCGCGCCAAAACGGCCGAGGCCATGCAGTACCTGGCCGACCGTGGTTTCAACATCGTGTTCCCGGTGGTCTGGAACGGCGGCTATACCCTGTACCCGAGTGATGTGATGGTGCAGTATTTCGGGGAAGATTACCGCATCGATCCCCAATTCGAAGGTCGCGACCCGCTGCGTGACATCATTTACGAAGCGCGGAAGCACGGCATGGAAGTGATGCCCTGGTTCGAGTTCGGGTTTGCCAGTTCGCATGACGAGGGCGGCGGGCATATACTGGAGGCCTATCCAAACTGGGCTGCACGAGACAGCGACGGACAGCTGCTCACCAAGAACAAATTCGAGTGGATGAACGCGTTTCATCACGAAGTGCAGGAGTTCATCCTGGGCCTGATCACCGAAGTCATCGAGAATTACGACATTGACGGCATTCAGGGTGACGACCGGCTTCCGGCCCTTCCGGCGGAGGGTGGCTATTCAGAATACACCCGCAATCTCTACAAGCTGGAGTTCGGTGAAGATCCGCCCATGGATCCGCGTGAAGATTCCTTTTTGCAGTGGAAGGCGGACCGGCTGAGTGATTTCGGGGAACGCATGTACGAACTGGTGAAATACTATGATCCGGAATTGATGGTTTCCCTGTCGCCGAGTATCTACGACTGGTCGAAAAACGAGTATCTGCAGGACTGGACCAAGTGGGTGCGCCGCGGTACGGTCGACCTGCTGCATCCGCAGGTGTACCGCTATGATATCGAGGCCTACCTCGCAGAGCTCCGCCGTCAGCAGGATTATTTCCTGGATGCGGACGGCAGCCGCCAACCGGATACCAGTCGCGACCACTCCATCTATCATGCCCCCGGTGTGCTGATCAAAGTGGGCCAGAACTACAACGGTCCAGCCTATGTGAGGCAGGCCCTGGACCTGCATCATGAACTGGACCTTGACGGCGAGGTTTATTTCTTCTATGAAGGACTTCACGAGGAGAACGAGAATTTGGGTGACAGCATCTACGCCTATCACTACCACAAGCCGGCCTTCCTTCCGCATCGCGAGTATGAGCGCCGCAAGCCGGCCTACCTCCTGGCACACAATTATGCCGATACGGTCGCTCAAAGGCAATGGCGGGAAGTGGACCAGCCGGGTGCGCTGCATGAACAGATGCTGGTTTCCGATGATGCCGATGCGTACAACCGGTTGCGTCTGTTCGTCTCCGATGCCGGCCATTATGATATCCTGGTCCATGTACCGCATAGGGATGCACCCGTAGAGCCGGTAACCTATACCCTGGAGATGTCAGAATCCAGCCATGAATATATGCTGGATCCGTCCGGATTTTCGGAAGGCGGGTGGCATCTGCTGGATACACGGGAATTTCAACATGGTGAGCGGTTTCACATGACCATTTCCGGTCCGGAGGGTGCTCCTGATGATATGCGTGAAGGAAGTAATATGCGCGAAAGTACGCACGATCCGGCCGGACGCGTGTGGTTTGATGCGCTCATGCTGCAGCGCAACCACCACTGGGCACTGGAATAAGCCGTATCCACCCATCAAAACTCCATTTCGGTTATCAGCCTTCTGGTAATAAATGATCTGAACATACCGTCCATTAATCATAAGCTGTATTTGACCCCGAATTTGTGCTTGTCCATCCTGAATGAATCAGGCAATCGTTAAAACACAGAACTATCATGCATTTCATCCACTTTATCTTTTCCTGCAAACAAAAAACACAAAGACACGAAGTTCGAAAAAGTACGGTCCGTGGTTACAGGGCAATGTTCTGCCGTGCAGCGGCTGTTGCCTTGATGACCGGGTTCATAAGTGGCCTTGCGACCGCAGGCAGTGTCGCGGTTGCCGGAGTGCATGCTGAAGCAAACGCCAGAGCAAACGTTGAAGGAAACGCCGGAGCAAACGTTGAAGGAAACGCCAGAGCAAACGTTGAAGCAGACGCCGGAGCAAACGTTGAAGCAGACGCCGGAGCAGCGGACAGTCTGCCTGAAGGTTTTTCCGACAGTGATCCGAAAGCCGACGGAACGGCCAGCACGTTTGCCGAAGAGTTGCGGGGGGTGTGGATCACGAATGTCGACTCCGATGTTTTGTTCGACCGCAGGGAGATGGAGCAGGCCATGGACTATCTGGCCTCACAAGGGATAAATGTGGTTTTTCCGGTGGTATGGAACAAGGGTTTCACGTTGCACCCCAGTGCGGTGATGGACAGCATCTTCGGCGTGTCGCAGGCATCCTACTTCCGCAATCAGGATCGTGATCCCCTGAGGGAGATCATCACCGAAGCGCACCGGGCCGGAATGGAGGTCATTCCGTGGTTTGAATACGGTTTTGCAGGATCATTTGGCGGAACCAACTTCATCTTTCAGAGAAAGCCGGAATGGGCGGCGCGTAATTCAGAGGGACGCATTGCCTCCCGGAACGGGTTTCTGTGGCTGAACGGGCTCGATCCGGAGGTCCAGGAGTTCATGCTTTCGCTGATCCGCGAGGTCATGGAGAATTACGATGTGGACGGGGTCCAGGGTGATGACCGGCTACCGGCGCTGCCCAATAATGCCGGGTATGATGACTATACGGTTCAGCGCTACAAGGACGAACACGACGGAGCCGAGCCTCCCGGGGAGGATAATGCGGCATTCATACAGTGGCGGGCCGATATCCTGACCGAATTTGGCGGCGATCTCTATGATATGGTCAAGGCGTACGATGAGAACCTGATCGTTTCCTTGTCGCCGAGCATCTGGCCCTGGTCGCGCGACAATTACCTGCAGGACTGGCCGGCGTGGCTGGAAGCCGGGCAGGTGGATGTCATCCATCCGCAGGCCTACCGGTATGATTTGAGTGCCTATCAGCAGCTGATCCGTCAGATGCTCGGTCCGAGTCCGGGTTCGACCTCCGGATACGTCCCGCTGGAGCACAGGCACCGGCTCTTTCCGGGTGTGCTGGCTGGTGTGGGCGGCAATCTGAATCCGCCCTCCATGCTCATTGACAAGGTGGCCTACAACCGTGAGTTTGATGTGCGCGGAGAGGTCTACTTCTTTTATGAAACCCTCCGTGAACGCAACGATCACGCCCTTGACAGCCTTGCCGCGATCTATTACCAGGAGCCGGCCACCATGCCCGGCCGGGGAGGCCAGTTCCGACGCGTTCCGGCCCTCGTGTCCCATGATGACGAACCGCTAAATGAGTACAGCGGCGAGTGGACCGTGGATGAGACGTCGGAGGGCTCGCGGATGGGCTCGCGGTTTGCAGCTGCCGGCTCCGCAGCCTCGGTTGATTACCGGATCGAAGTGCCGGCTGATGCCCACTACCGGGTCTACGCCTATACCCCGTATGCCATTGACGGGAATCCTGCCGTGTCGTACACTGTGCCGGGTACAGGTGAGGAACCGGTCGTGACGGTGCTGGACCAGAGCTCGGATAATATCTACAAACGCGGATGGACCCCGATCGGCGAGACCTATTTCGAGCAGGGAGTCCGGACGGTGGCTCAGCTGGAAGCCGAAGCATCGCAGGGGGACAAGCCGGTGTATGCCGATGCGGTCATGCTCATCGTGGACCGCAAACGCTCTCCGGATGTTGTGCTGGCAAGGGATGTAGGGGCCGAAGCGGAACGGGAAACCCGGGACCTGCCGGCGCGCATCACCCTGATGCAAAATTATCCCAACCCCTTCAATCCGGCCACTACCATCCGATTTGAATTGCCGGAAAGCGAAGTGGTCACCCTGGAAGTGTTTGATCTGCTGGGCCGGAACGTGGCGAAGCTGATCGATTCGAAACGTTACCGTCCGGGCAGCCATTCTGTAGTGTTTGATGCCACGGATCTGGCTTCGGGCGTCTACATCTACCGTCTGCATACCGGCGCGGGTGTACTCAGCAAGACCATGTCCCTGGTGAAGTGAGTATGACGGTGGAATATTTATCCTGAACAAAACTGACCCTGACCCTGACCCTGATCCTGACCCTGAGCGGGCTTGATACTGAACGAACCTGACCTATAACTTTCTATTGGAGGCACTGTGCATACCATTGATTTCATCGTCATCGCGCTGTACATGCTGGCCCTGGTCGTTATCGGACTCATTGCAAAGAGCAAAGCCGGCGCCAGTGCCGACAGCTATTTCCTGGGCAATCGCAATATATCCTGGTGGATGCTGGGTTCGTCGGGCATGGCATCCAACCTGGATGTTTCGGGCACCCTGATCATTGTGGCGTTCATCTATGCAATCGGGATCCAGGGCCTGTTCATCGAGATCCGCGGCGGAGTGGTGCTTATCATGGCATTCCTCATGATATTCATGGGCAAGTGGAACAGACGGGCACAGGTGATGACCGTGGCGGAGTGGATGAAGTTGCGGTTCGGCACCGGCCCCCAGGGCAATTTGGCGCGCATGCTCAGTGCCATCGCCAATATCGCTTTTGCGGTGGCCACCATTACCTATTTTGCCCAGGGCGCGGGCATCTTTCTGGGCAGTATCCTGGATATCGATCCCCGCCTGGCTTCGGTGATGATGATCTTCATCGCATCCATTTATACGGTGGCCAGCGGACTGTACGGGGTCATCTACACGGACGTGTTCCAGGGTTTCCTGATTTTTTTCACGATTATCTATGTTTGTATCATGGCGTTTGTGCAGTTTGATCTGCCCGAAGAATTCATGGTCTCGGTGCCCCTGCTGGATGGCTCCTTCCAGTCGCTCAGCATCAACCGTGACAGCTGGGCCCAGGTTATCCCGAGCTGGACAATGGATCTGCCCGGGGAGTATTCACGCTACAACCTGTTCGGCATCGCCGTGCTGTTCTACCTGTTCAAAAGCTCCATCGAAGGCAGCGGCGGTACAGGAGGGTATCAGATCCAGCGCTATTTTGCCGCCAAAAGTGACCGTGAGGCCGGACTGCTGAGTCTCTTATGGATCGGACTGATGGCATTCCGATGGCCGTTTGTGGTAGCCATAGCCATCCTGGGCATTAATATCGGTCTGGGCGGAAGCGTAATCGCCAACCCCGAGGAAGTATTGCCGATCGTGATCATGAACGAGCTGCCGGTGTTCATCACGGGAATGCTGGTAGCCGGATTGATTGCAGCGGCCATGTCGACGTTCGACTCGGTCGTCAATGCGGGAGCGGCCTACTGGGTCAAGGACATCTACCATCGTTTCCTGAACCGGCGGGCGACCCAGAAGCAACTGGTGTTCCAGAGTCGGATGTCATCGGCACTGCTTATTGTGGTTGGACTGCTGCTGACGTTCGCATTCCGTAATCTGAACGATATATGGGCCTGGATTACGATGGGACTCGGGGCCGGTCTCATAATCCCCCAGATCATCCGCTGGTACTGGTGGCGGTTCAACGGGTACGGCTTTGCCTTTGGAACCCTGGCCGGCATGATACTGGCAATTGGTCAGCGGCTCATTGCCCCGGAAATTCCCGAGTACGCCTCGTTCATCTTGATTGCCGGCGGGACGTTCATCATGTGCATTACGGTCACCCTGCTTACCAGTCCGACGGAAAGCAAGGTCCTGGTGAAGTTCTATAAGACAACGCGGCCGTTCGGTTTCTGGGGACCGGTCCGCAGCCTGTTCCGGAGCCAGGATATCGATCGCATCAACTCCGAGAATCGCCGTGACATCCTGGCTGTTTGTATTGCCGTACCGTGGCAAATTATCCTGTTCCTCACGCCGATGTCCTTCATGACCAAGCAGTGGGACAATTTCTTCCTGCTGGCCGGCATCCTGATCGTGCTTTCCATCGCGCTCTATTACACCTGGTTCCGGCACTTGTCCACCATTGACCGCAGACGTCAGGAAGAGCCGGTCCCGGTTACGAAAATGCAGGTATAGGTAT
>JAWOCT010000043.1:0-7580 GCA_046483675.1 Cyclonatronaceae bacterium
GGCGGACAAGCTCTACAAGCTGGTGCCCGCCTCAGGTAACGGCACCGGACAGTGAGCGGGAAACGGGATTCGAACCCGCGACCCTCAGCTTGGGAAGCTGATGCTCTACCCCTGAGCTACTCCCGCATTCACGAAAAACCATCGTCATAGCGAACTATTGCATTATAACAAAAGATAGCATTATAACGAAATATGGTATTGAAGGAGACCGGTCAGCGCGGCAGGGTCGGATGCGGAATAATCGGAAACTCGCCGATAGCCACATCGCGGTGATCCACATCCGCGGCACCGACCACATGGCAGCTGTTACAGGAGATAATGCCCGAGCGCGAAAGCCTCGGCTCGAAAAACAGTTTATGTCCCAAGTCGATCTTCTCCTCGGTCATGGGATTGTCTGCCGGGACCGGGGCCTCAGGTGGAGTGGCTTCAAACAGCCGAGACACATCGGTCCTTTAAGAGGACGCGCCTTCATCGTCGCTGCAGCGGATGAACAGGGTAATGCTGCCCACGGTCAGTGCAAGGATAGCTAACAAAACAATATACGGTCGTTGAAAGGAAGGCATGATGGTACCAGTTTAATAGACGCGAAACAGCAGTGAGTTGCAGGTGCTGACGAATGCCAATAAAACGCATGCCTAACGGACCGAAAAGCTCAGATGCAATCGCAAAAATCAGATACAACCGGAGAAGGTCACATGCATGAAAGTGAACATTTAATAATGAGATGGAAAATTATCGCATATGATATCGAGATACTCAAAATGAATGAAGATGAATATGGATGATATCAATCGTTTAAAAATTGAAAATCTTTGTTTATAATTGGCATACCTCTCTGCATGTTTGTACTAACGGGGCATGGCTGCCATTCAGGATAGGAGAGGCAACCCTAAAGATGGAAAAAATGAATCCTTTCAAAACGATACTCAGCCTGGTGCTGATATTATCACTTACCGTCGTCGCATGCAGCGATGACTCCGATGATAATGGTGAGGATGTGGATCCTTCCGATTTTCCCCTCGAGGCCCTTTTGAATGAAGAACAATCCTTCATGATCGTAGCGGTTGAAGAATTCGGTGAGGAATTCGATGCCTACATGTCCATGATGATCCTGGAAGATCATGATAACGTCACCCTGAAAATCGATGGCAACGACGTTTCCCTTTCCAGTTTCTTCGGATTCTACTTTGCCGATCTGGACCTGATGCCGGAGCAGAGCTTTTCGTTTGAACTGACGGTCGACGGGAACAGCCGATCCGGATCCCTCTCCATCCCGGCTGTCGTACAAGGGACGTTTCCATCGGAATTCGATCTTTCATCCGATTACTCGCTTTCCTGGACCACCTCCAGTGATCCCACCGGATTCATCGCCTTTTTGCAGATTGAACTTGAGGATGACTGGATCGACCAGGGGAATATGCTGAGCGGCAGTGAGCGGTCACATACTTTCAACCGGGGCATCTACTCCGGTCTGAGCGAAGACGATATATGGTATGTTGATGTTGGTGTCCTGAGCATGAATTTTACCATAAAGGATAACATGATCTTTTTGGCCGGATTCGACGCCTATCAGGACTACGATTTTGATGCGGACTTCACGTTCAAGCAGACGGACAGGAACGTTGATGCCGATCGTCCGCGCGGCCGATTTCCTGCCATGATCATGAACAGGAAGAAGTCGGCGCAATAATGTTTCGGCTCACTGGTCTTTTTCGGCCAGTTCCAGCCACCGTTCGCTTTTTGTATCGATGAGCTCCCCGAGAACTCCGTGCCGTTCGGATTTTTCGCGGAGCTCTTCGTATTCAAGGGTTCCGGCTGCCAGTTGTGTCTCGATTTCCGCCCGTTCTTTTTCCAGGGCAGCAATTTCCTTTTCAAGTTGCCGGTATTCCTTGCGCTCCTTGTAGCTCAGGCCTTTCTTCGTCTCCCTGTTTTTCCGTGAAGCCTGACCGGATTCGCCTCCTTCCTCCGGCTTTTTTTGTACGGATCCTTTTTCCACAGGTTCCTTTTGCACGGCTTCCTTTTGCGCCCCTGGTGCCTGCTCCTTGTCAGTACCCAAACCTGTGATCGTATCCGGTGGGGCCGTAGCCGATGGTTCCATGCCGGACTGTGTTTCGCGGTATTCATGCCAGGAACCGTGGAAATCGCGGATCACTCCCTCTCCTTCGAAGATGAAATAGTGCTGGACCAGCTTTTCCATGAAAAAGCGGTCGTGGGAGACGACGATCAGGCATCCCCCGAAATCCATGAGAAAATCTTCAAGGCGGGTGAGCGTGTCGAGATCGAGGTCGTTGGTGGGCTCATCCAGGATCAGGAAATTGGGATTTTTTATGAGGACCATCATGAGTCCGAGCCGGCGCCGTTCCCCGCCGCTGAGTTTGCCCACGGGCGTGTACTGCATCTTCACAGGAAACTGGAAGTGCTCAAGGAACCGGGATGCCGATATGCTGCGGCCGTCAGACAGGGTAATGACCTCGGCGATCTCCCGGATTACATCGATCACGCGCATGTCGTCGTCCAGTTCGATGCCTTTCTGCCGGTAGTGGCCGTAGACAATGGTGCTGCCCTTGTCGATGGTGCCCGAATCCGGTGGCTCCTCCCCGGAGAGGACATTCAGAAAGGTGGTTTTGCCCGTCCCGTTGCGGCCGATGATGCCTATGCGTTCGCCGCGGCTGAACGAATAGGAGAACCCGTCCAGGATCACCGTGTCGTCAAATCGTTTGCTTACATCCGACAATTTCAGGATTTTCTTGCCCATGCGCTGCATGGAGATGTCGAGCCGCAGCTCGGGTCCGGCACTTTCTGATTTCGTTTGTTCGCGGGTTTCGTGAAAGGAGGCGATGCGCGATTTCGATTTGCCGGTGCGGGCTTTGGGCGAGCGGCGCATCCACTCCAGCTCTTTTTTCAGCAGCTGCGCCGCTTTGCCGGCAGCGACATGCTCGACCTGCTGTCGCTCGGATTTCTTCTGCAGGTAGTAGCTGTAGTTGCCGCGGTGGTTGTACAGCTTGCCCTGGTCGATTTCGATGATATGGTTGCAGATGCGGTCGAGGAAGTACCGGTCGTGGGTGACCATGAGCAGGGTGATAGTGCCTTTGGCCAGATATTCCTCCAGCCACTCGATCATGGCGATGTCGAGGTGGTTGGTCGGTTCGTCGAGCAGGAGCAGGTCGGGCTCGTCCAGCAGCACGAAAGCCAGGGCCACCCGTTTGCGCTCCCCGCCCGATAGCGAGGAGACCGAACGGTCCAGATCATGGATGTCGAGCCTGCCCAGGATCTGTTGCATGCGCTGCTCGTAATCCCAGGCACGGGCGGCGTTCATGTCGGTCAGCGCCTGGTCGTACGCCCGCCGCGTGGTCTCGGTCACTTCGCGTGACTGGGCACGCATGGCTTCCTCATAGCGGTGGATTACGGAAACGATCTTCGATTCGCTCCGGAACAGACATTCGCGGATGGTCTGGTGTTCCCCCAATTGCGGCTCCTGTTCCAGGAAGCCGGTGCGGATGCCGTTGCGGATGATGACCTCGCCGCTGTCGGGCGGTTCCATCCCGGCGATGATGCGCAGCAGGGTGGATTTTCCCGTGCCATTGGGGGCAACCAGTGCGGTCTTGTCACCGCGGGAAAGCCCGAAAGTGATACCTTCAAAAAGCGGTTTGAGTCCGAATGTTTTGGACAGTTGTTCAACGGACAGATAGGTCATATTCCTCTATGCAGGCAAATGAAGCGGTGTGAGCGAACGCCCAATCTATACATTTTTTTTCGTAAACTGGAGTGTTCCGGACCGGTTTGTTGTAGTGTCCGGACATTTAGTTTGATATTCGGAAATACCAGAAAAAATGAAAACATCGAAAGCCGAATGGGATGCCCCGGGAGCCCGGGAAGCTAGAATCAAAGCCAAAGGAACTGAATTGCATAAAAAGGGCTGCCGGTTCTCGGTCTGGGCGCCGCACGCCGATGAAGTCTATGTGACAGGATCGTTCAACAAATGGAACAAAACGGCGCACCCCATGACTGCCCGAAAGAACGGGGTCTGGACGGCGGATATTGCGGGCGTCAAGGCCGGCGATGAGTACCGCTACCGCATCCTCAATGGCGACAAGGAGCTGTTGCGCATCGATCCCTATGCACGGCGGGTTACCCATTCGGCGGGCAACGCGATCATACGGGACCCATCCACCATCTCCGGCATGGTGCCCTGTTTCACGCCACCGATGAACGAGATGATCATCTACGAACTGCATATTGGCACGTTTGGCAAAGAAAAGGGGGAAGAGGGCCCGGGCACCCTGAAGGGCGCAATCCGGCATCTGCCCTATCTGCGGGACCTCGGCGTCAATGTCATCGAAATCATGCCGCTCGCTGAATTTGCGGGCGGCTACTCATGGGGATACAATCCTGCGCACATCTTTGCCGTGGAAAGTGACTACGGACGGCCGCGCGAGTTTCGTGAGTTTGTGGATGAAGCGCACAAACTGGGTCTGGCGGTGGTGCTGGACGTAGTATACAATCATTTCGGGCCGAGCGACCTGGACCTGTGGCAATTCGACGGCTGGAGCGAGAACGACAAGGGCGGCATCTATTTCTACAACGACTGGCGCTCAAAGACTCCCTGGGGGGATACCCGCCCTGACTACGGCCGCCCCGAGGTGCGCGAGTACATCCGCGACAATGCGTTGATGTGGCTTTGCGAATACAATGTGGACGGACTGCGCTGGGACATGACCGCCTATATCCGCAATGTGCACGGACTGGACGGCGACCCCGACAGCGACCTGCCGGATGGATGGAACCTGATGCAGCTCATCACGCACGAGATAAAACAAATCTGTCCGAATGCCATCAATATAGCCGAGGACCTGCAGAACAATCCATGGCTTACAAGGAGGCCGAAAGACGGCGGCGCCGGTTTTGACACGCAATGGAATGCCCGGTTTGTCCATAACGTGCGGCACAACCTGCTGCTGGCTGAGGATGCTCACCGGGACATGGATGCCGTGCGCGATGCCATCATCCATCGCTATTACCTGAATGCCTTCGAACGGGTCATCTACACCGAATCGCACGATGAAGTGGCTAACGGACAGGCCCGTGTGCCCGAAGAGCTGGACCCCGGAAGCGCCTCTTCCTGGGTGGCGAAAAAAAAGTCAACCCTGGGCGCGGCGCTGGTCTTCACCAGTCCCGGCATTCCCATGATCTTTCAGGGGCAGGAATTCCTTGAGGATGACTGGTTCCACGATCAGGATCCCGTCGACTGGTCCAGGATGAACACATATGCCGGCATCTTGCAGCTCTATAAGGACCTGATCGGGCTGCGTAAAAACGACGGGGGCGTTACAGCCGGACTTGCCGGACAGGAAGTGGATGTCTATCACGTGAATCACGAGGACAAGATGATCGCCTGGCACCGGTGGAACGAAGGGGGAGCCGGCGACAGCACGGTAGTCATCGCCAATTTTTCGGCAGAAGTGCGGGAAGCCTCTCAGATTACGTTCCCGGCTTCCGGTACTTGGTTCGTCCGTTTCAACAGTGACAGCCTCTATTACGATTCGGGATTCAGTAATATGGGGGTGTCGGAAGTTTATGCAGCATCCGACGTGGACGAACAGGCGCCATCGGCCAGGATCCGGATAGCTCCGTACAGTGTACTGATCCTGTCCCAAAACCCGGACAGCTAAATAACTCTTTTTTTAATCCCATATTCTATTCCAAACATGGCAAAATCAGATAAACTTGTAGTGGTCGGCGGTGATGCGGCCGGGATGAGTGCCGCATCGAAAGTCAGGCGAACACAGAAAGACCGTGAAATCGTCGTTTTCGAGCGTGGAAGGCACACATCCTATGCGGCCTGCGGCATGCCCTATTACATTGCCGGTCAGGTCCCGGAAGCCGACCGGCTGGTTGCGCGCAAACCCGAAGTGTTCCGGGAAAAACAGGGAATAGATGTCCGGGTGCGCCATGAAGTGGTCCGCATCGATATCGTTGACAAGCGGGTGCTGGTCCGCGACCTGGAGAAAGAAAAAGAATTCTGGGAGCCGTGGGGAGAACTGCTTATTGCGACCGGTGCCGTGCCCATAAAACCCGGCTTGCCCGGCATGGATGCCGAGGGTGTATTCGGGCTCTCGATCCTGCAAACAGGAATCAATGTATACAACTATATCGAAAAAAATCATCCTCAAAAGGCGGTGATCGTGGGGGGTGGATACATTGGCATCGAGATGGCAGAGGCTCTGCTGGAGCGGGGCATGCAGGTGTCGCTCATTGACATGGCTCCGCAGGTGATGACGACGATGGACCCGGACATGGCCGGGCTGATATCCGATTACATGCGGGATGAGGCGGTGCAGGTGTATCTGGAAGAGAAGCTGGAGCGGCTGGAAGTCGGGTCCGGCGGACGTGTTCAAGCTGTAGTGTCCGACAAACAGACACTGGAAGCGGATCTGGTCATCACGGGCATGGGCGTTCGGCCCAATAGCGGTCTGGCTAAAGAGGCCGGTCTGGACACCGGTGTGCGCGGGGCCATCCGGGTGGACAAGCGCATGCAGACATCGGTCCCGGGCATTTGGGCGGCCGGTGACTGTGCCGAGTCGTATCATCTCATTGCCGGAGAGCAGACCTTTATAGCGCTCGGAACGGTTGCCAACAAGCACGGTCTGGTAGCCGGAACCAACATCAGCGGGGGCGAGGCGGAGTTCCCGGGTGTGCTGGGGACGGCTATCACCAAATTCAATGACATGGAGATTGCGCGCACCGGGTTGACCGAAAAAGAGGCGGAGAGCCTGGGTCGCAAATTCAGGTCAGCTACCATCGAAGCCCGCACGCGGTCAGGGTACTACCCCGGCAGCGGTAAAATCACGGTGAAACTCGTCACGGATGCCCGGACGCAACGCCTGCTGGGCGGACAGATCGTCGGCATGCAGGGTGCCGGCAAGCGCATCGATACCATTGCCACGGCGCTAACGGCCGGCATGACTGCACGCAACATCATGGATCTGGACTTGTCCTATGCTCCGCCGTTCTCACCGGTCTGGGATCCGGTGCAGATAGCGGCGCGCAAGCTGGCATAAGCCAGGCTCCAGGGAAAGTAAAGTTCCGTAAAATGCCAGGTTCCGGGAAAGCCAAGCTCAGGGAAATGCCAGGTTCCTGAAAAAATATTTTTTACAGCGTTATCGGAAATAGTTCGGACTATTCCATTATTCGGTATATTTGAAATACCCGAAAAATCGGCTTTGCTCTTCCACTCCATTTTGCTTTGCTTACAACTTTAAGGATTAATCGAAAAGCCATGGGTGCCTCGCCTGTCAAAAACATATTCATGATTGGATTGAATGCATTCAATCACGGGAAGCTGAAGTCGCTGAAAAACTTTGAATACTATAATTTTCATGGGCTTATATCACCGGAGGAGGCAGAAGATGCCGATCAGTACGACATACCCGCCATGCTGAAGGATATGGAAGGAAAACTGGCTGAATTCGAGGGATCGGTGGATGCCATCGTCACATATATTGACTTCCCGATCAGCATGATGACTCCTATCCTCAGGAAGAAATTCGGGCTTGTCTCACCGAGCCTGGAGAGCATCCTCA
>JAWOCT010000065.1:0-93517 GCA_046483675.1 Cyclonatronaceae bacterium
CGGGTTGTTGGTACCATCCGGTATATTGCTGACCGCCCCGGCGGCGCCTGCTCCCGAGAGGGTGGCCATTACAGCCTGAACACTACCCTCGAAGACATTTTGCGGAGTGATGTCGTTGCCGGCCACCGCGGAAGGGTCACCCACTTCCACATAGCCCTGACCGGTACCGCCGCTGGTGGCATAACCAAGGACATCATTATTTCCAATCCAGAGCGTGAAAAATGTCGGTTCCACACTCATGGCATCGCCCAGAACGGAAGCCTCGGGACTGCTCATGATACGGCCAAAAAACGGGTTCAGGTTACCGTAGCCCTCGGCAAGAAGATGAAAACTGCGCGCGCCCGGGATGCCCATGTTATTGAAAGGGCCTTCCTGCTGACGCGAGAAGATGTCCTGTCCGCTTTCGGCAGCCGGGCCTGGTGAGAGGCGCGGAGTCCCGTCCGGCCCCGTACTCATTTGCAGGACCAGGCGGGCCTGGCCATCGGCATTGGAACCCACACCCGGGTTCACCAGTGGCTGAAAGAAGTCACCACCGCCGGCCTGCTGCATCTGTCCGGCAATGATATTGGGGAATGAGTTGAGCTGACCGTCACGGTGCAGAGCATTGTCGGAATATCCGGCCGTCAGCGAATTGCCGAGAGCCAGATAACTGCTGAAATCAGTCTGTCCCGATTCCGGTGAACGCTCGGAGAGCGTGGGCTCACACTGGACCAGTACGATCACTGCCAGCACGAACATAAAAGTATGTGTTAACGGCTTCATAGTTTTCAAATTTGTTTTTTTATGAAAATCTGTTGGATGGGGTCCGCAGAAGATCGCGGACCGGACCGCCCCGATGTTCACCGGACTCAGAACCGGTGGGAAATGGAAATACCGGGGAGCCACGCACGGGTCTTGAATTCACCTAACGGTACGGATCCGAATGTACCGGCCTCCATTGCATCCTGCTCGGTCTGTTCCCGGGCGCTGGACAGCACCAGAAGGACCGAAGCGTTAACCGTTGTTTGGGGAGTAATGGCAAAGCCGAATCCGCCCGAAATACCGATACGGTCCAAGTCGGGTGTTTCCGGGGTAATGTATCCCTCATCAACCGGGGATGGATCGAAGTATCCACCCAGGCGCAGCTGGAGCCGTTCGCCGGCATCGTATTCGCCGCCAACACGGAAGATCCAGCGGTCGTTGAAGTTGCGTGCTTCGTTAAGATCCTGGACTGTGGCCGTGTTTTGTTCGAATTCAAAGACCAGACTTTCGTAGGCGCTCCAGAACGTCAGGTTGGCATCCAGGTTCACCTTTAGGTCATGCGTTGCCTGCAGGCCGAGTCCGATACTCAACACGGCGGGAAGCGGCAGGGCTGCATCAAAGCGGTTGCCTTCGGGGAAACTGCCGCTGAGCGACACAGGCACAGTGAAATCGGCATCGCCTCCCGAAACTTCCATGTCGATCTGCGATCGATAGGATACGCCCAGGGAGATACGGTCATTGACCTTGCCATAGATGCCGGCGTTGAAACCGACGGCCGTAGTGGTTCCGTCCAGTTCCACCATGGGTGTTTCACCATCCAGGGCGTCTACAGGAAGATCGCGTTGCAGGTTCACCGCCCCATAGGCAAAAACAAAACCGGCACCCACGCCGATACGGTCACCAATGCGGTAGCTGAGTGTCGGCTGGATAAAAACAGTCGTCAGTGAAATTTCACGGAGCAGGAACCGGTACTTCCATCCCTCCTCCCAGCGCAGGGCATTGCCGTAAGGCGTATATACCCCGATGCCGGCCCGCAGGTTCTCAACCGGCGTAACATAACTGGCATATAAACTGAACGGAGTACGGATCGGGCTGTCGGTCTTGGCTACGTAACTGGATGGCACCGGGGCGCGGTAATGGGTATTGATGAACGTAGCGGTTGAACCGAACATAAGTTCATTGTGATCGATCGTGGCAAGCCCTCCTGGATTCATGGCTATGGTCGCGATGTCAAGGGGCATGCCCACACCGGTGTGACCCATAGCTATCTGCCTTTGTCCTAAGAGGTTGAGCTGATACCCCCCCGCAAAGACTGAAGTGGTTGAAAGGCATAATAATAGCAGGCTCGCCGTAAAGACGGTACGTATGTTTTTCATGAGCTGAATTATATTTATGACAGTTCGGTGGAAAAAATATGCAGGCCGTGCCGGATATGATTGCGAATGTGCCACGGTAACTCTTACCGTGGCAACAGACGGCAAGCTATGCCGGTTAAACCCCAAATCTTTTCGTGTCAATAAATGGGAGACACTCCCCGGCATGCCCGGACGGACAGCCCCAATTTAAGGGAATGAGCGAGATATGCCAATAATTATGTTCAATAATCTTGTGTTTTCCTGACCAGATGCAACCCGTCCCGTACGCACAGGATCACGTTTTCGACAAGCGGATCATCCGCGATCATCCTGTTCAACTCATCCACAGAGCGGGTCTTGCTATCTTTTTCCCGGCCATCTGCCAACTTTGGATCCGTCCATACTTTCCCGCCCCAGAAAGCATTGTCGATGACCATGAGCCCGCCGGGAGCGAGTAGTGGGAACAAATGCCTGTAGTAATCGGGATACCGCTCCTTGTCTGCATCAAGAAAGATGAAGTCTGCGCGCTCCGGCAGCCGGACTTTCAGGGCTTCGCCCGCCAAAAGCTCGATGTCCGGCGGCCTGCCACCGGTTTTTTCTGTCCCTTTATTTTTTTCCCACCCTTCTTCGAATCGCCTGAAGTAACGGCGTGCGATTCCGGCATACTTTTCATTGGATTCACAGGTGTACACCTTCCCTCCCGAAGAAAGACCCATGGCCATCCAGAGAGTCGCGTATCCCGTGAAAGTGCCGATTTCAAGTACGGTGCGGGCTGCAGACACCCGGACCAGCAGATGCAAAAAGGCACCAACCACCGGGCCGCTTAGCATATCATCATGGCGCAGTTCCCTGGCAGTGGTACCGCGAAGCTCGACGAGCAAGGAAGGTTCCTTGCGCATCAGTTCGCGCGCATAATTTGAAGCATCCTGTAAGGAAATCATTTGTCTTGTATTTTTTAAGCTGGCTGACCGGTCACGTAACCTGACCAACCAGTACAGCGGGATGGCTGGTTGGCATGTCAGGGCAGGGACAGATGCAAAATGACCTCGCTGACCGTCAAGGACCGCTCAAGGGTTCTCGTCCGGACCGGTTCCATATCCGGTACCAGATCCCGGTATCTTGTCCGAAATCCTTCCGAGGCCAGTACCTGTCCGACAACAGGGCTTCGCAGGTAAAAACGGATCACGAACATGCCGGTACGGATGCGCCATGCCTCCAGTCCCCACGGCAGGAGCAGTTCACTCAGGATATCGCCCAGTTCAGCATCCCTGAATCGCATCGATACCTCTATTCCTGCTGTAACACGGGGTTCATAGACAAATTCCGTTCCGGTACGGTCCGATATGATGAAGAGAGCACGATCCAGCGATTCATTCTCAAATTCAAAACTCCAACGTACATTTTCTCCATTGTAAGACGGGAACACAACGGTGCTGGCCGGCCTGCTGCCTTCTGCCTGGACTGCTCCGGTCAGACACAGGCAAAAGGATAAGAAACAAGTAGCCGATATTAGGGTCGAACGTAGCATCAAGCCTTCGTGTAGTTGTACATATCAACCGGGGTCTGCGGTTTGAAAAGGAGGATATCCTGACGGATACGCTTTTTTGCTGCACTATCCCGAATACATTATGAGAATTTATTCAGGATACCAATTTAGCATATATTCCGGCTTTTCAACAGCGCTTTTCAACAGCGTGGTATGATGATAAATCAACTCAACGTCCGTGAGGGCAGAAGCATATATCTGGCCTGCAACGTGCGGATCCTGTATACAGGGCTCAACAAACTGCGCAGAGTGCTCAGTACAGCCGCACCTCTTGGTCATCTGCATCATACCGGCAACCGGACACGAAGCAGATGGATTCGATGATGTTCTCAAGATCACCCGGACGCGGAAGGTAAATGGTGAGGGTCTGATTCCTTAGATTTTCACCTTCGATGGCAATGCGGGCGTCATACCGGCGCTCAAGTTCCGCGGCAACTTCTGTCATGGGTATGGAGGAAAAATAGAATCCCCGTTCCCGCCAGGCCAATACCTGCTGCACATCCACCGGCTCAGGCTCCAGCGGTTCCGTATTGTTGATATCGACCTGGCTGCGCTGACCAGGATACAGCATTACATCATGCCGGGGCTCATGCAGCGATGCCAGCCGGACTTCCCCTTCGACAAGCGCGAGTGTGGTCCGCCCGACCGGGTCGTCGGTCCAGCAGCGTACATTGAACCGCGTGCCCAACACTTCCACCCTTGCAGAATGGGTTTCCACGACGAACGGCTTTTCGGAGGATGGGATATCGAAATAGGCTTCCCCGTGCAGATGGACATTGCGATGGCCGTTTCCAAGACTCCGGTTCCAGCTTATTGTGGATCCGCTGTTAAGTTCCACTTTTATCCCATCATCCCAATCCAGTACTGTGAACTCACCCCGCGGCACTTCCACAGTGACCGGCACAAACAGGTACCACATCAGGAATCCACCAAGGATAAGTGCAGCCAGTGCGAACGCAATTGTAAAGGATTTGGCCGCTTTCGGCCGCGGCCTTGCTTTTCGCAGTGCTGGCATCGTGTGAACTCGGGCTTTGCCTTCCCGTTTTCTTCTTTCGATATGCTGTTGCACTTTGCCCCACTCAGAATCCAGGTCCGTCTGGAAGGGCAAATCATCTCTTGACGGTCCGATTTTGCCGGCAATATCCCACAGCCGCAGCACTTCCTCGCGCTCCGCCGCGGAAAACCGGTTCAGTATATCCTTTTCAGGTCTTTTTGTATTCATGTCAGTTGTTTCTCTCTGTCTCCCAGTCATGCAACCGTTTTCTCAGGGTATTCAAAGCGCCTACGATGTGGTTGTTTACGGTGCGGGGTGCACATTCCATCACGGTTGCGATTTCATGATGATCGAGTCCCTCGAACCGGCTCAGTTCGAATGCCTCCCGCTGCCGTGGCGGCAGCTCTTCGATCCATTCGCCCAGCTGACGCTCCAGCTGACTTCCCGCCTCCTGCTTGTCGGTCTCCGTCTTCATCTCTACCCTGGGCTGATCCGAAAGGGGCACTTCATCCAGCCGGACGGATTTACGCGAGCGGATGTAATTGATACACCTGTTTTTCGTCATACGATAAAGCAGGGCTTTGAGCGACTTGCGCTCGTCCAGCCGGTTCCGGATATCCCAGAGATGCGCATAGACCTCCTGCAGCATGTCCCCGGCGACATCGGCATCTTTCACAAAACTGTAAGCATAGCGCATGAGCGGTTCATAGGATTCCCTGAAGAGGTCACTGAAAGCCTCTTCGTCCGAATCGCGGATGCGGCCTGCCCAATACTGATATTCCGTGTCGGTTGACATGGGTAACGGTTTGACTGTAAAAGCAGCAGGGACCCGTAAGGATACGATGCCCCGTCTGTTACAATACGAATTTTTTGGCATTTATCATGCCAAACCGTGCCATTCAACCCACCAGTTGGCAACTGTCTGCAGACTTTCTTCCACAGATTCTGATATTGATACATTGCACGATCGAAACATGACCAGCCGGCCTGGCGCTTTCCGCCATATATTTAAACAGGCATCCGGTTTTGCTTCATTCGGCCGTCCGGGCAGTACTCCAACCGGGCCACGTACACCCGGACGATCACGTACCCTGACACTTAAAAAACAGCAAGCGACAATAAACCGGGATTTGTTTTGTTTTTTTGTATGTTTATGGCTTTGTGCAACCGAATCAAAACACGTGATAAACGAACCGAAGATCATACTGGCCTCCTCGAGTCCAAGGCGGCGCTTGCTCCTCAGACAGATTGGACTGGATTTTGAGGTCATACCGGCCGATATAGGCGAAGAAATCGGACCAGATGACACCCCGGCTGATGCCGTTGAAGCACTTTCCCTGCAAAAAGCAGAACTGATTTCAGGTCATCCGGAAGTTGCACAATCAGACGGGAACCTTCTGGTAATCGGTGCTGACACCATTGTGGTCCGGGACGGGAAGATCCTCGGAAAGCCTGAAGATGCGGCCCATGCCGCCGCCATGCTGCGATCGCTAAGCGGCCGCACACATCAGGTCTATACCGGCGTGGCACTGGTCTACCGCATAACTTCATCACAGGCGGATGAACAAAAGTCTGGAGACCGGAGCAATTCACCAAGTGACGCATTTCGGCAGGCCGGCTCCCATCAGGACACAGTCGCATCCCTGAAGCAAAAAGGGTTTCTGCTGCATAGCTTCCATGAACGCACCGACGTCACCTTCGGTTCCCTTTCCGATGAAGAAATCGCTGCCTATGTCAATGGAGGTAGCCCCATGGACAAAGCCGGTGCATACGGCATACAGGATGACCTGGGAGCGCTCTTTGTTGAACGCATATCGGGAGATTATTATAACGTGGTCGGGTTCCCCCTGTTCCGTTTCTATCGGGAGGTCAATAACTTCTTCCCCGGAATCGTTACAGCTTTTGAGAGCGTACAAAACACGTGATGTATCGCATGTATCCTGTACCTGTAACCCGGCAGGAGTGCAGGGTTCCTCATCCATCAACTTGAATACACACGTTCAGCAGTCGTAATTGCAATGACGCATAGTATGAAGATCTTTCTGGCAGTGCAGCGAACAGGGCGCATCATTTTTACCTTGATATTCGTCCTTTGCATAACGTTTACGCCGCTTTCCGCTCAGACCGGTGCCGGGGAGTATTCCCTTGGCAACGAGTTGCTTCGGCAGGGCAATTTCGAGGAGGCGTACGAAATTTTTGAACGCATGATGGCGGAAAATCCCCGTTCCTATGCAATATTTGAACGCGCGACGACCGCTCTGATCAATCTGAAACGGTACGATGAAGCCATCCGGATCACAAGGGAACGGCTCCAAAGAAGGGGAGACGACATCAACACACGTGTGAAACTCGGTGAGATCCTGGACATTGCCAATAACAGGCAGGAAGCCCTTGAAACATGGCATGAGGTATTGGAAAGGAACTCCCAAAATATCCAGGCGTATCGGCGAGTCGCGGAGACCATGAACCAGCGCCGGCTCTTCCGTGAGGCCATAAAAGTATATGAAAGAGCCCGCAACGAATTCTCCGATACCAATCTTTTTACTTTTGAAATCGCAAACAACTATCTGGCCGTGGCCGATTTCGAGCCGGCTGTAGAGGAACTCCTGGACATAATCGGACAGGATAACCGCCGTGTGAGCCTGGTACAGCGGCAACTGCTGAATTATGACGAACGCGCGCTTTACGACACGGCGATTTTACTCACCGAAGAACGGCTTGGCCGGCACACATCCGGAAGCGAGATCGATCTGGCCCTGCGCGATTTCCTGGTCTGGCTTACCATGGAACGGGGATTGTACCGCAGGGCACTGGCCGCCGCACGCAACCTCGAACATCACAGCAGCAACCAGTACCACGCCATGTTCCGGACCGGTCGTGAATTGCGCAACCGCAGCGAGTTTGAACTGGCTGAACAGGCTTTTCAGTATTATCTGGATCTGGAAACGCACCCTCTGCAGGCGCGAAGCCATGAAGAGCTTTCACGCACCTACCAACGGTGGGCCGGACACCTGGTGGACCGGAACCTGGATTTTGACGGTACTGCCGATTCACTTTACCGGAAGGCCTTCTTCACTATTGAGCAGCTCACGGATAACTATCCACGTTACGACCGTATGATGGAGGTCCTGGTCATACAATCGGAGCTGGCGCTTGATCATCTCAAGGAACCCGATCGGGCGGCGACCTACCACCAGAAAATGGAACGCATTGCACGGGATGATTCCGACAAGGCCTTGATGCATCTTGTTGATGGCCGGCTGAAGTTGTTTGAAGGGGCTTTCTCGATGGCCCGGGTTTCCTTCAACCGGAGCAACCGTCTTGCCGAAAGCGGCGAAACAGCCGATATGAGCCGCTTCTTCCTGGGGTTGGGTGATTTCTATAACAGTGACTTCACCTATGCCCGTCTTCAGCTGCGCGCACTCGAGCGCCAGCAACACTCGTGGTATGCCAATAATGCACTGAACCTCCGGTTTATCATCCAGGAAGGTTATGACGAGGACGGGAACAACCAGGACATCCGCCGGTATGCCAATGCACTTTACCTTTTCGATACCGGACGCTACCTTGAATCCGTCCGGTTGCTTGCCGATGTGACCGATGAACCCGCTTCCGGCCCGCTCCAAGGCGAATCCATGCTCCTGCTAACGCGCGCCCTGCGAAAACTGCATCCCGGCCTGGCCTTTCAGGTCGTGGACCGGCATGTACACAGATCATCGGTCCGTAACAATGCCGGAGAGCGCCTGCTCTGGGAGCGTGCCCGTCTCGGTGAAGTGATGTACCTCATGCAACAGGGGGAGGCGCCAGATGAAGACTCCGGGAGCAATTACCGTTCGGTACTTCCCGCGCACCTTGTCGAGCTGCATGAGGGATTGACCGGGCCGGAAGGCTATCGTGCACCACTCATCAATGCGGATTCGGTCATCGTATTTTATGAAGACCTGTTGATGCACTACCCGGGCGGGTTCTATTCCCATATTGTCAGGGAACGCATCCGTGAGCTGGAACAGGAACAGCGGGAACTTTAAAGGGAACGCTGCGATAATTTGCAAAAGGCACCCCAAAGCATTATTCCATGATCAGTATGACACATAGAAAAAAGAGCCAACCTGAAGGCCTCATCTTTTTAAATTTCACCCTGCTAAAAGTACTGGCCGCGGGCCTGATGTTTATGCTTCTGGCAGCCTCGCCACCCGTTGCACAAGCTCAGTCGGGTTATGTGCTGATCCCAATGGATGACAGTCAGCGAAACCATCTGAAGGCGTATGGCGTCATGTTTCAGCACCTGCTGGACGGAAATACTGGAAAATGGCTGTTGAACTACCGAGGGGGCAGCTTCCTCATCCCCCACACCGATAATATGGTACGCCAGAGCCGGATACGCGGGGTATCCATAGAACAGATTCCTGCTGCAAAAGCACGCAGGATAATCGAAGAGGTGGAACGTCCCAACGTAAACATGTCTGTCGTTGACTTGGAAAAAGCACCCCGCATTGCCGTCTATACCCCCGATCATACACTGCCATGGGATGATGCGGTAACCCTTGCGCTTACGTACGCCGAGGTCCCGTATGAAACGATTTACAATGAAGAGATGCTTACCGGCGCTCTGGATGAATTTGACTGGCTGCACCTGCATCACGAGGATTTCACGGGTCAGCACGGAAAATTCTGGGCCGCCTATCGCAATCAGCCATGGTATATCCGGCAAGTCCGCGATTTGGAAGAAATGGCATCAAATTTGGGATTTGAAAAGGTTTCCGGAATGAAAAAAGCCGTGGTGAAAACCATTCGGGAGTATATTGAGGAAGGCGGCTTTCTCTTTGCAATGTGTTCCGGCACCGATACGTTTGACATAGCCCTTTCGGCCATGGATGTCGACATTGTACCCACCCAGTTCGACGGGGACCCGGCTGATCCCGATGCCAACGAAAAACTCGATTTCAGCAATGCCCTTGCCTTCGAGAATTTTGAAGTGACGTTCGACCCTGCCGAATACCGTCATGGCAATATCGACATCCTCAACGTGCAGCAGCGCATGGCTGAAGTAGACGAGGAAATGGATTACTTCACGCTTTTTAATTTCTCGGCCAAATGGGATCCGGTTCCCTCCATGCTGACGCAGAATCACGTAAGCACTATCAGGGGATTTTACGGACAGACTACGGCCTTTCGCATGGAAACCATCAAGAACAACGTGGTTGTCCTGGCACAGACCCCGGGTCGTGACGAGGCGAAGTACATCCACGGGAATCTGGGTGAGGGCTTCTTTACATTTTACGGTGGTCATGATCCCGAGGACTACACCCATCGCGTCGGGGACCCGCCCACCGAGCTTGAGCTTTTCCCGAACAGCCCCGGCTACCGGCTGATTCTCAATAATATCCTTTTCCCTGCCGCACAGAAGCAGGAAATGCAGACTTACCGGGATGCCGTGCGCCTTAACGACGGATTTGCCTCGTTTTTATTCCAAATTTATTGAGTCCTGTCCCATGGATAACAGAACCGTCAACCCGGATTGTGTTGACGCTGGCTGTGTCAACCCTGATTCCGTGAACCGTTCTCACGATCTTTGGCCGACTCCCAGATCTCATCCATCTCGTCAAGCGTCACATCCTTGACCTGCTTTCCGCGTCCCCCAAGCACTTCCTCGATATACTGGAACCGGGATTTGAACTTTCGGTTTGTGAGCCTGAGGCAATCCTCTGCATTGAGTCCGGCCAGACGTCCCACATTGACCAGGGAAAAAAGGAGATCCCCGAATTCGGATGCCTTGAGGTGCTGATCCCCTTGTGCCGCCGCCTCCCGGAATTCCTCAATTTCCTCTATGAGCTTGGGCCAAGCCTGTTTCCACGACTTCCAATCAAAGCCGACCGCAGCGGCCTTCTCCTGCATGCGCTGGGACTTTATAAGGGCAGGAAGAGTATCAGGGACCCCCTGCAGCACCGAGCGACGCTCCGATTCTTTCATTTTGAGATCTTCCCAGTTACGCACGACCGCTTCGGAATCAGCAACGCGGGTATCTGAAAACACATGAGGATGACGGCGGATCAGTTTTTCCTGGATGCCGTAGATGACATCACCGATATCAAATCGCCCTGACTCTCGCGCTATTTCGGTGTGAAACACGACATGCAATAGCAGGTCGCCGAGTTCTTTGCGCAATTCTTCCGGATCATCATCGTCGATCGCTTCGATCGCTTCATAAATTTCTTCGACCATCAGGTCCTTGATGGACTCATGGGTCTGTTTGCGATCCCATGGACACTCCTTCCTCAGGATGGCCATGATTTCAACAAGGTCTGAAAAATGACGGGAAGGACTTCTTTTTTCTGCCATGAACAACTAAAAGAGTGAATCCAGCTCCCATCTTTTAAACGATCCGCCATGGAATTCCGACAGATCGGACAGGTAGTCACACAAATCCCCTATGGTTTGAGGATCCGGACTGACAAGTGCATGTGCAAGTAATATCCAGCAGGAGCCGGCGGGCATTACATTTATTTCCCAATGCTCTTTCTGCAATCGGGCTGCCAGATAATATGCGGAAGTTTCCTCATACAATTCAAGGTAAAAAACGATGAGTTTTTCAGATTCGGACGGCACATATCCGAAATTGTGACAAGCCCTGTTTTGATTGATTGCTTTCATAACCGGAACGAATGTGAATTCAGATGTCGTTGATATGACATGTGTTTTGCAAGATTGAATTGAAAGATGTCATACAATCACCAATTTACAAAGTCTATATCTTCATACAAAATTTATATTTTTTTTGTATAGAGGACACAACCAATTGCCCATTTGTGTTTTACATGACTTTTTCAGCTTTTATACGTATAATCTTAAAATTGGGGATGTCGGTTGGCATCATTCAATGGCAATATGCATTTTTTGAATCAGATCACGGTTGGACCTGTTCGTTGGATTCCAGATAAATGCACAACGGAACGCGATACATCTTTTCAGCAGTTTTTTAATTTTGTGCCAGGAATTATTTTATCTGCGACTGAACCGCGCGGCAACTCTAAATGTTATTGACGAGTGAACTGACCCTAAATTCCTGTACTGCAATTAAATAGTACTTGACTTAAACTACTGTTATTTTTAGCAGGACAACCAATTACCAGACTAACATTGCGAAATACGGAGTATTTATGAGCAAGCAACAGCATGAAAAAATCGATATGGACAAATTTCCACATATCAACCGAGGACTGGACGGGATTGTTGCGTTTCCGTCTACCAAAAGTGCCATAGACGGTGAAAAAGGCGAACTAATCTACGCCGGGTACAATATCGATACGCTTGCTGAAAACTCCACCTTTGAAGAAGTGGCTTTCCTGCTTTGGAATGATCGTCTGCCGACGGCGGATGAACTCAATGATCTCAAGAAAAAGCTGATTGCCGAGCGTAAACTGCCACAGCCGGTCCTCGATTACATGCGAAGTACAAGCAAGGAAGCCGAACCCATGTCCGTTCTGCGCACAGCCACTTCCATGCTTGCTGATTTTGACAAAGAGGCCAGTGATGACAGCCCCGAAGCCAACTTGCGCAAATCCATCCGTATGACCGCCAAGATGCCAGCTGTTATAGCCGGTTTTCAGCGTGTACGCGAGGGAAAGGAGATAATTGCCCCACTTAATGAAGGAAGCACGGCCTATAACTTTCTGTATATGCTCAATGGCGAGAGACCGGGTGAAAATGCAGAGAAAACCATGGATATCTGCCTGATTATTCATGCCGAGCACGGTATGAATGCATCAACATTTGTGGCGCGTGCCGTATGCTCGACACAATCGGATATCTATTCCGCCGTAACAGGGGCAATCGGATCGCTCAAGGGCCCCTTGCATGGTGGTGCCAATACGGCGGTAATGAACATGCTCCTCCAACTTGACAAGGATGCTGATGTCGAAGCTTTCATCAAGGAGCGGCTTGCCGAACGAAAAAAGGTAATGGGATTCGGCCATCGCGTGTACCGCACTGTAGATCCCAGGGCAAAACACCTGATGGCCATGGCAAAGGACCTTGCAGAAGAGACCGATAGCGTTTACCTCTTTGAGTGGTCGGAAAAAATTATGTCTGTAATGAAAAAAGAAAAAGGCATCGACCCCAATGTCGATTTCTTTTCAGCTACGGTCTATTATTCGATGGGCATCAAAACGGATCTGTTTACCTGTATATTTGCCATGAGCCGGATTACCGGTTGGACAGCCCACTTTATGGAGCAGGCTGCAAACAACCGCCTCATCAGACCGCGACAGCTCTATGTAGGTGAAAAAAACCTGCCCTGGACCCCGCTGGACGACCGTAAGTAACGTTCTGCACTCCGGCAGGATTCAGAATTTCTGGCTGGTACCGGCCTGATTATGGGGAAGTCCGTCCGAAACAGTCCACCCTGTAGAAGCAGTTGGAATTGAAACTCCGGGAAGATCGGTTTCTTGCGAGCTTTTTCCAGCCAGAATTCGCGGCCTTGATCCAAAAACAGATTTTTTAAAAAATATTTAACTTGACAATGAGTTCGGTATTCCGCATAATATTGTGCAATATGTAAACAATCTTTACAAACCACGAGCGATATGGACTATTTTAACCGAGTTATTGAAAAGGATATTGCACGATCACTGCAGACCAAACCTGTTACCGTTGTCATGGGACCGCGTCACAGTGGCAAATCAATATTGACGAGGCAGCTGCTATCAAAAATACGCGGGAGGGACACGATCTACCTGAATCTGGAACATCCGTCAGATCTTCAGAAGCTGGATGATCCGGACTGGTTTTTCGAAGCTCAGATCGACAAACTGGTGTGCATTGACGGGATCCATCTTGTGCCAAATCTGTTTGTGATTCTCCGTCGTGCTATTGAAGAGAGAAAACGTCCGGGCATGTATCTGCTGCTGGGCGGTGCTTCAAAGGAATTGCTTGGTCAGGATACCCGTGCCTTGTACGGATATGTGAACTACCTGCACCTCCCCCCGCTTCTCTACATGGAGGTAATCGATCACATATCGCTGGAGACATATCTGACCCGTGGTGGATTCTACCCGTCGCTCATGGCCGATAATGATGAGAAGTCCATGGAATGGCGACTGGAATACATCAATACCTTTCTGGAGCGGGACCTGCCGCAGTTTGCCGGTATAACGCACAGGACCATGCGGCGACTCCTTCCCATGTTGGCCAACAGTAACGGACAGACCGTCAACTACAGCAAAATCGGCACCTCACTGGAGGTAAGCCACAACACCATAAGAAATTATATCGATGTGCTGGACAAAATGTTCATGGTCAACCGGCTCAATGCCTGGCATGGCAATTCCAGCAAACGGCTTGTCAAATCCCCGAAAATCTACATCTCCGATCCGGGTATGACCTGCGCTCTCCTCCAGCTTCAAAATTTTGATGCGGCCTACGGTCACCCTGTATGGGCATCTTTATGGGAATCCGTCGTACTGATGCATCTGAAGACCCACTTCCCGAGCCTGCCGTTCTATTTTTACCGGTCCAGTTATGGCAACGAAGTAGATATCATCCTGGAATCGGGTTCCATGGTGGTTGCCATTGAATGCCGGCCATCCCTGAAGCCAGAGTTGAGTTCGGGCAACCGTAACGCCCTGAAAGATATACAGGCGGACCTCACATTTGTTGCCGCCCCGGTGAAGGAGAGTTTCCCACTGTCAAACGGTGTGATTGCAACACCGCTGAATGAGCTAACTTCCCAGATTTCGGATTTTCTCGGTCACGGGTAATCAAAGATACTTCCGGGGCCTCATTTTTGAACTCATCCCCCACTTCTGAACCAGCGTGACGTCCCTGAACCGGCGCTCAATTTCCAGGCCGGCGCTTTTCATGCCGGCTATATATTTCAGATCAGGACAGTGACCTGCGGGGAGGGTAAGGCTTCCGGCAAGGGACACGATTTCCGATTTAATCGGGTTTGAACTCCAGGATATCACCGGGTTGGCAATCCAGCACCTCGCAAATAGCATTGAGCGTGGAAAAGCCGCTTATGTTTAAGGAAAGACGCTTACTTGACGACGAAGTTGATCACACGATTCGGCACGAAAATCTCCTTGACCACCTGGCCCTTATCCAGGTGTCTGCTGACAGACGGTTCCTTGCGGGCGGCATCCAGGACAAAGTCTTTGTCGGTGGCACGATCGGCCGGGACTTCGACCTGCCCGCGCACCTTGCCATTGACCTGCACGGCGTAGGTCTTGCTGTCGTCCTTGAGCAATGCCTCCTCGAATTTCGGCCAGGACTCGTAAGCCAGGGTCCGTTGCTGCTCAGTTGACCCTTTCCGGGATGCTCCGGAAGATCTTTCGACAACCGATTCGCTATCTTTGGCAAGTTCTCCAAGTTTCTCCCACAGCTCTTCGGCCAAATGCGGCGCAAAGGGCGACAAAAGCAAAAGGAATGGCTTCAGGACCTCGACCGGACGCACCTCCCATTTCATCGCTTCATTCGTGAAGATCATAAGCGCTGAAATGGCCGTATTGAACCGGTGCCCCTCGATATCCTCGGTGACTTTTTTAATGGTTTCATGCAGCAGCTTGAGCTGGGCTCGGTCAGGCTCCACTACCGGTGCACCGTTGCTGTTTACAGAACGGGCCACGGCCCGGTTCACGCCGCTGGATTCCTCATCCATGACCAACCGCCAGACCCGTTTGAGAAAGCGGTAGACCCCTTCCACCCCCTGCATGCTCCAGGGCTTGACCTGCTCAAGCGGTCCCATGAACATCTCATAAAGCCGGAGTGCATCGGCTCCATACTCTTCGACCACATCATCCGGATTGATGACATTGCCGCGCGATTTCGACATTTTGAACGAACGCGCATCCACAACTGTGTCGGTCCCTATTATCACAAACCGGTCCCCGCGCTTTTCAACATCCTTTTCAATGAGCCTGACGCGCTCGAACTCCTCGCCCATTTCCTTTCGGCCGGCAGAAACAAAATTACCGTCGGCGTCCTTGAATGCCGTGAACTCCAGTTCGCCAAGTATCATACCCTGGTTGACCAGCCGCTGGAACGGCTCTTTGGTCGACACCGCACCGATATCATACAAGACCTTGTGCCAGAAACGGGCATAGAGAAGATGCAGCACCGCGTGTTCCGCTCCGCCGACATAAAGATCCACCGGCATCCAGTACTTCTCCTTTGCCGGATCGACGGGCCCCTGTTCATAATCCGGGCTGATATAGCGAAGATAGTACCAGCACGATCCGGCCCACTGCGGCATGGTATTGGTTTCGCGGAGAGCCGGTTTTCCGGTCTCAGGATCGATCGTGTTCAGCCAATCTTTGGCTTTGGCCAGTGGAGGTTCCCCAGTCTTGGTCGGCTGGAAATCGTCCATTTCGGGCAGGGTGATGGGCAGATGGTCCTCGGGCAGCGGTTTGGGCTTGCCATCCACATGGATCACGGGAAAGGGTTCACCCCAGTAGCGCTGACGGGAAAAGAGCCAGTCACGCAGCTTGTATGTCACGGCGTGTGTGCCAAACCCTTTTTCCTCCAGCCATCGGGTGATACGTTTTTTAGCCTCCGGTACCGGAAGGTCGTTCAGCGACACCTCATCATTGGCGGAATTCACGCAGACCCCCTCTTCGGAATCGACATAGGCTTCCTTGGTGACATCACCTCCCTTGACCACCTCGATGATCGGCAGTTCGTACTTGCGTGCAAATTCCCAGTCACGCTCGTCGTGACCCGGCACCGCCATGATGGCACCAGTGCCATAGGACATCATCACATAATCGGCTATCCAGACTGGGATTTCCTCATTATTGACCGGATTCACGGCGAATGCCCCGGTGAACACCCCGGTCTTGTCCTTGTTCAGATCGGTTCGGTCGAGGTCGGATTTCCGTGCGGCCTCTTCGCGGTAGGCGGCCACGGCCTCTTTCTGCTGATCCGTAGTGATACGATCCACCAGCGGATGTTCGGGTGCAAGCACCATATAGGTTGCCCCGAACAGCGTATCCGGACGTGTTGTGAACACTTCGATGGATTCCCCGGCGTCTCTGGTTCCCGCTTTCAGCGGAAACACGACATTGGCTCCTTCCGATTTTCCGATCCAGTTTCGCTGCATTTCCTTGATGGATTCGGGCCAGTCCAGCTCTTCCAGATCCTGCAGCAACCGCTCGGCATAAGCCGTGATTTTGAGCATCCACTGTCGCATCGGCTTGCGCTCTACGGGAAAACCCCCGACCTCGCTTTTGCCGTCTATCACTTCCTCGTTGGCCAGGACCGTACCCAGTTCCGGGCACCAGTTCACCGGCACGCTCGCCTCATAGGCCAGCCCCTGTTCGTACAATTTCAGGAAAATCCACTGGGTCCAGCGGAAATAGGCCGGATCGGTCGTGTTGACCTCGCGATCCCAGTCATAGCTGAAGCCCAGTGCCTGGAGCTGGCGCCGAAATCCGTCGATATTCCTGTTGGTTGTCTCGCGGGGGTGGGTGCCGGTTTTGATGGCGTACTGCTCGGCAGGAAGTCCGAAGGCATCCCATCCGATCGGATGCAGTACGTTGTATCCGTTCATCCGCTTGAACCGCGCGAGGATGTCGGTCGCTGTATATCCCTCCGGATGTCCCACGTGCAGGCCGGCGCTGCTCGGATAGGGGAACATGTCCAGGACATAGTACTTGGGTCGTTCGCGGTCGGTGTTATCGGTGCGGAACGTCTTGTTTTTCAACCAGTATTCCTGCCATTTGGGTTCGATTTCTGCGGGTCTGTATTCGCTCATTTCGGAGAGTGTAACGGATTTGGACGGTTATCGGACGTATTTTCGGCAATTCATTACATTGCAGGAAGTAACTAGATATTTCCGAACGCTGACTGCCGGTCTACAGGTGTCGAAGATACAGCTTTTTTTCTGGTTATTGAAGGTATTTCAGCGGTTGCGCCGAATTCGTATGACGGATATACTGTACAGTGATGGCCGGTAAACAGAATCTTTTTTTCGCCACACCTAACCATGATTATCATGTCATTTTCAGGAAAAAACGTCATCGTAACGGGAGCGTCGAATGGCATCGGGCGCTCCATTGCCACTGGTTTTTCAGCCAGCGGCGCCCGGGTCGCCATTGCTGACAAGGACAAAGATGCAGGCAGTCAGCTTGAACGCATACTGCGTGAATCAGGACGCAAAGCCTGGTTCATACACACAGACGTATCCAACCCGGATTCGGCAGCCGAAATGATCGCAAAAGCGGTCACGGAAATGGGATCCATCGATATCCTTATCAACAATGCCGGCATCTCCGAATTCAAACCGGTATTCGATCTTGGGCTGTCCGGCTGGGACCGTGTCCTGAATACAAACTTGCGGGGACCGTTCATTTGTTCCAGGGAAGCAGCAAAGATCATGAGGATGAATGGCGGAGGCTCGATCATCAACATAGCTTCCACCCGGGCCCTCATGTCGGAACCGGGATCAGAAGCATATGCCGCGTCCAAAGGCGGGTTGCTGGCCCTCACCCATGCCCTTGCGGCCTCACTTGCAGATGATCACATTACCGTCAACGCAATCAGTCCGGGCTGGATACATACCGGTGACTATCACAAGCTCCGAAAAATCGATCACGATCAGCATCTGTCCCGGCGAGTAGGCAAGCCGGATGACATTACCAGGGCCTGTCTTTTTTTATGTGATCCGGACAACAGCTTTATTACCGGTGAAAACCTGGTCATTGACGGTGGCATGACCCGGAAAATGATTTACGAGCATTGACCTGTGTCCCATAACCAGCCGAGCACATCCACCCCGTCGGGCCGCCAATCGATAGGCGGTGACTGGGCGAGGGAAAGCGGCTCCAGCCGGATATGCCTGGCATCCGCAAGGGATTCCGGAATCCGGGGCAGCATATCACCCTGATCCGCATTGATATACACATTCTGCAACTGCGATCCAAACTGTCCGGCAATGCGCAGCAGGTCCGATTCATTCCCTTTAAACCAGCATACGACATGTTCTTTCCCCAAGAGATCGGGATCGTCGGTAATAATCTGTCCGCCGAGATCGTACACGTCGCGTCCGGTGCTTTTGAGATAACCTCTCCAGTAACTCACACCGGCCATTCTGTAGTGTGAAGGCGGGTTGGACCGCAGGAAAACACCAGCGGCATCGGCAAGCGTACCGGCAACGTCAGACAAGTCCCATGCTGCAACAACCACGGCAAGCGAACGGCATCCCCGTCCCTCATATCTGAGCATCGCTTCAATGAGTTGCCTGCTCAGTCGCACCGGATCATGCTCGAAATCAGTCTCATCCAGCCAGGCCATGGACAGCCGGGCGGTCCTGGCCAGAAGCCGCGCATCCTTGCAGGCCAGTCCCAACTGGTACACCCACTCCATGGCCACATCAACTGAAGCCTGTGATCCTGCAAACAGTACATGCCGGGCGCCGATCGGTCCCAGTTTTTCCATCCGGGAAGCCCATCCACCCAATTGATCCGGCAGGCGTTTCCGAAGCACACGCAGCAGTCCATCCAGCAGCCAGGGATCCCGGGAGGATAATTTTCCATAGTATACGGCGCCGGACAGCAATGTGGCGATGACATCCTGAAGTCCAACCATCGGCAGGTTGCCGGCATGCAGGCATAGTACCTTTTCGGATCCGGCCGGATCGTGCGTCAGTCCGGTTGCAATCCGGTCCATCCAATGGCGCAGCGCTTCGCGGGTGACGCTTTTTTCAATGCGGCCGAGCATGTGCATAACATCATGGCGAGGAAACAGCCCTTCGGTGACAGTGCGCTCGACCGAGGTCTTACAGATGTCATCTTCATTATCCAGCCAAGCCGTCACGGCCTCACAAATCCGGTCAATCCGCTCGTTGTGGCCGGGCTGGTTTCCGGAAGTGCTGTAACCGTACTGGTTTTCCGTGGCGTTCCGGCCAGCGTTGTGCCCGGTGATATTTTGGCCTGCTTGCGTTCCAGATCCGTTTGGATCCCGGTTATCGCAGCCATGGTCGTGATTGGATGGCATGGATTCTCCTTTTGATCCGTATTGCGTTCACTCCATAAGGAAATTGCATCCCCTCAACTCGGCATGCTCCATCCTGCCCAGCACCTGAAATGCGCCATCTTCACGGGCCACGCCGCGATCCTCCGTCAGGAAGAAGGCAACGGAATGGACGTTGGCCAGGTCCATGATGCCAATCAACCCTTCCTCACCCGCAGACTGCACTTCCATCGGGTTTTGTGGATTGCGGATGGTAATGCGCAGCCAGGGCGGACACTGCAGCCATCCATCCCCGGTATCCCACGCCTGGCTGGACATTTCGGCCATGCCGTACTCGGAATGGACCGAACCAGGTGGAATCCCGAACCCTTCCGAGAGCTGCTGCCGGAGATCCTGTTTCGACAGCTCCTTTCGCCGGGTCTTCATCCCCCCGGTTTCCACGAGAATCGCATCTTCGGGCAGGGCCGGTGCCCCTGCATCCAGCAGGTCCAGTAGTCCGAAGGCCGCCCCGAAAAGCATAATCCGCCGCTTTTTGCCCGGTTTGTCACCAGTTTTTCCTGGTTCCACTGCCACTTTGCCGCTGGATTGGTAGGGCATATTCCCAAGACTTGCCCGTCTTCGGTACCGACGTTTGTTCAGGTAGGCAACGGTATCCATGTTGGCAGCAGAATTCAGATCCGCCTTCGTGAGCGGCTTGTCCAGCGGCAGAAAACGGCTCTTCCCCGTAGCGTCACGCTGGATGAAATGGTCGATCATGGCGACCAGGGACGAATCGGGATTGTCGCTGTACCCGGGAAGCCAGGCCAGCAGAACAAACTCTCCCGGATCGTAAAAGTGGGAGAAACCACCGTAGCACGACTCGAAATAGAGCCGGAGGTCCGCCATTTCATGCTTGCTCTGGCGCATACCCGACGTGCCGCTGCTCTGGAAGACCGCTTCCGGCGTTTCAACATAATCGGCCCGTACCGAGGCATCGCGGAACACATGAACGGGAATAAGGGGTATATCATCCGGAAATGAGGGAGATTCGCTACCGGTAAGCGGATGTTGCTTGCCGGGGATCTCATCGCAAAACCGGCGGTATACCGGCTGGTGTTCCAGCTGATGACGGTAAACGGTCCACGCCTTGTCTGAAAACGGGATATCCGTGTTCAACAAATAGTTGCGCCATGTCGTGTAGGACTGTTTCATGAGTTGCTTCTATCCAATAATTTCATGACCAAAAAAAATTGTATCAGTTACGTATTCTGAGCCGGACCAGCGTTCCGGCATTCAAGAGATAAATATACTCGTTGCGCACATCAAAACTGTGCCATTTTGCCCCGATCTGCGACCCGCTATCGCCATTTCGGGGCTGTTGCAGCATCCCGCCAGGAAGGAGGAGAAACTGCCGGATTTCCCCGTCGGATGAAATCCGCATCACCTGTCCGGTCCCAAGTGCCCATAAGCTGCCTGCACCGGTACGTAGTGCCCGCACCGGTTCCGGTGCGTAGATGAATCCGATGTAGGATCCGCGCGAGGAAAATCGGTGCAGCAACTCGCCTCGCCGGTCAGCCACCCACAGTTCATCATTCCAAATGGCCATTGAAACCGGGATGATCCGTTCTTCTTCACTGAACAATTCGAAATCCAGCTCATACTGCCCATTACTGTCGAACCGGTACATTTGCTGCCGGTCTTCATCAAAAAAGTAAATACGGCCGGATGGGTCCACTGCCAGTATAGTGGGCCTGTAATGCGATGGGAAACCGTGTCTCCGAGGCATCCGGATGGTGGACAGATACTGCAGGCGCCGGTCGAAAACCTGAATGCGGCGGTTGTTGCGATCGGCCACATAGATCTTGAGTTCATTGGTCGGATCGATCGCGACCGGCGTGTCGAACTGGTAGTCTCCGTTTCCAAGCCGTCCGAGGGAATCAAGCCGCACCCCGTTCTGATCGGCCTTGAGGATGCGATGGCGCCCGGATTCCACAATGAACAGGTTGCCGAGTGCGGAGGAACGGACACTCCGTGCATCGCGCAGACCGATCATCAACAGCTCCGCTTCGCCTACACCCGGCCGGAGATCGGAAACCTCCGCCATGACCCTGGAGGAAAGCGCGCCCGTAATCCAGAATAAAGCAAGCCACAGCAACATCAGACCAGACTTGATCCAACAGTGCGGGGTGGATGACCTTGCATTCCGAATGGTTGGGTTCATCGCATTGTTCCTATGTCGTCAGGACCGTTTTAAACCCTTGGCCCCGATATCCCGCCGATAATACGCATTATTGAAAGATATCTTATCCACCTGTGCATAACAACCCTCTATGGCACTGCGCAGGTCCGGCCCCTTTGCCACGACACTGAGCACGCGTCCCCCGTTGGTGAGCAGTTTCCCGTTTTCCTGACGGGTTCCGCTATGGAAGACCAGGGTTTCGTCCGATACACTGTCAACACCTGTTATCTCCTCCCCTTTGGTATACGCTTCCGGATATCCGCCGGAAGCCATCACCACACAGCAGAAATGCTCGTCGGACATATTCACTGTGGCTGAGTCCATCCCGGAGTTCACGGCGGCCAGCATCAGCTCAAGAAGATCGGATTTCAGTGCCGGCAGCAGCACCTGGCACTCCGGGTCGCCGAAACGGCAGTTGTATTCGACCACTTTGGGCCCTTGTTCGGTAATCATGAGTCCAAGGTACAACACTCCCCGATAGGCATGCCCTTCCAGTTGCATCGCTCCGAGGGTGGGGTAAAGAATGGTGTCTTCAACCAGCTGCAGCATGTGGTTGTCCATGACCGGTGCGGGTGCGTAGGCTCCCATTCCACCGGTATTCAGGCCGGTATCGCCCTCCCCGATGCGCTTGTGATCCTGCGCAGACAACAGCAGCTGAGCATGGCGGCCATCGGTGATGGCAAAGAGAGAGGCTTCTTCGCCTTCCATGAATTCCTCGACAATCACGCGTCCGGCTGCTTTTCGAAGAGCAGCATCCTCACGGATGCGGCGCAGATGCTCCAGCGCTTCGGGTCGGTTGCGGCTGATGAACACCCCCTTGCCTGCAGCCAGCCCGTCGGCTTTGATGACGATGGGCCAGTTCTGGTTATCCACGGCAAGCCAACCTTCAAGATCGTCCAGGACCGTATCTCCTTCGAATTCGATCGAACGGGCCGTCGGGATCTGGTATTTGTGCATCAGCCATTTGGCAAAGCTTTTGCTGCCTTCCAGCTGGGCGGCGGCTTTCGACGGACCGAACACCTTATGGCCTCGCTCCTCCAGATAGTCGGTGATGCCATCCACGAGAGGCTGTTCGGGTCCAACCACAACCAAGTCAATTTTTTTATCCCGAACGAATACGGCTACAGCTTCAAACCACGTTTCAGAGCCGTCTTTTCGGGGCGCTTCCTGCCTGGTTGGCCCCTCGCCGCTGCGGTTTTCGGCCTGACTGCGGCTTCCGGCCGGGCCGTGTGTATTGATATCTACATTTTCCCCGTGCTGCGCCGTACCGGGATTGCCCGGTGAGATGTATAACCGGCCAAGCATCGGGGATCGGCTCAGGGACCACGCCAGGGCGTGTTCCCTTCCACCGGATCCGAGGATGAGTACATTGTTTTTCGCCATAAACTACACGTGAAGTTATTTTTGTCCGGCCGCAATGGCAACCAGCTCCGCGAAATCGTCCGGTTTCAGGCTGGCGCCGCCGATCAGGCCACCGTCGACATCAGGTTGTTTGAGCAGTTCGTCGGCGTTTGCGGGCTTCATGCTGCCGCCATAGAGGATGCGCACCCGGCCAGCCGTTTCCCGACCGAACAGACCCGCCAGCTCTTTTCGGATGAAAGCGTGCATCTCCTGTGCCTGCTCGGGGGAAGCGGTCTCGCCGGTGCCGATAGCCCAAACCGGCTCATAGGCAATGACGATATTACTGACATCATCGGCTGAGAGACCAGCCAGCGAGCCGGCAGTTTGCTCTTTGACTACATCGAAGTGGCGTTCTTCCTTGCGCTCCGACAAGACCTCACCTACACAGACAATGGGTTTGATACCATCGGCAAGTGCTTTTTTGACCTTTTTGTTGATGAGGGCATCGTCCTCGTTGAAGTATTCACGGCGTTCCGAATGGCCCAGGATCACAAAATCGCAACCCAGCTCGTTCAACATGGTGGTACTGATTTCGCCGGTAAAGGCCCCGTTATCCTCAAAATGGACATTTTGCGCGCCAATTTTGACGGCACTTCCGGATTTTCTTGCTGAAAAGGCGGCCGGAAGGGATACAAAGGGCGGACACACAGCGGATTCCACGCTGTCATGCTTCTTCTGTGCGGCATCGTCCAGCCCGGCAAAAAAATCTTCCGTCTCTTTTGGACCCATATTCATCTTCCAGTTACCGGCTATCAAAAAGCTTCTCATGAGATTTCTCCGTTGTTTATGATGTTATTTAATTCAATTAACAGTTGGTTCACGTTGTGTCCATGGAACTTGCGGATGATATGCCCCTGGCTGTCGATGAGGAAGCGAACGGGCATTTCATACACATTCCATCGCTCTTCAAGGTCAGATCCGGCGTAGGCCCCGGCCCGGGCCACGGGCCAGTCCTGACCTCGTTCGTCGTAAAAAGCCTCCACGGCGATCCGGCTCTGCTCCACCGGTATGGTTACAAACTGCACATCTTCCTGGCGGAATATCAGATGCAAGGTCTGAAGCCGGGGATAGGATTCCTGGTACATGCGATCGGCCAGGGAGACCACCTCGATCATGGCGGGCGCACCCTGCAGATCCTGCAGGCCAATCCGGCGTGCCACAGCCTCATCACCGGCGTCTTCCAGGAACTCCAGATCAAAAGGCGGCAGTGCCATGCCCGGCGAAAGCTGCTCCACATCATAACGTATTACATTCAGCCATGCCCCGGCATCCTCATCCGCGCCGAAATCATTCTCATAATCCCGGATACGCACTCGGGCGTCATCGATTCGGGAACTGTCGTACAGCACCTCGATCCGGTTTTTGGCAATCCGCAAACGTGTATCCCTGGACCGGCTTTCCGCTTCCAGGGAATCGATCCATGCCATGGCACTGTCGAGGCCCTTGCGGTTTAGCACCGACATGAAACCGAACCGCGCGGCCAGCATACGGATATCCTCATGATCTCCGTACTCGCGCAGCCGCTGCATCAGCAGCTCATCATTGCGCTCTTCCAGCATCCGCATGGACTCCCGCGCCGCAATCCTGGCCGCCACGGTTTCCGGCCATGTTTCAAATATCTCCCAGAAGATGGTGCTCCAGTTGTCGAGCACATGGGGGATGGTATCCGGTGCAATACCGCCGGCCGCCGCGATCCGGATCACGCGGTTGTATTGCCGCTCCACCCTGTTCAGTGTGCGCATGGCCTCATTTTCAGTGGACAGGATCCGGGCATGGCCGGCAAAACGGGGCAATACACCTTCGATTTGCACCGTGTCCCGGTGGGCAAGGATCAGCGTGGTATCGGCGACCCGGCGCTGGTTCCGGTGCAGATGCAGCGTGTAGGCACCCTGGCCGGGGAATGTCGCTCTGGCGTCAAAAACACCGTCGGAATCCGTGTAAGCCCGATAGAGGGTATCCGGGCTGCCGGTAAAGTCCAGGATATAGACTTCTGTGCCGCTGTGTCCAAGTGTGTCATTCACCTCCCCGTTGATGGATATCGTACCATGCACACGGGTTTCGGCGACTGTGCGTGACGTCTCCTCCTCACCGGAACCGCTGCAGTTGGCAAGGAAAAAGAGAAGCAACAGGGGAAAGGCCCTCAGCGCGGACATAAGGTTGGCACAACGGTCAGCAGCCTGCCCGACGACCGGACCTGTGATGCATCCACCCTCCACCGGCAGTCGCCTGGTATGTTTAGAGAACCGTTCCAGCCCCCATGCAATGCAGCCGGGCTTCTTAATGCAGCCGGGCTTCTTCAGGATTTGATTGTAATGCTTCTCACCGTCCTGCTTTCTGTCTTTCATAGTGCGTATGTTCATTGATTCCATCTGTCAGGCCTGTTCCCTGATTTTATTTTGAACCATTTCCCGCACCATGCCTGGATTGGCCTTCCCCCGGGATTTTTTCATGATCTGGCCAATGAAGAACCCTATGAGTCCCTCCTTCCCTGCCAGGTAACGCTGCACTTCCTCCGGATTTTCGCGCAGTACTTCCTCCACGATCGGTTCGAGAAAGCCGGTATCGGAGACCTGAAGCAGGTTCTTCTCGCGCGCCAGGGCCTCGGCATCGGCATCCGATTCCGATCCTGCTTCCACCATGACATTGAGCAACGTCTGCATGGCCGATGAGCTGATCTTGTCCTCTTCCCGCAACGCCACCAATCCGGCCAGACGCTCCGGCGACACCGGAAAATCCGTAATGCCGAACCCCTTTTCATTCATGATCCGGCGAATTTCGGTAATAAACAGGTTGGCTACCGGCTTGGCGGGAGCGCCGTGTCCCAAAACCGACTCGAAAAAATCAGCAAGGGGCCGGTCTTCGGTGAGCACAGTGGCATCATATTCAGGCAGCTTGTAGTTGGACATGTAACGGCGGCGGCGTGCTTCGGGCATCTCGGGGATATCCATCCGGATCTCCTCCAGCATCTCATCGGTCACGATCACCGGCGGAATGTCCGGTTCCGGGAAGTAGCGGTAATCATGGGCCTCTTCCTTGGTACGCATCTGCCTGGTCCTCATCTCGCCCGGATCCCAGAGCAAGGTTTGCTGTATAACCGTGGCACCCGAGCGGACCAGGTCCTTCTGCCGCTCTACCTCATAGGTCAACGCCCGCTCCACATTCCGGAAAGAGTTGAGGTTCTTGATCTCGGTCCGGGTGTTGAATTCTTCCTGTCCGACCGGTCGGATGGAAACATTGGCATCGCAGCGCAAACTGCCTTCCTCCATATTGCCATCGCAGACGCCCAGGTAACGAACGATCTGCCAGATCTTGCGCATGTAGGCACCCGCTTCCTCCGGACTCCGGATATCCGGCTCTGACACGATTTCCAGCAGCGGGGTACCTGCACGGTTCAAATCGATGAGTGTGTTGTGCGGATCCTGATCGTGGATGGATTTGCCCGCGTCCTCTTCCATGTGGATGCGGGTGATGCCGATCCGCCTGGTCTGCCCATCCACCAGATCGATATCCAGGTGACCGTCGTAGCAGATCGGCGTCTCGAACTGTGAGATCTGATAGCCCTTGGGCATATCCGGATAGAAATAGTTTTTCCGGGCGAAAATGGATTTGGAGCGTATTTTGCACCGGGTTGCCAGGCCCAGTTTCACCGCATAGCGGATCAGGTTTTCATTCGGTACGGGAAGGGTGCCCGGATGCCCCAGGCAAAGCGGGGTGACATTGGTATTCGGAGCCGATCCAAACCGGTTGGATACCGGAGCGAAAGCCTTGGATTCGGTGAGGAGTTGGGCGTGTACTTCCAGTCCTATTACGGTTTCGAATTGCGTATCCACGCTCATAAATAATGTCAGACGGTGAAAAATTCCGGTTGCTCTTCAGCAGGCCAAAATAAGAATTTTTCTGACTACCTGGAGGTGTGTTTTCCGAATTCTTCGTACTCGCGACGGATCTGGTAGTGGTAGCCGTCGTAATTGTAGACATTGCGGAAGCCCATTTCCACCATGCGGCGGGATGCGATGCGGCTGCGGTTCCCCGAATTGCAATAGATCAGGTAGGTTTCATCCCGGTCCAGTTCGTCAACAGCCCGGTTGAATCCGGGATGGCCCAGATTGATGGTCAATGCCGTGGCCACTTTGCCGTTATTCCACTCTTCGGGGGTTCGCACATCGATAATCACTGCGTTAGAATTCTCGAGAAATTCGGCAAGGTCGCCGGGACGGACATTGGAGTAGCCGGCATTCTGTGCACTTGAACTGCAGGATGCAAGGAGCAGTAAAATCCCAATTGAGAAAATGTTTAAAAGGCACTTGTTGATCGATGAAAACATGGTTTGAGCGGGTTTCTCTTTTTGGTTAGTGCGTATCACCCTGGTTCGTGCGTATCAACCGAAGCAGGAATGTGGTTATCGGCAGCGGGCCGGCAACGGGATCGAATCCGAAAAAATTGAATCCGGAAAGATTTATCGCCATAACGCACAAAAAACAAAATCATTGGACGCTCACTTCGGGGCCGGAACCTGCTGTGTAATACAGTGGATCGACCCTTGGCCCCAGACCAGATCGGTGCACGGGATGCCCATGATTTTCCGGTCAGGAAAAAGTCTCTTGAACAGCTTCAGCACCTGGTCATCGTATCGCTTGTCATAGAGCGGTACCAGCACGCACCCGTTGGCGATATAAAAATTGGTATAGCTGGCAGGCACATACTCCGAGCCGTCCACCGTTTTGTCACCGATACGCGTTGCCGGCAGCGGCAATTCGATCACTTCAAAGTGCTTGCCCCGGCAATCGGTGGTCTGTTGCAGCATTTTGCTGTTTTCACGCAAAATGTCATAATTCGGATCCCCGGGATCATCGCTCACCGAAGTTACGATGGTACAGGGTGCCACAAAGCGGGCCAGATCGTCGATATGGCCGTCCGTGTCATCTCCCCTCAGACCCCTTTTCAGCCAGATGACATGTTTCACCCCCAGGTAGGTCCTGAGGTTTTTCTCAATCTGAAACCGGCTCATTTCGGGATTCCGGTTCGGATTGAGCAGGACGGACTCCGTGGTCAGTACAAATCCGATGCCGTTGACTTCGACAGAACCCCCCTCCAGGATCATTCCCGGCGAGACAAGCGGAATATCAAAAAGATCGGCCAGCCTGTACGGCACATTGTTGTCATCTTCGAATGGTGGGTACTTGCCGCCCCAGGCGTTGTACCCCCAGTCACACATGACCTGTCGGGGTTTTTCTCCCGTCCCGTCTTTTCGGAACAGGGTCATCGGACCGTAGTCGCGGATCCAGACGTCATTGGTCGGCATGCGGATCAACCTGATGCGGCTCCAGTCGATATTGCGTTTCTGGATCATGGACGCGGCCGCCTGATTCGCCTCATCATTGGCCACCAGCAGGCAGATCTTTTCATATGGAGCCAGCGCCTCCAGGATATCGGCGTAGACATGCTCGGCACGGTTCAGACACACCCCTGGCCATGTTTCCCGGTTGTCCGGCCATGTCATCAGCGTCATCTGATGAGGGGCCCATTCCGGAGGCATTTTGAACTTGTACGGCATCGATCTCCTGTCCAGTCGATTGTTAACCAATGGAATCCACCCAATGGAACTTGACATCTGCAATTTACGGGAAAAAAGGAAACGATGTGGCCGCCCGCTGAAATCCCATTCCTACTTCACATACACCGTTTTGATGTTGGTGAATTCCCGGATACCGAGCCAGGACAGTTCGCGGCCGTATCCGCTGGTCTTGATGCCGCCGAAAGGCAGACGGGGATCGGATTTCACGAACTCGTTGACAAAGCACGACCCTGCTTCCAGCTCCTCTGCCGCAATTCGGCGCCCGCGGGCCACATCGCCGGTGAACACGGCCGCTCCTAGTCCGAATACCGACCGGTTCGCCAGGACGACCGCTTCTTTTTCATCTCTGGCAGAAACAATGGCAGCAACCGGACCGAACAGCTCCTCATCGAAGCCCGCCATGCCCGGCTTGATCCCTGTGAGAACCGTAGGAGGATACCAGGCACCTTTGCGATCGGGCATATCGCCTCCCAGCACGCACCGGCCCCCCTGCGAAATCGATCTCTGCACCTGTTCGTGCAGCTCGTCCCTCAAATCTTCCCGTGCCATAGGTCCCAGTGCGACCCCTTCCTCCATCGGATCACCCATTTCGGAAGCTTTCATCCCTTCCAGGAATTTTTCCGTGAATTCATCCAAAACAGACTCCACCACGATAAAGCGCTTGGCGGCAATGCAGCTTTGACCGCCGTTGATCAGGCGGCTGGTGACGCAGGTCGATGCAGCCGCGGCGATATCCGCATCCTCAAGTACGATATACGGGTCACTGCCCCCAAGTTCCATAACCGTCTTTTTCAGCATCTTGCCCGCCTTGGAAGCTACCGCGCTCCCGGCCGGGCCGCTGCCTGTGAGCGTGGCAGCCTTGACATATTCATGCTCCAGCAGTTCATCCACCCAGGAGGTTTTAATGAGCAGGGACCGGAAGGCATCGCGGGGAAATCCGGCATCCCTGAACACTTCTTCTATAGCCAGCGCCGAACCGGGTACGTTGCTGGCATGCTTAAGCAGGCCGGTGTTCCCGGCCATCAGCGCAGGTGCCGCAAAACGGAACACCTGCCAGAACGGGAAATTCCATGGCATCACTGCCAACACCACACCCAGCGGATTGTACGTAACAAAACTTTCCGAAGCATCGGTCTCCACCGGCTCCTCGGCAAGGAACTGCTCTGCATGATCTGCATAGTAGTCGCAGACCCATGCGCATTTCTCTACTTCCGCCACAGCCGATTTCAGCGTCTTGCCCATCTCCAGCGTAATCATCTCCCCGTAACGCGAGGCCCGGTCGCGCAGCAGACCGGCCGCACGCTTCATCAGACGGCTTCGCTCAGCGAATGACGTGTTCTTCCACTCCAGCCAGGTCTGGTGGCTCCGATCCACCACTTCCCACATCTCATCCTTGTTCATGCGGTCGTACGTGCGAATGGTTTCGCCGTTGGCGGGATTTATCGACTTCATATTCATACTCATGGGGTCCTCCTGGTTTTGGGATACCGAATTAATTTTTTGGATACTGAACTAATTGGATTGCTATACATTGACTGGCGGCAACATTGATACCTGAAACGAAGTCATCCACTCGAGGTGTGAATTTTAACCCACCTGCTTCTTATTCCAGTAAGAAGTGAGACGCTCGACAAGATCATTATTGACATGCGTGCTGATCGGCACTTCGATAACCGTCAGCTTTCGCTGTTCCATGCTCCGCCGCAACAGCCGCTCAAAATGCTCGGTGGATTCAGCACGATGCCCTTCAACTCCGAAACTCCGTGCAAAAGCGGGGAAATCGGGATTGCCGATCTGTGTGCTAACCGAGTGTTGACGTGACAACTGCTGCTTCCAGCTTATCAGTCCATAGTCGTTGTCGTTGAACACGATGGCGGTAAATGCCACATCCAGTCTCCGGGCGGTTTCCAGATCCTGGGCATTCATCATGAACCCGCCGTCGCCCATGGCTGCTACAATCTGTCGATCCGGTTGATGCAGGGCGGCAGCTATGGCCCCCGGGAGAGCAATGCCCATGCTGGCCAGACCGTTGCTTATCAGGCAGCCATTGGGACAATAGGTGGGATAATTTCGGGCAATCCACATTTTGTGGGTACCGACATCACTGATCAGCAGACCGTCATCCTCCATGACCTTTCTTATAACATGCAACGAACCGGGTACGGTCAGCACGTCGTCATCGGCCGGCCGGCTGGATTCCAGATCCTTCCTGATGCGATCGCGTACCGGTTCGAACCACCCCTTTTCCATGCTACGGAACAGCTCATCACCCGTCGACTCGTCATCCCGGCCCGAACTGCCGAACTGGTGCGAGATGCCAGACTTTTGTGAGGTGCCAGGCTTTTGCGAGGTGCCCGACTGGTGCGAAGTACCGGTCCGGTGCGAAGAAGTACCCAATTTTTGAAACGTATCGTGCCAATGCGAACTTGCGTGCTCATCTGAATTTCCCCGTTGTTGTGAGTGCTTAGGGCTGTGCGTCCGGTTCAGTTCCCAGAGTGCTGCCGAAATATCACCCACAACTTCCACATCCGGATCGTATTCGGCATATACTTCAGCCGGGTCAAAGTCTATATGGATAATCTGTTTGGTCCTGCCCTGGTTCCATTTTTCGGGAGGATATTCCGCGATATCGTAACCCACGGTAATGATCAGGTCGGCTTCTTCGAACGCCTCGGCGATGTAATCGCGGAATCCGAGGCCGATAGCACCAAGCGAGAAGTCGGACCGGTCGGAAAGCGCCCCTTTGCCCATGAAGGTGGACGCAACCGGTATCTCGTGACGTTCGGCAAATTCGGTGAGATGCTTGCTGGCCAGCTTGCGGATGGCCCCGTTTCCCGCCAGTATCAGGGGACGCTCTGCCTTTCCGATCAACTCCACCGAGCGGAGGAGCGCTTTGTAGTCCGACGCCGGACGACGCGGACGCTTCGGCTCCATCGGTTTCATGGATGGATCCACTTCCAGGTCGGCCACATCTTCCGAAAGCTCTATGTGGGTGGCGCCGGGTTTTTCCTGTTCAGCCTCGCGAAAAGCCTTGCACACCATTTCCGCAACCACTTCCTGCGAGGTCACCGATCCGTTCCACTTTGTGATTGGACGGAACATGTTCACGATATCGATTTTCTGATGGCTTTCGTGGTGAAGCCGATCCAGTCCGCCTTGCGCGGTGATGGCAACCAGCGGCGCCTTGTCAAGGTGGGCGTCGGCCACACCGGTGATGAGATTGGTGGCACCCGGACCCAGCGTACCCATACAGACCCCCGCCTTGCCGGTCAACCGGCCAAAGACATCGGCAATGAAGGCCGCTGCCTGTTCGTGTCGGCACGGTACAAACGTGATCGATGATTTCTCCAGTGCAAACAGCAGACTTTCGTTTTCTTCGCCCGGCACCCCAAAGATGTGGCTCACCTCTTCCTTTTCAAGACATTGTACAAATAGTTCAGCGACCGTCATGGTTACGTGGTTTGGCAATTAAACTGGTAGAATTATGTATGCATGGATGGATATGTTGGTCGGCCAGCGCTTGAGTTTGATTCCCAATGATTCAGCTTGATTCCTGGATCACACTGTCCAGTACCTTGCGAAAATGAACCAGCTCATCTTCATTTATCGTATGGCCCAGTCCCGGGTAGATTTTTTTTGTGACCCCGGCTCCCAGCCGTTCGAAGAGATCTGCCGTTTCATGGACCCGCTCCTCCGGGATGTGATGATCATAGTCGCTGCACCCCAGAAAAACCGGTGTACGATCCATATCGCCATTGTAGCGGTCCTGTTCAACCTCCGGACCGATTACACCGCCGCTCAGCGCGACCACGCCGCCGTACCGGGCCGGATTCCGCGCAGCAAATTCCAGTGACAGACAGGCACCCTGGGAAAATCCGGCCAGTATGATCCTGCCTTTCGGGACATCGGCGTCTTCGATGCGCTCAACCAGTTCCGAGAGCATTTCCAGGGCCGAGCTCAGTCCGGGTTCGTTCTGTTCAATCGGTGCCAGGAAAGAGAATGGATACCAAGTGTAATGGGCCGCCTGAGGAGCCAGCCAGGCTGCTTCCGGCCTGTGAACCTCGTCGGCGAGGGTGAGTATGCTCTCTGCAGAGGCACCCCGGCCATGGAGCAGGATTACCGCTGTTGAGGCCTGATCCAAGGCAACGCCCTTTTCGATAACGGGTTGCCCCTGGTGCGGTTTTGAAGTGTCATCGAACATGATATCTGTTTGATATTGATTTTATGCGATTATTTATTTCATGCGGCTATTGTTTGTAAACATGCTACCGGTAATAACGGGAAGCTTTCCAAGCGAATTCCAATAGCCGTCGATGAAGATGTCCGATATCCTCATGTTTTCAGGAAAATTACTCGCGATGGTCAGACACTGCATCACAGCCATGAGCCCTGAATATCAACGGATAATGGTTTACACCGCTTCGGCGTGTGAAAAAGTGGCGTGGAATGTGTATGGTGATGGAATCAAGGTGTAAACAGATTTTGCCGGCTTGTCAAATGCAGCTTATTTTTTAACATCGATGCCATTGCAATCATTCATGATCCATGTGCCGTGGCACTGACCAAGCTTTACTTCCACATTGCCCTTTTGCCAATATTACGTACCTTTCTTGTCCGGCCGAACCAGCACGGCCAGGAACTATGGTTAGTCAGAACGTACTATTTGCTCTCGCCTGTTTGAGTGCCCCGGAATCCCAAAACAATAATGCCATGACACCATTCAAGAACCTTTCTTCAAAACGCCTGCGGCTTTTCTTTTTGCCCGATTCCAATTTTCGTCTGGCAGATGGAAAACGACATATTGACAAATCGGATCCCCTGCTGACCGGTATGCCAGGCAACGAAAGGACCACAACACCATTTGCTGCTATGACTTACACCCTGCTTGCCCAGGCACTGCCGGCATTTATGCTGCTGTCCTTTGTCTTTCTTGTATCACCGGCTCCTGCCGCGGCACACACTCCGGACCTGGACCGGGAACAGCCTGATGACGACTACTGGACACCGGCCGATATCGTCCGGCAGGAATCGGCCAGTCAGTTAACTTTTTCGCCGGACGGGACCATGGTCGCCTGGGTGAAATCACGAAATTCCACTGAAAAAGACCGCAATGTAACCGACCTGTACCTCACCCGGCTGGACCAGAAGAACGAAGACGATACCGGAACTTCATCCGATGACAATAATTCATCACCATACCTCACCATTCAACTGACCCGTTCCGAGGAATCGGACCGGAATCCTGTTTTCTCGCGGGACGGCCGGCTGCTCTACTTTCTCTCCTCGCGGGAGGATGGAAAAACATTGTGGGCAATGAATCTCTATGGCGGCGAACCGTACGAAGTCCATGCGTTTGACGAAGGCCTGAGGAGCATCCAAATTCTCGACGACGGCACCCTGCTTTTTGTCTCGGCAGAGGGCGACCTGCTCATTGAGGCAGAGCGTAAGGAGCGCAAGGACAATACCCGGGTCATTGAGGATACGGTGACATTCAAACCATCCCGCCTGTTTTCGTTTGACCCGGATTCCAAACGGATTCGAAGGCTAACGGACAACCAGCATCCGATTAGCACGTATGCGGCATCTGATGACGGGCGCTGGGCCGTGACCGGACATACGCGCAGCCCGCATTACGGTGCCGATGCCCAGCCACCCCCTTCCTACTACTTTTGGGATCTGGAATCTGGCAGGCGAATCCGGATCCTGCAAGGGCTGCAGACACCAGGCAGTTTTGCTTTCACCGAAGATCACAAAGGTTTTTATTTTACGGCGGTAAGTTCATCCGATCCCGAATGGAGCGGGGCCGGCATTTTCGAACTTTATTACGTTACCATTCCTGATGACCTGGATCTGGTGGATCATCAGGATCGTGAATATGCCCGGGATCATGAAAATACCCGCAATGATGAAAATACCCGGGATGATGAAAATACTGTTATGCTTGAGCCGGTTAAGGTCCATCTGGACTGGGAATGGGCGCTCAGTTCGGGATTCAACGTGGTTGGCAACGATGTACTGGCCTCCCTGGCCAACGGTCCAACGCGTATCCTGGCTCATTATGAACGCCGTGGCAACGGCGAGTGGCGCAAACGCCTGGTCGACACCGGAAAATACGATGAACGCGTTTCCGTAGCCGCTCTGGCAGAAGACCACAAACAAGTGGTCTATGTGCACGCAACCGCATCCACCCTGCCGCAATACCGGATCGGTGAACTGGATGTCCGTCGCCGAAGCGCCCGGATCAGCGAAGGCGAACACCTCGTCCGCCTCAACACTGCACTGAGCAAAAAACATATTGCCGACAGCGAGATCTTTCGCTGGACCGGCGCAGAGGACAACGAGGTCAACGGTATCCTCTACTATCCCGAAAATTACGAGCCCGGTCGGCGCTATCCCCTGGTGGTGGCGATCCGCGGCGGCCCTGCGGCCGTAACACTCGACTGGTGGAACATGAACTGGGCTTACTTTCCGCACATCCTTTCTCAAAAGGAATCGTTCGTGCTCATGCCCAACTACCACGGCTCCTCCAATCACGGTCTTGAGTTCGTCGAGTCCATAAAAGGCCGCTACTACGAGCTTGAGCTGGTGGATATCGTAAATGGAATTGAGACGCTGCACGAAGCTGGCAAGGTAGACAAGGATTCGCTGGGAGTAATGGGCTGGTCTAACGGGTCCATCCTGAGCATTGCCCTTTCGATAGAGCACCCCGACATGTTCAAAGTGATCGGCGCAGGGGCCGGCAACGTCAACTGGGTTTCGGACTATGGTACCTGCCAGTTCGGGGTTCGCTTCGACCAGAGCTACTTCGGCGGCGCTCCATGGGACAGCGCCGACGGCACCTTTTACAACCGCACCTATATCGAAAAATCACCCATTTTCCGCATGGAACGCGTCAAGGCCCCGACCATTATCTTTTTTGGAAGCGAGGACCGCGCCGTACCGAGGGACCAGGGCTGGGAGCATTATCGGGCATTGCAGCAGCTCGGCAACGCTCCGGTGCGCTTTCTCTGGTTTCCCGATCAACCGCATGGTTTGCAAAAACTGACCCATCAGCGACGCAAACTGGAGGAGGAAATCGCCTGGTTTGACCGCTGGCTGTTCGAAACCTACGATGAGCCTAACCGCGCCTTCAAGGATGACAGCCCGCTGGCCGGTCTCTTCAAGCGCGACAGTCTGGCCATCGATGACGGGTATTTCGGTCTGCGCAACAGTGACCGCCTGATTCCGGAAGTTGTACCGGTGGGCGAGGATACGATTGCCATCGGACGCTTTGCCGTGACCAATATCCAGTATCAGGAGTTCGATTCCACCCATACTTTCCACCCGTTGCAAGCCAATTATCCGGTCCGCAATATCCGTGTGGATAAGGCCCGCGCCTATGCCCGATGGCTTGGTGAATATACCGGAAACACGTATCGTTTACCCAACGCAGAAGAAACACAGGCCCTGCACCGTATCGCGCATCGCGCCGGACCACGTCAGAACACGCTGAACCGTCTGGCCGGTTTTGACATCACCATCGACGAGGTCGGCCTGCTGCGGCAGAAGATGGATCTGCTTGCCGCCGAACAGCTGATCCGCGAAGTCGGGTCATTCCCGCCTGTTAAAGTCGGCGAGGCCGAAATCTACGATCTGGGGGGCAATGTAGCCGAGTGGTCGGATGCCGGGTCCGATAATGGCAGATCTGTCTACGGGTACAGTGCGAGGGATTTTGTGGATACGGCCGATCCCGGGAGCCGGGAGCTGGATCCCGAATTCACCGGATTTCGCGTGATCCGGGAGGCAAACTGACACCCGGCATGCCAGCAGAAAGCAGATAATCGCCAGGGATCACACAACCAGTGACCGCAACCATGCGATCTCGTCAGCCCAGTTTACCGGTTCGGTCGTCTCCAGAATCATCGGAAGACGATTGAGCCGGTCATCATTCATGATCAGGCGGAACGGCTCCTCGCCCATGGTGCCCTTTCCCAGCGGCGCGTGACGGTCCACCCGGCTTCCCAGAGCCGATTTGGCGTCATTGAGATGCAGCCCGCGCAGCATCGACAGACCTAAGATCCGGTCGGCCTCATTCATGGTTTGCCGGTATCCTTCCGGTGTAGCCATGTCGTACCCCGCGGCATGGGCATGGCACGTATCGATGCAGAATCCGATGCGGCTGCGATCCTCCACCTGGTCTATGATCTCGGCCAAGTGCTCGAAACAGTGGCCGAGATTGCTGCCCTGTCCAGCCGTGTTCTCCAGCACCACCGTTACCCCGCGGGTCTTGTCCAGCATGATGTTCACCGTTTTAGCGATACGCGACAGGCACTGTGTTTCACTGATCTGTCGCAGGTGGCTGCCGGGATGGATATTGAGTTGCGGGATACCAAGCTGCTCGCAGCGTTGCATCTCATCGAGCAGGGCTTCCCGTGACTTTTCGATGCCGGCTCGTTCGGGATGACCGGGGTTGATCAGATAGCTGTTGTGCGGGAGGATGCGGTCGGCGGTGAAGCCAAGTTCACTGCATCGTTCGTTGAATGCCGCAATATCCGCATCCTTGAGTGGTTTGGCCCTCCACTGCCTCTGATTTTTTGTAAACAGGGCAAAGGCATTGGCTCCGATGGCCTGCGCGTTGACCGGTGTATTCTGCACGCCGCCAGCGGCGCTTACATGCGCACCAATCCATTTTCCCGATGCAACTTCCATAGCTCTCCTTTAAAATACATTCCCAAGACAGCAGTGGTCACTTCATCCCGACACACCCGAAACAAAGATAGCGGACCCTGCGCGTTGACCGGTATCCGCTATCCATACTTCGATTTTTTTCCCGATGATTCAAAGAATCAATCAGGTATTTCAACGCCCAGCTCTTCGAAATCAAGGTAGAATGAAGGCTTTTCGGGTTCTTCTTCCAGCAGATAGGTTTCGAACCACTGCAGCATGCGCAGATGGTAGTCAAATCGTGACGTGGACCGCGTGTTTCCATGCCCTTCACCCGGATACCAGACCAGACGCAACGGCACTTCGGGCTTGCGCACTTTTATATGCCTGAACAGCTCAAGGGATTGCGCGGGATGAACCCGGGTATCATCCTCGCCGTGCATGATCAGCAGCGGGGTCTGTGCGTTGTCCACATGATAGATCGGACTGCGTTCGAGATTCCACTGCCAGTTATCCCATAGGCGCTTTCGGGAGTGCACCAGGAAGAGCTCCTCGGGGATATCGCTGGTGCCCCATTTGGAGATGTTGTTGCTGATGCCCACGAACATCACACCGGCCGCAAACCGGTGGGAATAGCGGGTCGACATCCAAGCTGTGGCATAACCGCCATAGGAGCCGCCGGTCACACCGACACGATCTCCGTCGGTAATCCCCTGTTCGATCAGGTAGTCGACACCATCCACGATGTCATCAAATTCGGCACCGGCCAGATCACGCTGACTTGATTTGATGAATTCGAGTCCACGGCCCGTGCTGCCCCGGTAGTTCGGATAAAAAACGGCAAACCCCCTATCGGCGGCCACCTGTCCCGGAATGGAATAGGCGGTAAGCCAAGCATTGCTGTAGTGGGCTTCAGGTCCGCCGTGTACAGCCACGATGGTGGGATAGGGTCCGCCGTTTTCCTCAACCGGATAGATGAGCAGACCTTCGATATTACGGCCGTCCCGTGCTTCATAATTGACCACGACCTGGCGCCCCATCGGGATATCGTCAAGCCAGTTGTTGCTGACAGTCCGGCGTTCGAGCACATCGCTCCCGGCCGGCTTCTCGTAGATCTCGGATGGATGCTGCGGGGTCTGTTTGGTAAAGACGACCGTGCCGTCTGCCGCGTAGTTGAAATTGGTGAGTTTGCCCTCTTCGATGTGCAATATGCGGGTAAATCCGTCGCCATCAGCCTGGATCGAACCGTAGGTCGTGGCAGTACTTTCGCTGGCCAGGAACCGGATGAGCCCGTCCTGTGACCAGGTTATATGTTCAAATTTTCCGAGGAAATCAGGATAGATATTCTCCGGGGTGCCGCCTGAGGCCGATACCACCATGATACGCCCGTCAATGGAGTCGTGGATGCTGTTGCCCGCACGCAAGGCCAGCCGGCGGGCATCCGGACTCCATTTGATCTGCGCCAACTTGCCTTCATTGTCGATTTCGTTACGTACCCGGGCTGAAGCGGCATCGATGACCTTGACCTTCTGAAACATGTAGTAATCATCGATATTGGGAGTCGGCGTCTCGGAGATGGCGATAAGACTTCCATCCGGGCTCCACTCCATCAGATAGACCGAACCTTCAACCTGTATGCGACGGGCCTGGTCTTCTGTGGCCTGCAAATCCACGATGAAAGCTTCCCGGTGAGGCATGTATTCTTCATATACGGTGGGCTCGTAAGGCAGCGGATTCTCAAGGCTGTCGAGCTGCTCCCGGGAAACCACGGAAACGATGTTGCCGGATGGATGCCAGCTGTACGCCATAATGCTCGCGTGGTGATGGTACAACCGGGTAATCTGCCCGCTTTCGGGATCGAGTTCATACAGAGCGACAGAACTGTCCTCCTCCCCGCGGGTCGAGAAGGAGAAGGTATTGTGACCGGGGCGGATCTGCAGGTTGCCGGGCCGGCTCTCCAGCACCACTTCACTGGTTTCACCGGTTCGGCGGTCCATGACATGCAGTTCCAAACCGGCCCGTTCATTGCTCTCCATGGGATCCCGGGGTACCACTTGCGTATAGACAATGAAATGGCCATCATTGGATATCAGGGCAGTACCGACATTTTTTATTTTAGCTATGTGCTCCGGCGTCAGACCTTCGGCCGCTGCCACACTGGAAAACAACGGTATAAATGCAAAACACCCTATCAGCATGGCGCCCATTAGCATTCTGTAATCAGCTATCTTTCTGTTCATGATTCAGAGGGGTTGTGATGATTGGTAAATTGTAACAAAATTGCCTATAGATACGGATTTTCACATACTATTTCAGCCACAAACAAAAAAACCCCGCCTCCGGTCAGGGAAACGGGGAAGCGAATCGAGGTCTTTGTCGCTTTTGCCTGACTATAAAAAAAATACGCCCGGTTTAATGAGTTTCCTTGAAATTCCTTTGGCAATGGCTTCCGACCGGGAATTGACCTGGAGCTTCCGGTAAATATTGCGGATGTGGTATCGGACCCCGTCCACCGACAGATATATTTCTTTTCCGATAGTACTGTACGAATCACCGGTAGCGAGTTTTTCAAGGATCTGAAGCTCCCGATCAGACAGTTGCTCTTCGCTGCCCGACTGATGAAAACTCCCGATCACCTTGCGTGCGATGTTGGGGGTGATGGGCGATCCGCCCTCCCAGGCGTCCCGTATGGCTGCAACGAGTTCATCCGGACTCACTTTCTTCTCCAGATACCCCATGGCACCGGCTTTGAGGGCATCGAAAATATGCTGATCGTCATCAAAGACCGTAGCCATGATGACCACCATGTCCGGATGATGTTCCCTGATGTACCGTACCCCTTCGATCCCGCTCATGCCCGGCAGTCCGATATCCATGATAAGCAGCTGAACCCGTTTGAAGGCGTCAGACCTGAACGCCTCTTCGCAGGAACCATATGCCCCCACCACATTCAGGTCTCGTTGCGACGCGATGAAGGCCTTCCAGCCGTCACGCATGTATTTGTTATCCTCGATTATGCCGACATTGATTACGGCTGTACGATTTTTCATGATAATATGGGTCTCTGTCCGGTCTGTTTTCTGCCGGACCGACATAATGGTTGTCTCTGTAAACATAATGATGTGCCGGTGCGTTTGAAGCTGGCGTGCCCGCGCATCAGGGCCGGGCTTGATTCAATGTTTGGGCGCGACAAATCAATCGGTGTGCGTCCGCAGCAATGCAACTGGAAATTACCACGGCTTCTCCGGAGGCGCACTGCATATCCATGCGGTTTACTGGAGTACATCAGGTTTTGCATGTCAGATGCCATCGGGTTCCCTTGCCGGGTGCTGTATCGAACACCAGCGTCGCACCAATCTCTTCCGCCCTGCGCCGTATATTCGACATGCCACTGCCGTATTCAGGTGTTTGCGGATCCATTCCGTTTCCATTATCGGAAACCTTCAGATGCACCTTGCCCGCCTTGTAAGTGATCGAAATGTTAACCTGCGACGCCTCGGAATGCCGGGCCACATTCGTCAGCATCTCCTTGAATATCAACCAGAGATTTTGCCGAAGCTTCATGTCCAGCTTCCCGGGGATCCGCTCATCGATATCGAGCCTGTAATCGATATCTTTGCTTTCCATCAGATCGGAGGAGAACCGGCGGCATTTGGAGAGAAATGAATTCCAGTCATCATGTTCCGGGTTGATGGCCCAAACGATATCGGTGATCTTTTCCTTGGCATCGCCGGCACTGTCCGAGATCAACCGTACAAAACGGTTCCTGTCCCCATGGATCTTCTCGTCTTCAACGGCCTTGGCAAAAAAGCTGATGCTGCTGAGCGTAGCACTGATCTCATCGTGCAGATCCCCGGCAATCCGGTTGCGGATGCGGTGCACCCTGAGAAGCTGATTCAGACGGATCCGGTATCCGGTATAGAGAACCGTAACCGAGGCGACCAGATAGAGAAGATATGCCCACCAGGTCCGATACCAGGGAGGAAGGATACGAACATGAAACGGGTCAGCTACACTGACGACCCCGAAGAGATTGCGCGCTTCCAGCAAAAAACGGTAGGTTCCTTCAGGAATATTGGTATAGTCTTTCCAGGTCTCGGAAGTCCATGCCGACCAGTTATCATCAAAACCCTCCAGCTTGACCCGGTAGCGTGTACGGGCCGGATCCAGGTAGGCAGCTGCGGCATAGGTGAAACGCAGATCGTTGTCGGCATACGGAAGAACCATCGGATTGCGGTTCGATCCCCTCGCTACAAGCGAATCCCCGCTGACCAGCACTTCGCTGATTTCAGTACGAAAACCGATTTCGGGATCAAAGTGCATCTTCGGATTGTAACGCACAAGTTCCCTGGCGTCAACATACCAAACGTAGCCCTCCGGATCGGTATATATATGGTTGTTCTGGTCAATATCAAGCCAGTTCAGGATGGTCGTCCGAATATCATACGTGCCGTCGGGCTGCCGCATGGCGGCCTGGTATCCGTCACCCGAGTAAAACCACACATTCCCGGACGGATCCTGGCTGGCGTGGAGATACTGTCGATCTGTAACCATGAAATCGGGACCAAATTGTTCTGTCTGGATGAGTGAGTCCGATTCCGGATCATGGTACAGGATGCCATGGTATCTTGTCAGAAACAATGGCTCCCCGTCAAGGAGAGTAACATACACACGTGCAATATCTGACCCATTCACATCCTCATGAAGAAATCTCGTAATGGTGTGACCGGTTATATTCCCGTCCCGTGACTCCAGTCTGAGGCGGAAAAGCCCCTGTGAATCGGTGCCGATCCAAAGATAACCGGAGGAACACATCAAAACGGAGTTGGGCCTTGTATTGAAGTCATCTGCATGGTAGATGGTCTCCAGTTGCGATCCGTTCAGTCTGGCGATCGATACGCCTGTCTGATGCACCGCTGCCACGGTCTCCTGATCCAATGAAGTAATGGCACTGCTGAATGCTGATTCAGAAACCGGCTCGAAGCCATCCCCTGCAAACCGGTAGAGTGTTCCACCACATATGGCGTACAGCGCTTCGCTGTGGTGAAGAAATTGATGGCAAAATGTTTTTCCTTCAGAAAACAGGGTATTGCCCTGGCTGTCCCGCACATAGATGCCCAGACTGGTCGAAACAAAGATGGTATCGTTGCGGGATGTTATTCTGTTGGCCGTGCCTGTTAATCCATGCCGGCTGTCAATATGGCGGAAAGGCAGCTGAAGATCTATGCGGGACAGGCCGTTGATCGTGGCGGCCCAGAGCGATCCCTTGTTGTCCTGAAGCAATCCGTATACCGTATTACTGATCAGGCCGCTCTCCTCGGTGAGTATCTGCAGAAGTGAGCCGTCCCTGTCGAGCCACACTACCCCACCATTGCGGGTAGCTATGGCAATAGTCCCGTCGGCCAGCGTAATCGCCTCGTCTATGTAGTTGTCACTGAGATAATCGGCTGCATCATTATCAAACGGTCTGTAATCCTGACCGTCGAAAAGCAGCAATTCGAAGTAGGTAACAAAGAGAGTGGTCCCGTCTCCGAGCTCGATCACACTGCGTAGAGTTGTATCCCCGAACATCGCCCCCTTGTCCCATGGCACAAGTGCTTCGCCGGTATATTTCTTCAGTCCGGCAAGTGATTCCCGGACGTAGATCTCGCCTTCCATGACAAAGAGGTTTGAGAAACGGGTCTGTGCAGGAATGGTATGCACCTGCTCACCGTCGTAGTGAAAAAAATATTCATTGGACAGGAAGAAAACACCGTCATCGGTTTTTTGACTGTACCAGGCATAGGTAAATTCGACCGTATCGGGCATCAGCGGGGTCAGTGACTCGTAATTCCAGGGTGTGGCGGAGGAGGGATCGGCCGGCGAGGAAACAGACACATACCCGATCTCTCCGAAGCCACCGACATAGATCCTGTCGTCATCTCCGTAGACAAGACTCACAACCATCTGACCGGGGATGCGGGCAAACTGCCACTCCTCTCCGTTGAAGCGCATCGCGCCATATGAATTGGCCACGTAGACTATGCCCTGGCTGTCTATTGCAAATCCCCAGTTTTGAACGTGCCCCTGATAATCATCCACACTGAAGTTGGCAATGGGTGGATAACCGGAACCGCCAGCCGGAACCGGACTGCGATCCTGTCCACGGACACCCTGAATCGATATCATGGCACAGAACAGCGCGGTTAATATCCAACCTGTCAGTACCACCCTTACCGTAAAAACCATACTTGTCACAAAGAGTAGGCGAGCCATTCGCTTGACCAGGAGGTTTCCCACATTTTTGTACCAATGTAAGAAATCTTTTCGGTTTTGGGAGTAAACCGGTCAGGGTTGCGGCTCATCCGGTTCCGTGACGATGATAACGCCTCCCGGACCGTCTCCGTCATCCGGATCGTCTTCGTCTTTGTCTGATCCGGACATCTCCAACTCACTATCCACATCGTGACTGGATGCCGATGCAAGGCGGTAGGATGCCACCGTCATCTCGGGAAATTTCGGATGGCTGTTGTTTATCTGGTCCGCGCCGAGCAGTGCTCCGTTTTCCCACCTGATGGCATAATTGGTGCTCCTGTCGGATATGATAATCAGCCGGTCTCCATCGGCCAGTGGGGCCGTTTCCCCGGCCTTTAGCGTTTTCATGTCAGTGACCGTACCGCCCTGGGAACTGATAACAAACCGTATCTGATGATTCTTCCTGCTGTCAGTCCGGTTGGCAATACTTCTTTCATTGGTTGTGCCGCTCATGGCTCTCCTCCTTACTATCTGTTGAAATGACTGTCTGATGACGCAGTAATGTGATGACCATCACTATGTTTCGTGCACATGCGGAATATAAAAAAATATTCCAACTACCATAATTCCTCTGCCTGATAATCCACCATAAAAAAAGCCCTCCGCCCCGCGGAAGATCCGGGAGCGAGAGGGCTGAGCGCTCTCTTTATCGAACGTCACTCTGATAATTCTTTTGTATGGCAGCAAAAAAACGAAAGTGGATGCATTTCCGCTGCTATTAAAAATCATTCGGGCTTGTTGTCTTTGCTCACTCAAACAATACGAAGTCATAATCTGCATGTCACCGCATGATCATGCGGTTTCATCCCGAATAGTCCACCAGCAACACCTATACCTGGCCCTCATCCATACGAACCTGAACATAGATTTTTGCCTATGATTTTATTATCCTTAAAGTTGTTTACACACCCCTGTCAAAAGAATCGAGAAATCATGAGCAACGATATTTTTGGAATAGTAAAGGAACTGAAGACTCCTACAGGCACCCACAAATACTACAGTCTCAGCGAGTTGAAAAAGCAGGGGTACGCAATCGAAAAACTGCCCTTCAGCATCCGCATTCTGCTGGAAAATGCCCTGCGGAACTACGACGACTTCGCCATCAAGAAAGAGCACATAGAAACCCTGCTCAACTGGTCTCCCGACGGTGTGCCCAGCGACATACCCTACATGCCCGCACGCGTGCTCATGCAGGATTTTACCGGCGTACCCTCGGTGGTGGACATCGCGTCCATCCGGTCGGAAGTGGGACGCAAAAAAGGAAGCGAAAACGCCTCAAAGATCAACCCGCAGGTACCGGTCGACCTGATCATAGATCACTCGGTGCAGGTGGACTATTTCGGTACCCGCGAGGCCTACCGTCTTAATGTTGAAAAAGAGTACGAGCGCAATGATGAGCGCTACAGCCTGCTCAAGTGGGCTCAGCAGGCATTCGCTGACTACAGCGTACTGCCTCCAGGACTCGGTATCTGCCACCAGGTGAACCTGGAATATCTGGCTAAAGGCATCTACCTGCGCGACGGGTACGCCTTCCCGGACACCCTCGTGGGCACCGACTCCCACACCCCCATGGTCAACGGCATCGGTGTGGTCGGCTGGGGTGTCGGCGGGATCGAAGCGGAAGCGGTCATGCTCGGCCAACCGATCTACATGCTCAATCCGGAAGTGGTGGGATTCAAACTGACCGGCTCCCTTCCTGAAGGAGCCACCTCGACCGATCTGGTGCTGGCCGTGACCCATCTGCTGCGTAAGCATGGGGTTGTCGGAAAATTCGTAGAAGTGTTTGGTGACGGACTTGCCAATCTGACCGTGCCCGACCGTGCCACCATATCCAACATGTCTCCCGAGTTCGGATGCACCATAACGTTCTTCCCGATCGACGACCGCACCCTTGACTACATGCGGCTTACGGCACGTGATGAATACCACGTGCAGACCGTCGAACAGTATGCCAAAAACAACATGATGTGGCGGGAGAACGAGGAGCAGATCACCTACACCAATCAGCTTGAACTCGATCTTGGTGATGTCGTGCCGGCCATATCCGGTCCGAAACGCCCGCAGGACAAGATCGTGCTTACCGAGGTCAAGGATTCCTTCATCAAGATCATGAAAGAGAGCTACGAGCGCGACTACATAGACATGGAAGACCGGGAACGATGGCTTTCCGAAGGCGGACAGCCTGCCGATACCATCAACCAGAAAGATCGCGACCTGAAAATCCCCGGTGAAGCCGAAGTAGCCGTGGAAACCCGGGCCCAAACCGACGGCGAACTCAAAACCGTAGAGGTCAAGACCGGCGACACCGAATTCATGCTCAGCGACGGGGCTGTGGTAATGGCTGCCATCACAAGCTGTACCAACACCTCCAACCCCTCGGTTATGCTGGGCGCCGGCCTCGTGGCCCAAAAAGCGATTGAAAAAGGCCTGGATGTAAAACCCTGGGTGAAGACCAGTCTGGCACCCGGTTCCAAGGTGGTCACGAAATATTACGAAAAGTCCAAGCTGATGCCCTATCTTGAAGCTCTCGGTTTCCATGTGGTAGGATACGGCTGCACCACCTGCATCGGAAACAGCGGCGACCTGCCGCCCCATATTGCCAAGGCTGTAGAAGAGAACGATATGATCGTTGCCTCCGTACTTTCCGGCAACCGTAATTTCGAAGCGCGCATCCACCCCAGCATTAAAATGAATTTCCTGGCCTCTCCGATGCTCGTGGTCGCCTATGCCCTGGCCGGACGTATCGATATTGACATGACCAGTGAACCGCTTGGATTCGGACCCAACTTTGAACCGGTTTACCTAAAGGATATCTGGCCTACTGAAAAGGAAATACGCGATCTTATGGAAAATGTCATCGAACCGGAGGATTTCCGCAGCAACTACGCCACCTTGTTTGAAGGTGACGAAGTCTGGAAGGCACTCGACGCGCCGGCCGGACAGGTCTACAAGTGGGATGATGCTTCAACCTACATCAAAGAAGCGCCCTTCTTCCAGGATATTTCCGAAACGCCGGAAAAGATGGAGGATATTACCGGTGCACGTGCATTGCTCGTATTGGGTGATTCCATCACCACCGATCATATCTCGCCGGCCGGCAAGATCGGAGAAGACACACCGGCAGGTAAATATCTGATCAGCATGGGGGTGAAACCGGTCGACTTCAATTCCTATGGATCCCGGCGAGGCAACCATGAGGTGATGATACGCGGCACTTTTGCCAACGTGCGCATCAAAAATCAGCTGGTTGACAGGGAAGGCGGATGGACTGTCCACCATCCTTCCGGAGAAGAGATGCCGGTGTACGACACCGCCCTCAAATACGCCGAGGCTGAAACTCCGCTGGTCGTGCTGGGCGGCAAGGAATATGGAAGCGGCTCCTCCCGTGACTGGGCGGCAAAAGGCACCAACCTGCTTGGCATCCGGGCCGTGATCGCCGAAAGCTTCGAACGCATCCATCGCAGCAACCTGGTAGGCATGGGTGTGCTTCCGCTCCGGTTTGAGGCCGGGGAATCAAAAGAAAGCCTCGGGCTGAACGGGAACGAAATATTTAACATCACGGGCATATCTGATGGATTGTCACCCAACAAGGAACTCGATGTCGTTGCCCGCAAGGACGACGGCAAGGAAACAGCCTTCAAGGCGATCGCACAACTCAACTCCGAGGTTGAAATCGCATACTATCAGAACGGTGGGATCCTGCAGTATGTACTGCGGCGATTTTTGAAAGATATGTAAGGACTCCCTTGCGTCCCGAACCCTGCCATTCACTCGTAGTTCTCATTTCATACCAAAAGTCAGGACAACCTGAAAATGTCAATCTATTTCAGGACGGGACATCCCCGGAATTAAAAAGCCTGACAGACGCCATTGTCCCGTCAGGCTTTTTCGTGCGCATACTGTCTCGTCGTGGAACAAGTCGGTTTTGTATCACTACATCTTAGGACGGGACATGCCGGTACAGGGTGGGAACCCGGTACAATTGCTTACAATTGTGCTTCTAGGTGTTTTTGAAGATGTGCTTTAGGCACGGCGCCGACAATCTGGTCCACTACCTCTCCATCCTTGAAAATCAACAGCGAGGGGATGCTGCGGATGCCATATTGCATGGAGATCTGGGGATTGTTGTCCACATCCACCTTGCCCACTTTTACTTTGCCATCGTAGTCACCGGCCAGCTCTTCCACCACCGGTCCTACCATACGGCACGGACCGCACCATTCGGCCCAGAAATCGACAAGTACCGGTGTACCTGCCTTGATAACTTCATCATTGAAGTTGCTGTCTGTTAACTCAACTGGTTTTGCCATAATTCAATCTTGGTTTCATTTTTTTATTACACAGATAAATGGAATGCATTTAACCAAAGATAACAAACCTCCGGCCAAATCCATTCACCTGAATGATTTGTTATAAATATATATAATTATATATATATTATCAAGCCATCAAACAGATATGCCTGATGGTCTCCTGATCATGCGGGATCATGAATTGGTTAAGACTTCGATCGGATCAGACTTCCGGACGCCGCTCCACCCACACATTGTTTTTCCCCAGCAGGCGTCGTGACTTTGTGAGCAGTTCATCGTTGGGATCCACGACAAATTTACGCACTTTCATGCGGATTGGTTGCTCCTGACCGCTTTGGACCATCATCTGGACATGCGTACCGCCACGGTTCTTTTCGAAGAGATCGGCCAGTTCTTCCAGTGTATCGCTCCCTACTTCATCAGTGGACACGCTCAGGCAAAGCCGGATAGTGCCCTGATTCTTGTCACGCAGATTTTCAATCCGGTCAAAACTCCGCGCGATGATTTTGGGGGTCCCGTCCCGTACGGAGACATTGCCTTCCACCACCACCAGGTTGTCCACTTGCAGCAAGTTCATCGATTTGTCATAGCATTCTGAAAAAACGAGGATCTCGGTACTGCCCTTCTCATCCTCCATGGTCAGAAAAGCGATCGGACGGCCTTTTTTATCGCGGGTATGCCGGGCTGCGGTGATGATACCGGCGCAGGTAACGGGGGCGCGCTCTTTCAGCTCCCGCAGCCCTTCTTCTCCCAATCCATTCGAGCAGAAAAGGGCGATATCTTCCCGAAAACGATCGAGTGGATGCCCGCTCAGAAAAAAACCGATCAATTCACGTTCCTGCTTGAGTTTTTCCATGCTCGACCATGCGGTGACTTCTCTTAGCCGGGGTTCCGGTTCCTGATATGAGCCGTTGTCGTCCCCTCCGAAAAGGCTCGTCTGGTTTCGGCTTTTTTCGTCCTGCATGCGGGCACCGTAGCTCAGGGCATCTTCAAGACTCTCCATCAATTGTGCCCGATTGCCGTGCAGCTCATCGAAGGCGCCGGCCCCGATCAGGCTTTCGAGCATTTTCCGGTTGCAGCTGCGCAGATCGACCCGTGAAGTAAAATCGAAGATACTGTAGAAAGGTCCGTTTTCTGCGCGTTCGGCAACGAAATGCTCCACAGCCGAAGAACCGACCCCCTTTATGGCGCTCAGACCATATTGTACCCTTCCATCTTTGGCCGTAAAGAAAGCCTCCCCGGAATTGATATTGGGTGAGTCGACCGGGACACCGAGATGGTAGCACTCTTCAATAAATTGAGAGACCTTCTTGATGTCGTTCATATTATGGGTGAGCACCGCCGCCATGTACAATGCCGGATAGTTGGCCTTGAAATAGGCCGTATGGTAGGCCACTACCGAATAGGCCGCAGAGTGCGACTTGTTAAAGCCGTATCCGGCAAAGTAGGCCATCTTCTCGAACACATCGTTGGCGGTTTTGTCATCCACACCCCGCTCACGTGCCCCTTCCAGGAACTTGACCTTCATTTTGGCCATCTGATCCACTTTCTTTTTCCCCATGGCCCGCCGGAGAATGTCCGCTTCACCCAACGTAAAGCCGCCCATGACCTGTGCTACTTTCATGATCTGCTCCTGGTAGACCATGATGCCGAATGTGGGCTTCAGCACATCCTCGAGCATGGGGTGCGGATATATCACTTGCTTCCGGCCGTGTTTGCAGTTGATGTATTCCGGAATGAACTGCATCGGACCCGGACGATAGAGCGCATTCATCGCTATCAGGTCATCGATGCTGGTCGGCTTGAGCTCCCTCAGATACTTGCGCATACCGTCGGACTCGAACTGGAACGTTCCTACCGTGTCGCCGCGCTGGTAAAGCTCATAGGTTTTTTTATCATCCAGAGGAATGTCATCGAGATGATATTCCTTGCCCTGGATCTCTTTTACCAGCCGGATGGCTGTCTTGAGGATGGACAGGGTTTTGAGCCCGAGAAAATCCATTTTCAGCAGACCGCACATTTCGGAACTTGGACCGTCGTACTGCGTAATGACATCCTTCTCCCTGGATAGCGCCACCGGCACATAATCGTACACCCTGCCGGGTGCAATGATGACACCGGCAGCATGGATACCGGTTTGACGCGGGCAACCCTCCAGGGTCCTGGCAAAACTCATCATCTTGCGGACCTGGGTGTCCGGGTGATCGAACAGGGATTTGATCTCAGTGGCCGTTTCGGGATTCATTGCCGGATCCACCACCTTCTTGAAGGTATCCAGCCCCGGGCGTTCGGGAAACAGTTTGGCTATACGGTTTACTTCATTGAGCGGTACGCCGAGCACCCTTCCCACATCACGGATGGCCGTCTTGGCTTTCATGGTACCGTACGTCACGATCTGCGCAACGTTCTGCCGTCCGTACTTCTCTACCACATAATCAATTACCGCCTGGCGCCCTGCGTCGTCAAAATCGATGTCGATATCGGGCGGACTCACACGCTCAGGGTTCAGGAACCGCTCAAACAGCAGGTCATAGCGCAGCGGATCGATATTGATGATACCCACGCAGTAAGCGACAATGCTCCCGGCGGCCGATCCCCGGCCCGGACCCACAAACACACCGCGTTTGCGGGCCTCGGTGGTGAATCCTTCCACAATGAGAAAGTACCCTGCAAATCCCATATCCCGTATGATCTGCAACTCCCTTTCGATCCGCGAGGTAACCTCTTCGGATAGTTCGCCGTACCGGATCCTGGCCCCCTTGTAGGTCACATGCCGGAGATAATCGTCCATGTCCGTGAATTCATCCGGCACATTGAAGTGCGGCAGCAGAAGCTCGGAACTGAGGGTAATATCCTCGGTTTTCTCAACGATTTCCTGCGTATTTTCGATCGATTCCGGCAGATCACTGAAGAGCTCCTTCATCTCTTCAGGTGTCTTCAGATAGAATTGCGGGTTCAACCGGTTCTGGTCGTCAGTAAAACGAAACCGATTGGGGTCGTTGATGTCAGCGTTGGTCTGCAGCGCCAGCAGGATGTCATGTGCCTCGGAATCCTGTTTGTCGACATAGTGCGAGTCATTGGTGGCAATCATCTTGATGCCGTACTCCCGGCTCCATCGGATCAGAACTTCGTTGCATACATCCTGGTCGCGCAACCCGTGACGCTGCAACTCTATGTAATAGTCATCCCCAAACAGGTCCAGGTACCACTCAAACAGTTTTTTTGCTTCCGCCTCGCCCTTCTTCAGGATGGTCTGGTTGATCTCACTCTGCAGGCAGCAGGTAGATGCCATGAGTCCCTCGGAGTGCGCAGCCAGGGTGTTCCGGTCAATGCGCGGCTTGTAATAGAATCCGTCGACATATCCCAGGGAACTGAGCCGTGCCAGATTGAAATAGCCGGTACGGTTTTTTGCAAGGAGTACCTGGTGGTACTGCTCGCGATTTTCCCGGTCGGACATGCGGGTCGGGGTCACATAGAATTCACACCCGATGATCGGCTTGACTCCTTTTTTCCTTGCCTCATTGAGGAAAGACGGCACGCCGAACATGTTGCCATGGTCTGTGATGGCAATACCCGGCATACCGTACTCCGAGGCTTTTTGGATCATGCCCGGTATGGCGGCGGCCCCGTCCAGCAGACTGAACTGGGAATGGCAATGCAGATGCGAAAACTGACACATTAGGTTTCCGGCTCACGTTCCGGCGTTGGTTTCGACATTCGCTGGTTGCAGCGTTTGTTGGTTGCAGCGTTTGCTGGTTGCAGCGTTTGCTGGTTGCAGCGTTTGCTGGTTGCAGCGTTCGTTGTTGAAGAGGAAAACTATCAATAAAAGAAATGATTTTCCGTATTGACTTTTTCCTAATTTTTACCGGCTGTTGCGGCAACCATAAAACACCGGAACCCATAACCCGGAATACGGATTACTGAACACCACTGTCCGGTCCCGACCTGCCACAGTATGCTGATGCACTGTTCCGCGATGCATCATCGGCGGGTATCGTCGTCAGGCGGACCGGCTAATCAGATTTCCCTGTGACTGAGGACTTCCCCGGCAGGGAAGTATTCGGCGAGCAACACCCTGACAAGACGGCCTGCCACCTCATGAGAGTCGCCGATCTTGTCTTGTTCCCAGGCGGTGATGAAATCATGCACCATGGGAAAATCCTCCTCACTGGTGCTTCGAATAACCTCCTGCATTTCGGTACCGATGCGCCCGGGATTGAACGCCAGGACTTCCACCGGATGTCGCTGTTTTTCCTGCTCAATTCCGGCGGTGCGCACGAACATATCCACACCCGCTTTGGTGCTGCAATAGTGGCTCCAGCCGTGGAATGGCTTTCCGGCCGCGCCCGATGAGATCATTATTATCCGTTTGACGACCTCTGCTTCCTGAAAACGGGATATAAAAGCATGGGATAGCATTACCGGCGCTACAAAATTGATCTCCAGATTTTTTCTGTAGGTCTCATAATCGTATTTGCCTGCCGGTCCTATTGGCTCCAGCATACCGGCGTTGTTGATGAGACCGATGAATCCAGCCCGGTCGCTATCAATACGCGAAGCGATATCGGACATGAGCTCCTCGAGACGGTCGGTGAGGGTCAGGTCCTGCTGCCATGTAAATACCGTTGCCCCGCGCGCCTCCAGCTCAAGCACCAGCTCCGTCATATCGCTGCGGGCTATGAGATAAAGTACAGTCTCGCTTTCGGCCAGATGGTGGGCCAGTTCGCGTCCGAACCCTCTGGATGCTCCCGTTATGATGATATGTTTCTGCTTGTTTTGCATGCTCATATTTTACTCCAGTGTTTTATTCAGAAAATATTCCCATCCTTCCACGTAACGCCGCCCGGACTGGATGAAACCGTCATTGTGACCGCCAATCAGCTCCATCCAGTATTTAGGATCGTTTGCTGCCTCATAAAGTCTCTGCCCATGCCGGAAAGAAATGATATCATCCTCCTTGCTGTGCGTGATCATCACAGGGGTTTCGACATGCTCCAGCGCATCCTCGACGGGATAACGGGTACGCAACAACCAACGCACCGGCATCAATGGATATATTTCAGCCGCCAATTCCACAGCCGAGCTGAAGGTCGACTCCAGTACCAATCCACCTGCATTCACTTCACTGGCCAGCCAGGCGGCGACCCCGCCGCCGAGTGAACGGCCGAACAGGATGATTTTACCGGGATTTTTGTCCTGAACTTCTGTCAGATAACGCCATGCCGCCACAGCATCCTGATAGGTGCCATTTTCGCTTGGTTTGCCCTCGCTGCGACCGTAACCACGATAATCAATAATGAACACATTCAGTTCCAGTTCATGGAAAATGGAGATACTCTCAAGGCGACCTGAAATGTTGCCGGCATTACCGTGGAAGAAAAGAAGGCTGCCACGTGCCTGTTTGGCGGGAACATACCATCCATGCAGTCTGATTCCGTCATCCGTGTACATGTAGACATCCTCATAAGCCATGCCGCGATCCTCGGGAGTGGCAAGAATGCTCTTGGTGGGAAAGTAGATGAAAGCTGCCTGGAACAAGTACATCAACAACAGGATGATTAGGTACCCGCCGGTCAGCAGCAACAGAATCCAGAGAATGGTTGAACCTGACACACTGCTCCTATTAGGTATCATAATGGTTTATGACGGACATGCGGATCAGTATCCCTTGTCCGTCTCTTTCATCGCATCTTTCGCCAAGCCTGACTGTGACCTGAATTTTCTTGCAACCCAAAGATTGACAAATCCGCCCAGGATACAGATGCCGCCGGTAAGCTGGCCCATGATCCCCGAGATGCTGGCTTCGCCCCAAAACTGATACAGATTCTGGAAACCCACGAGGATCACCACTATTCCTGTAGCAAGCAATGTATAAAGAACGATTTTCTTTCCCATGAGACAGGTTTTTTTATTATCGATCGTATTGCTGAATGGTAATGTAGCAAAGTTTTACGGTATGCAACAGCACCAGTCCGTATTCAGACAGACTACAATTCCATTGAGGTAGCCATATACTCCTGCAGGCATTGATGAATGGCCCCGCCGGAATGCAGGCGACTCTGGTACAGACGGAATCGGTCAACCGGAAAGGTAATGTGAAAACTGGATGGCTCACCGTTCAGGAACCGGTCCACCACCGATTGCAGAGGGGGGCTGTCGGGGCGTGCCCGCTCTTTTTTTCCCCTGCGAATGCGTCCAAGGGTAATGTGGGGATGGAATGTCCGGTCGGACAGCTGTATGCCTGAACGATACAACTCTTCCTGCATGCTGTCATACAGTTCTCGCAGGACCGGATGGTAACGCACACCGGCCCAGAGAACAGCGGGCTCCTTAGGATTGGGAAAACAACCCGTTCCCATCAGTTCGATGTCAAAGGGCCGGAAAGTGACATGTGCAAGGGCCTGCACGACCCGGCGGGTACGGACCTTGTCTGTTTCACCGATGTACCGCAGGGTCATGTGGATCTGCGACTGCGGTGTAAGGCGGATATCCGGATGTTGCGGTTGCAGGTCCGCCAACGCGGTGCGAGCGAAATCTGGTAATGCAATGGCAGTAAAAAGTCGCATTATTGATTTCTAATGACGAACCTCGAATGCATCATACCGGATATCCGGATCTACCGGATAAGAATCGACGTTATCCACTCTTGAAAGAGTAGGTCCTTTGCGGCAGGCGGCCTCAACCGAGCCGACGTCGGCCGGCCGGCCCTGAAGCATCGCTTCGACCGAACCGTCGCTGGTATTTCGAATCCAGCCGGTGACGGACCGTTCTGCGGCAATGTCATGTATGAACTGGCGGAAGCCGACTCCCTGAACCCGGCCATGTACGCGGATGAGATGTGTAACGATATGATCCATGACGTAAAAATATTGTACCTTTGACTGTTTTCCTAACAATTCCCACAATCTGACAGTTCTGATCGATGATAGCTGACCTTCTCTTGACTGTTGCGGGCATTCTGCTTCTCTATGCCGGAGCGGAACTGCTGGTGCGCGGTAGTGTGGCCCTGTCGCAGAAATTACGGGTAACGCCGCTGCTGATCGGCCTTATCGTGATCGGACTCGGGACCAGCAGCCCGGAACTGGTTGTAAGTATTGAAGCCACCCTTATCGGCAGCGGTGAAATCGCCATTGGAAATATTGTCGGATCAAATATCAGTAACCTGGCCCTTATCCTTGGCATCGCGGCCCTGTCCCATCCGATCCGTGCACAGAAAGCGCTGCTGAACCGTGAACTGCCGGTGATGATCGCTGCTTCCCTGCTGATGACCCTGCTTATGTGGAACGGGGTGCTTTCGCGAACGGATGGCATCCTGCTGCTGTCCGGGCTTATTATCTACCTGGTACTGACCATCCGCGATAATATCACCCCTGCCATACCAGAGAGCGAGCTGGCATACCGTCGCTTTGGCACTGTGATGGTAGTCGCTGCAACCCTGGCGGGGCTCGGTATCCTGATCCTGGGTGCCCATCTGATGATCCTCGGTGCTACCGGTATCGCCCGCACCTTTGCCATATCCGAAGGGGTGATCGGATTGACGATCGTCGCGATTGGCACAAGCCTGCCCGAACTGGCCACGGCGGTCGTCGCGGCTCTCCGGAGGCAGGGTGAACTCATCCTGGGCGCCCTAATCGGATCGAATATCCTGAACATTCTTTTTGTGCTGGGTGTGACCGGAACGGTTCGGGCTGTCTACCTGACCGACATCATGGTTGAGGATCTGATTCTGATGTCGGTGCTTGCACTGGTGATGATCCCTGTTGCCCGGACCGGGTATGTGGTAAGCAGACTGGAAGGCGGGCTGTTGCTGGCTGCCTACTGCGGATACATCGCCTGGCTTTTTCTCCGGTAGAAATACTAAAGCCGGCCTCGATGTACACAAGGGACTGGACTTCATGTCCGGTTGATCTAAACGGAACGAACGGACTCTCTTAATCGCTGATTCCGGCTTCTGCCCAGTATCCTCCCGGAAAAGGGCCCGAGTAAAAGGCGGATACGCCCTGATGCAGCGCCGGTGGTTTGTTTACCTTTTCGGGACGACGGGGCATCCTCACCGACGTGCATCAGGTCCACGAAACCCGGGTGATCCGCGTGATCCGCAAACACTGCATGTTCCGAATGATCCGGGGGTTCCGAATGATCCGTATCAGTCGGGTGTTCCGGGTAATTCGCTCGATCTGCGTCTTTTGCCTCTGCAACGAAGCTGGGCCGGGACTGTTTCGCGGCCAGGGCCGGGGGCAGGGGCACCTCCACTTCCACGTTTCCATCCCCATTATGTATGGCTACTATCACCTCGTCCGGCTCCTGATTAACCGGTTCGTGATCACATGTTTTTGGGTGCTCCGGTTTTAGATTTTTCGGATCTGGATTCACCGGCATTATCATGTACGGGACTTGTTTACTCGGCTCTTGCTCAACAGTCTCGTGCATATGCAGAATCTCCTTCTCCGTTTCATTACAGACTGACTGACAGCTTCGCCTGAAGACGAATACACCCTTAGCATCGTCGGTCAGCAGAACGGTAAAATCGCCATGCTTCAATGCCGGCCGCTCCCTGCGCAAGTTTATAAGCCACCGGTAATAGCTGTAAAGCCCGGTATCAAAAGCGACCGGATCCGCAGTTGTGCGCGGGGCGCCGTTTGGCAGTATCGCCTCGTCGTCATACAGGATGTCATTCCACACCATCGGCTTGCGGCAGCAGGGATCATTGGCGCCCCACATTCCGGCCTCATCACCATAGTAGATCATGGGTGCGCCGGGACAGGTGAATTGCATCAGCACCAGGAGCCGCTGGATTTGACGCTCTTCCGGAGTGGGCTTGCGGGTGTCGTAATCCGGATTATCCGCTTTGGAACGCCGGTAGTAGTCCCACCAGCGGCGTGCCCCGCCGAGTTCACGGTTTACGATGCGCGAGGCCACGCGGTCCGTGTCGTGCGAGTCCAGAAGGTTCTGCATCACGTGCGGGACCGGATGGGGAAACGCGGTTATCAGCTCCTCCAGCCTCTGGGCAAACTGTGATGCACTGATGCGGTTGCGGTTCCAGATGAAAAACTCGTTGCAGGCAAACTGGAAGTTGTAGTTCATCACGGCGTCGAATTCGTCGCCCTTGACATACGGCCAGGTCTTTTTGACGGTGTCGATGACCTCGGCCACCAGGTACGCATCCGGATTGATCGACCGTACGTGCTTGCGCCAGGCCTTCCAGAACGGATGCTTGACACAGAAAGCGACATCGAGCCGCCAGCCGTCCACGCCGTTGAACGTGTCTCCGTTGCCGTAGGGATCCATCCAGCGCCGGGTGATGTCGAAAATGTACTGTCGCGGCCCGTCCACGATGCCCCGCCGATCCTCCCGCCATTCGGGCAGCTCCAGGAACCCCTCCCAGGTCCGTACGCGAAAGCCCGGACGGAAAGGCGAGTCTTTTCCATAATACTGGTGGATGCGGGCAGCGATCTCCGAAAATCCGGACATGTCATGATCGTCGAAGCCGGGCTTCACCATATTAACCGGACTCTTCGCCTGTCCATGTGCGAATGGCTTCATCCCGTCTGGTTTCGCATTTCCATCTTGCCGTCCTGCATCCTCTGCCCACGATTCCACGGCCATCCAGTCCCGAAACGCCGAATCCTGCTGATTTTTGAGAATATCCTGGTAGACCCAACTTGCAATCCCGACGTGATTGAACACGCCGTCGAGGATAATGAACATGTTGCGCCGGTGGACTTCTTCAATGAGCTGCAGCAGCATTTCGTCGGCCGAAGTCCAGTTCCATGTTGCCGGGTCGTGCGGCGTCTCCCGGGAAATGATGACCCGGTCTCCGTCGGGATTGGGACCAAACGCGGGATCCACGTGATGATACCCTGCGGCATCGTATTTATGGTGGGATGGCGCCTGAAAAACAGGATTCAGATAGAGTGCATCAATACCCAGATCCACCAGATAATCGAGTTGATCGATGATTCCGAGCAGGTCGCCGCCATAGCGCCGCCGCTGCAGGTTGAACCAGATGTCACGGTCGTTCCGGCGCTCGTAAGGCTGGAGGCGATACCAGTCCGATCCCCAGGGATGCCGCTCCAACGGCGAGGTGCAATCGTGTGGCCAGGCGTATTTCTGGTCGGCCGCCTTTGGAGTATTGTTGGGATCACCGTTTCGAAAGCGCTCGGGCATAATCTGGTACCAGGTGATGCCCCTGGCCCAGTCGGGTACGGATATTTCAAATTTATTTTGCCTCTGTTTTTCTCTCATGAAACACTGTTGATTTTGTAATTTCTGTAAGCAAACGGTACGGAGAATGGGTCTATATAGCCAATTTCAGTGCAAAATGCACGTTTAACGTTTGGATGGCACGGCGGAAAAACGGCCCATGGCATTCATAAAATGTGTATGTTCCTGTCCGGCATTTTTTTTCCTTCTGGACAGGTGGGTTTAGCGCCAATTGATTTGTTCTGCCGTATATTTGTTGCGAGATCCACTGATGTTATCGATGGCTGGGCATAATCAAATTGAAATGCCTGGTACCAATGAATGATCGGAAACCCACTACGTCATGAGATGTCCGGAATCTGTGTTACATTAGGAACAAGAGCCTTGCAGGTTATCGTAAAACAGTTTGATCTTGCAGTTAAAAAACCTGGGATATCATGGCATTTACCTTCCGGAAGCGGGTCTGCTTCTGGATGGATCGGGCGTGGATGCACCGACGGTCATTACCCATGCCCATGCCGACCATGTTCCCCGCGACCGAAAGCGGACCGTTTATGCTTCCCCTGCCACGGCTGCGCTCATGCGCGCTCGGGGGCATTCCGGTGGCATCGAGGAACTGCCATTCGGCCAAACCGTATCACTTCCGGACACAGCCCGGACCAAATTTACACCCCGGACCAAATTTACACTCTATCCTGCAGGACACATCCTTGGTTCGGCCATGGTCTTTGTCGAAACGGACCAGGGTTCGCTGCTGTATACCGGCGACTGCCGCGTCCCCCCTTCACCCGCATCGGAAGGATTTCAGCTGCCGGATGCCAGGGTGGACTACCTGATCATCGAGGCCACCTTCGCCCTGCCCATTTACAAATGGCAGCCACACACGTCCTTGTTCAGACAGATCCGGGATTTTGCGATCAGCACACTAAGCGATGGTGAAACACCGGTTTTTCTGTGCTACAATCTGGGCAAGGCCCAGGAGGTGATGCACGCCCTGGCCTCATGTGATCCACCCGTCACCGTTCAGATCCATGGCGCAGGCGAGAAATTGTGCCGTGTATACGAAGATTTCGGGGTCGATCTGGGCCGCTGGGGGGCTTATGATCGCGAGACCCTGCCGGGAAAAGTACTCATTGCCCCGTCCTCGACCCTGGAATCTCCCATGATACGAAACCTGCGCAAGCGGCGCATCGCCTATGTTTCGGGCTGGGCTGCCCTGGAAGCCCGCGCCTCGCAGCTGCTGGCCGATGCGCTCATCCCCCTGTCTGACCATCTTGATTTTTTTCAGCTGCTGGATGTGTGCCGGAAACTGGCGCCCCGGCATGCATGGCTGACGCACAGCCCCGACCCCACCGTGGCGCTGCATTACTTGCAACAGGAGGGTTTTTCTTGCAGCAGCCTGGACAAGGAGCGGACTGATGTCGGCTGAGGAGTACCAACATACCACTCCCGTCGCATCATTTGCCCGTTTATGCGAGACACTATCTGCCGTGATGCAGACCCGATCCTCCCGGCGCAAAATATCCCTGTTTGCCGCCTACCTGGAGTCGCTGCAATCCGATGCCGATGTCTCCCTTGCAGCACAATTCACAGCTGAAGGTGCCTTCCCGGCTCTTTCCGGCCGCCGGACAGCGGTAGGACACCGGACCGTCGGACTCACAGCCGCCGATTTCTGCGGCATCGACTACGAAAAGGTGTTCAAGCCCTGCCGCACCGCCACCGGTAGCGCTTCGGAGGCCATTGAAAAGCTGATGGACAATCTGCCGGAAGCCGTCGCACGGCGCGAGCCCCGCCAGCTGTCCCTTCAGGCGGTCTCGGCCGAGTGGGAGCGGCTGGCATCGGGACCCAACCGTGAGGAAAAACAGCAGATCCTATGCGGGATATGGGAGCAGATGACCGCCCGCGAGATCCGCTTAATGATCCGCATGATGGGACAGGGTTCGCTCCGTATCGGCTTTGAACTGCGCAGCATCCTCCCCGCCATATCGATGGCTTTCGGCGCCGATCCCGAAGAGGTGCGCCGGGTACATATGCTCACCGGTGAAATCGGCAGGACGGCCGTTCTGACCCGGCAAAAAATGCTACATACGGCCGTCTTCCGCATGTTCCAGCCGGTGGCTTTCATGCTGGCCTCCCCTGCCGAAGTGCTTTCTGTCGAGAAGCCGGCCGACTATATCGCCGAAGAAAAATTCGACGGGATGCGGGCCCAGGTCCATATCGATGGCATTGAATGCCGGCTCTTCTCACGTGATCTGAACGACATCACCGGGGCCTACCCGGATGTCGCCGCGCAACTGCGTAGTGCAGAAGAGATGGCGAAAAGCCAAAGCGGCGGAACCGATCCTGTTTCACCTGAAACAGGTCCCCCGGACCATCTTGCAAAAAAGGGGACTGTTGAGCTCGGCAACAAGCATGGTAAAAAGCATGACAATAACCATGACAATTACCATGGCAAAAACCATGCTTCCCACCCCGTCTCCTCCGGAATCGTACTCGATGGCGAACTCTGTGTGTATAGCAATGGTCATATCCAGCCGTTTCAGTACCTGCAGAAACGCATGGGCGTTAAAAAACCGGGTCGCAAGCTGATTGAAGAACATCCTGTCGTGTTCATTGCCTATGACCTGCTGTTCCTGGATGGTGAACCGGTGCTGGATCTGCCGCTCACCGAGCGTCGCCGCAGGCTGGAGCAATTTTGCGCACGCAGCGGCATCCCCTGTTCACGGCAATTCTCGCTGCGATCGAACAATGACATTGAACAGCTTTTCCATCAGGCGTTGGCACACGGCAATGAAGGCCTGGTACTGAAACGGTGTGACAGCATCTATGAATACGGTCAGCGCAACAAATCCTGGCTCAAGATCAAGGAACCAGGCGGGTCGCTCGACACGATCATCATGTACGCCCATGCCGGAAGCGGTCGGCGCGGCGGCACCTACTCCGATTTCACCCTCGGGATACGGGTGGATGAGGACGAGCGCTATGAAGAGCAGTTTATCCCCATCGGCAAGGCCTACGGCGGATACACGGACCAGGAGCTGACCAGGTTGAACCGACGGATCCGGGAGCTGGCTGTGGAGCGGTTCGGGCCGACCCTTTCGCTCAGGCCGGGCATTGTGGTGGAGGTGGAATTTGACGACATCCAGGTAAATCGTCGCACCAAGGCAGGATACACACTGCGATTTCCCCGGTTCCGGGCCATCCGCTGGGATCTTTCCCCCGCAGACACCGACACCCTGGCCGATGTGGAGTGTCTCTATCAGCAGCGTTCACAACGGAGTAAAATCGATTCAACGGAAGCGAGTATCGTGTTTCCCGACAAACCGTCCTGACTGTACTCACCCTGGAGAGACCGGATGCTGCAACAAAAAATAAACGCAACAAAAGATAAACGCAGGTGTTGCTGCGCAATGCACCGGACTATTTTGCGAGATCTTTTTTACACGCCTCTACCACACGCTCTACGGTAAAGCCCAGTGCTTTCATGGCTTCGCCGGCAGGTGCCGAGACTCCAAATCGCTCCAATGAAATACTCGATCCGTTTGCGCCGATGTATTTTTCCCAGCCAAGCGAAACACCGGCTTCGATCGATATACGTTTTTTTATTTCAGGTTTAAGGACCGAGTTCCGGTATGATGCCGGTTGCTGATCGAATACTTCCTGACAACCCATGTTTACCACTCTGACATGTACGCCATCCTTGCCGAGTTCTTCTCTTGCTCCCAGGGCCAGCTGCACTTCCGAACCCGTAGCGATCAGGATCATTTCATCATTTTCACTGCCCGCCATCACGTAGGCGCCACGGGTGATTTCGCTGGCCGGTGCCAGGTCCTTTCGATCGAATATGGGCAACCCCTGTCGGGTAAGGATCAATGCAACAGGTCCGTCCTTTCGCTCAATGGCCATTTGCCATGCGTAAGCTGTTTCGTTTGCATCGGCCGGTCGGATGACATGCAAATTGGGAATGGCCCGCAGTGCCTGCAGATGTTCGACAGGCTGGTGAGTGGGACCGTCCTCTCCCAGTCCGATACTGTCATGGGTAAATACATAGATTACGGGTATCCCCATCATTGCGGCAAGACGGATCGTCGGACGCATGTAATCAGAAAAGATAAGAAACGTACCGCCATAGGGTCTCAAACCGCTCAGTGTCATGCCGTTCATTATGGCACCCATTCCATGCTCCCGTATGCCGTACCGGATGTAGCGTCCGGAATAATTATCGGCTGAAAAATCCTGCAGTGTCTTCGCCAACGTGTTGTTGGAAGGTGTGAGATCCGCCGAACCGCCAATGATGAGAGGGCTCGCCGCAACCACTTTTTCAAGTACCTTTCCGGATGCTTTGCGCGTAGCTGTCTTGCCATCTGACGATGAAAATTCCGGCAGTACATCCTGCCAGTTGATGGCAGTCGCACCATCCTGAAAAGCCCTGAACTCTTTATACAGTTCCGGATGATTTTTCTCGTATGCAGCAAGTCCTTTTCCCCATTCATTTTCCAGTTTTTGACCCTTTTCGATGGCCTTGCGAAATACCTCAAGGGCCTGTTCCGGAACGGCGAAAGTGGTGTCGGGATCGAATCCGAAGTTTTTCTTGGTCAGCCGCACTTCTTCCTCGCCCAGGGCGGCACCATGAACGCCGGCCGTATCCTGCTTGTTGGGACTTCCGAAACCTATGTTGGTTTTCGTTGCAATCAGTGAGGGTTTGCCACCGTTGCTCTCCAGACAGCTCACCAAGGCATTCTCAATGGATTTGAGGTCATTGCCATCGGCTTCAACCACGTTCCATCCGTAACCTCTGAACCGTTTCGGGACATCTTCGGAGAAGGAAAGGTCGGTGCTGCCATCTATGGTGATGCCATTGTCATCATAAAAATAGATCAGGTTGTCAAGTTTGAGATGACCGGCAAGGGAGGCGGTTTCACTTTGTACTCCTTCCATCATATCGCCATCACTCACAATGGCATATATCTTGTAATCAAATGGTTTAAAATCCTCCCTGTTGAAGTAGGATGCCAGGTATTTCTGTGCAATGGCCATGCCAACACCGTTTCCAAAACCCTGACCCAACGGGCCGGTTGTTGTTTCCACACCCGGTGTCTGACCGAATTCAGGATGACCCGGCGTTCTGCTGTCCAGCTGACGGAATGCCTTGAGCTCATCCAATTCCAGATCGAAACCGGTCAGGTGCAACAGCGAGTACAGCAACATGGAGCCATGCCCCGCAGAAAGCACAAAACGGTCCCGGTTCGGCCAATCCGGATTTTTGGGATTGTATCTCAAATAACGGGTCCAGAGAACATAGGCGAGCGGTGCGGTCCCCATAGGCATCCCGGGATGTCCGGATGCAGCTTTTTCGATGGCATCTATGGTCAGGGTCCGTATGGTATTGATGCAAAGAGCGTCAAGATCGGTGCTGGATTTCATGAATTTTTATTTTTGGGATTTACTGGCAGATAATATTTGAGTGGAACATACGTCTTGCAGCTCTTTTCGGCAACTGACAGTTTGATTCTGTCATTTTATTCATTACAAATTATCGAGAACCGTTAAAAAAAACGTACGACTGTAATCTGACATTACGATAGACAGCGTCGGTATTGAAAGTAAAAAAGCCCGGTCTGCTCTCACAGCACCGGGCTTGCTCTTTCCTCCTGTTGCGTCAGGAAGTATCTTCTGTTTTTCTGTCAGTTATTTCACGAACAGCATCTCGCGATAGGAAGGCAGGGGCCAGAAGTCGTCCGGCACCAGCTTTTCGAGTTTGTCGGCCAGTTCACGGACCTTGTTCATCTCAGGTAGTACCACCTTTGAGAGGTGTTCCGCTTTTTCGGGGATTGTGTCCCCACCGAGATCCTCGTTCACCTTGCGGAGCTTGTCGATGGCGATCAGGAGCTGACTCAGTATTGTATTGACTTCCTCGGCCAGCGTCCTGGTGGAGGTTATGTCAAGCCCGCTCGCTTTACCGCGGTCGTTGACCGCAAGAATCTCGTTCAGATAGCGGATGGTGGCCGGTATGACCATTGTGCGTACAATATCCTCGGTCGTTTCGGCCTCGATGTTCAGCCGCATGAAGTACTGCTCAAGGTATATTTCAAGTCGGGATTCCAGCTCCAGACCCGACAACACGTGGTTTTTCTCGAAAAGCGCCACAGCTTTCTCATCGGTCAGGTAGGGCAGGGCATCCATCGTAGTCTTGAGATTGAGCAATCCCCGGCTGGTTGCCTCTTTCTGCCAATCCTCGGAGTAACCGTCACCATGGAACAGGATGCTGTCAATCTGCCGGAAGGTGGTTTGCAATACGACCCCCAGCGCATCTTCCAGTCCGCCGCCTTTTTCCAGCTCTGCTTCGAGTTCACTCGTCATGTCATCAATGGCGCTTGCAACCGCCGTGTTGAGCACCGTGACAGGAAACGAAACGGTCTGCTCCGATCCTACTGCGCGGAATTCGAACTTGTTCCCCGTAAAGGCAAAAGGCGAAGTCCTGTTACGATCGCCCGCATGCTTGGGAATGGTCGGCAAGATCGGGATACCCAGTCCGAGCAGCCCTTCTTTTTTCGAGCTTTTCGCTTTGCCCGATTTGAGTTGCTGCACGATATCGTCCAGCTGCTCGCCGATGTAGGCGGATATGATGGCGGGCGGCGCTTCGTTGGCACCCAGACGGTGATCATTGCCCGCACTTGCAATGGAGGCCCGAAGCAATCCCTGATATTCGTAGACCGCCTTGAGGGTAGCCGCAAAAAAGAACAAGAATAGCATGTTCTCGTGAGGACTTTCGCCCGGTTCCAGCAAATTCGCGCCCTTGCTGGTTACCACGGACCAGTTGGCGTGCTTTCCGCTGCCATTCAAACCGGCAAAAGGCTTTTCATGCAGGAGGCACACAAGTCCATATTTGCGGGCGATGCGTTTCAGGGTGATCATGGTGAGCTGCTGGTGGTCAGCAGCCACATTGGCCTTTTCGAAAACCGGTGCGATCTCATACTGGCTTGGAGCCACCTCGTTGTGACGGGTCTTGACCGGCACACCGATCCGGTACAGCTCCTTTTCCACTTCAAACATGTACGAGAGGATGCGATCAGGGATAGAGCCGAAATAGTGATCGTCCAGTTCCTGCCCTTTGGGCGGCTTTGCACCAAACAGTGTCCGTCCGGATGTCAACAAATCGGGCCTGCGATAGTAATATTCCTGATCAATCAGGAAATATTCCTGCTCGAATCCGCCGGTTGCATTGACCCAGGTTACGTCCTCTTCACCAAAATGTTTAAGGGCACGCAAGGCCTGTTTGTTGAGGGCTTCCACCGAACGAAGCAGCGGGGTCTTGAAATCAAGCGACTCCCCTTTCCAGGAAGCAAAAACCGTGGGGATGCAGAGCGTAGAACCATTACCGTTTTCTATGATGAAAGCCGGTGAAGTAGGATCCCAGGCCGTGTAGCCACGGGCTTCAAATGTCGGCCGCAGACCGCCGCTGGGGAAGCTGGATGCATCGGGTTCACCGCGCATCAGGTCGTTCCCGGAAAACTGGGTAATCGCACCCCCTCCCTGGTTGGGGGTGATAAAACTGTCATGTTTTTCCGCCGTAGCTCCGGTCAGCGGCTGGAACCAGTGCGTGTAATGGGTCGCACCTTTTTCAGTGGCCCATTCCTTCATGACCACCGCCACCGCATCAGCAACTTCGAAGTCAAGCGGTGCATTGTCGCGAATGGTTTTCTTGAGGATCTTCCACACCGACTTTGGAAGACGTTCCTTGAGGGTATCAATGGACAGACAGTTTTCACCGAATATCTTGGCCACATTCATGTCCGTTTTTCCCGACCCGTTCCTGGCCAACAGGTTGGCTTCCGCTTTACGAACGGCTTGGAGTGCATCGAATCTCCTATACGTCTTACTCATACAAATCAGTTAAGGGTTTGGATTAGGTTTGGATCATTCAAAGCTTACAACGACAGCACAAATATAAATCATTCCTTTCAAAATACCATATTTTTTTAATTTTTTTCAACAAAAGAACTTATTATTTGACGATTTAAAAATATTTACCTTTATACTGTTCAAAAAAGCGCTTACAGCAAGGTTCGGGGGGTTACTTGTTTTGTTTTGCTTATTTTAAAAACCGGCAAACTTTTTTCAGGCTGGATGGATTATCTGTCTGAAAACCGGTGACTGCCGTTTTCGAAGAAGCGGGACGGGCCTACCGTGGATAAGGCACCCATAACCCTGAGCAATGGTAAAAGCATGAATGTATCTGTATGGATGGAGGCAGCACGCCTTCGAACGCTTCCGGCTTCGATCGTACCGATTATGGTCGGCGCATCACTGGCATGGAATCACGATGGATTTTCCGTGTCGGCCACTCTCGTTGCTTTATTTTGTGCCGTATTGATACAGATTGCCACCAATTTTGCCAATGATTACTTTGATTTCCGCAATGGAGCCGATGCCCATGACCGGGTGGGCTTCGAGCGGGCATCCGCCTCGGGGCTGATCCAACCGGAAACCATGCGCCGGGCTGCCATAAGCACATTTTCCTTGGCTTTTTTACTCGGTTTATATCTGGTGTTCCACGCTGGCTGGCCTGTACTGGTCATCGGGGTGCTCTCCATAACGGCCGGCATCATGTACACTGGTGGCCCATTTCCACTGGCCTACAACGGACTTGGGGATGTATTCGTCTTCCTTTTTTTCGGGCTGGTCGCCGTGACGGGGACCTATTATGTCAACACCCAGCAATGGTCCGGGGAGGCATTCATGGGAGCTATCGCGGTGGGTTCACTGTCCACCATGATATTGGCGGCCAACAACTACCGCGATATTAATGGTGATCGCAAGGCGGACAAGCGCACGCTTGCCGTACTCCTGGGGGAATCTTTTACCCGCTGGCAATATCTGTTGCTGGCCTTGCTTGCTTTCGCCGTCCCACCTTATTTCTACTTTGTTGAATCCTATGATCTCGTAATCCTGCTGCCCCTGATCCTGATTATACCTGCCTTTTTTCTTATCCGATGGTTCTGGAAAGAAACCAGAAAAGAGCAATTCAATTCCATCCTGGTCCGAACGGCCCAGTTGATGACCGCCTTCGGCATTTTGTTTTCACTTGGCATCCTCTTGTCGAAGTAAACCGATCTGTTCCAACAAACAATGACGACCTTTCGTCACCCATTTTTTTCAATGAAAAAAACGTCGCTGCAACTATACCGCTATTCCATCCCGCTTCGAACCCCCTTCCACTCCGCCGCCGGGACCATTAAAAAAAGGGAAGGTTTGTTGATGGGTGACCTCCCGGCTATTTGGACGGAAATAGCCCCGCTGCCCGGATTTTCTACAGAAACGGTCGGAGAGTGTAGCGAATTCCTGATCGAGCATGCCAAGAAGATCGCGCACCATTTCCGTAATACTTCAATCGATGAACTGCTTTCTGATCTGTCGATAACGGATCAGTTGAACAGACTGCCTTCGGTCCGGTTCGGCCTTTCCATGCTTTCCGAGCAACAGAAGGCCATAAATGCGGGGCATCCCCTCCATGTCTTCTGGAAGGAGCAGCTTTTCCCTGACAGGCAGGATGCGTCATCAACCGGCCATACCGTCCGCTGCAATGCCGTACTGCCCTTGTCCGATACGGATGCATTGTCTGAAACCATTCACATTCGCAAGGAATCCGGGTTTCGCACTCTCAAGATCAAATTGCCCGAGCAGCCCCGAGAGGCAAGCTCCCTGATCCACCAGGTCTGCGAAGGATTTCCTGACCTGGTCTTCCGCTTTGATGCCAACAGGGCGTTTTCATTGTCCGATGCCCGCATTCTGTTCGAGAGCCTGAATCAAGATCGCAACGATCCGATCAAAGGTCTACCTATTCAAAACCTGCAGTACATTGAAGAACCCCTTCAGGATCCCGATCCTGCTGATATGGCCGAACTCTCAAAAACAGGAGTGCCCCTCGCGGCTGACGAATCCGCCCGAACACCCGCGGATGTCCGCTCTTTTGCGGAGAGTAACAGTGTTGCCTTCCTGGTCATCAAACCGATGCTGTTCGGCTCTTTCACTGAACTGACTTCAGCCATCAGGGGTCCATTGCCCGTGGTCATTTCCTCGGTTTTCGAAACCGTCGTCGGACGAACACTGCTGGCCCATCTGGCTTCTGTCTGCAATGTCAAAAGGGAACTCGATCACGGGCTGGCGACGGGTCCATTTCTTGAACATGATTTTGTCTCCACACCCAGCCGGCCTTACATTGAAACAGGCACTTTTTCCCATGGTGACATCCGTCCGGACATCCATCGCTCATGGATAACCCGCGTCAAAGCCATGGGTTCTTCATGAACAACCTTATCAGGCATTCACTTGTGATGCATTCCAGATCATGTCCTCAAGCAACTCAAATAAATCCACAAATACATCCGGGAATAAATCTCTCAGCAAAGATGCTTCCCGTGGGGGCCTTGCATTCCTGACCGATGGTCACCGTATCGTCCGTTACCGTGACCTGCCAAAAATTGTTGCAAACGCCCATCAGATCCTGAAGGCTCATCTGCATCCCTGTCATGACCGATTCACCTCCCGGATCTTCCCGGAAAATCCTGTCCGACCCAAAAGCAGGGCAAAATCCGCCCGGCTTGACTCCAGAGGGCCTTATCAGGGTCGACCCCCGGTCATTGCCATTGATACAAGTGACCGGTTTGAAGCCATTTTGTGGATGGTGTACTGCTGGGAACAGACCATTCCATTCGTGCCCTGGAGCTTTTCATATCCAGGACCGCTGAATCTTTATGCTCCAGATATCCTCCTGTCGTCGGAAAGGTTGGACGAATTTTCACCCGAGGGAGATCTTAATCCGAAGCAAATGGAGGGTGGCACAAATCGTAGTTTCCATGCAGATATCTCTCTGTCACAATCACCGCTCTCCGGATCTGTCACGGAACCGGCGGAAGAAAATGAACCTGTCGATCCTGGAATCAGGATACCCTCCACCGCAAACCCCGATGCTCTTTTCTGCGGATTGACGACCTCAGGCAGTTCGGGACGACCCAAGCGGGTCGCACTTCTGAGGAGGAATATTATCGCAGCAGCGCGCAATGCATTTCGTTGTCTTCGTGCGGAACCCGCAACCGATCATGCTTTGTGGGGGAACTGCCTCCCACTCTATCACACCGGTGGATTGGCCATTGTCTTTCGGGCCCTGCTAAGTGGAAGCGGGATTTACCTTTGGGACCGGTTTGAACCTGAGCGGATTTCTCGTGATCTGCAACATAATGCGGACATTTTCGGGATATCACTGGTGCCCACCATGATGAAGCGCCTCCTGGACCACTCAGCTGCATCCGTCCCGGATGCTCAGGGTTACCGAGCCTCAAGTTCTGCGACTGCAGCCGACACAGCGGCGGGCTCGGGTGCCATTCTCAACGTTTCAGCGCCATCTTCACTGCGTCAGGTATTGTTGGGTGGCGGTCCGGCCAGCACCAATTTGATTCGGGATGCGCGCAAGGCAGGCTGGCCTGTGTGTTTCAGCTATGGAATGACCGAGACCTGCGGTCAGATAGCCGCGCAAAGTCCTGACCGTTCCAGTCACGAGGGATCGGTCGGCTTGCCGTTTCCGGATCATGATGTGGAAATCCGCAACGATTCCGGTCACCCCCTCCCGGCGAAATCGGTCGGGGCACTGTGGGTCCGGGGCCCCCAGGTTTTTCCCGGATACGTTGACGATAAGCTCGACCACGCTGCCGGCGGTCCCGATTGCCGCGGATGGTTCCATACCGGAGATATCGGGTGGATCGATATTGCAGGCAACCTGTTTATCGAAGCCCGCAGAACCGATCTGATCCTTTCCGGTGGTGAAAACATCAATCCCGAAGAAGTGGAATCCGTACTTCGCTCATGTCCCGGTGTGGCCGATGCCGGGGTTACGGGTGTTGCCGATGAGGAGTGGGGGCAAATAGTGGTGGCCCTCGTCGTACCGGCTGAAACCAGCAAAACCGATAAGGCAGACTCCGGGAAAGCTTCACATAAGTCCTCACCGAACAATTCTCCGCTATCCATACAAACCGGTGAGACCGATGTAATCAGGAAGGACGCACTGGCCGAAGATATCCGTGCCTTCGCACTAAAAAATCTTCCAGCATCACATCGCCCGAAAAAAATATTGTTCACACGCTCACTGCCGCGGACCGGGTTGGGGAAACCCGAGCGTAAAAAGCTGCAGGAACAGGCTAAAGACCTGCTCTCCGGAAAATGACATCGACATTCCGGGTGTGATGCGTCAGGTCGAAGGCCGCATCCACTTCTGATGTCCCGAGATGTTTACCTATCTCTGAATCTTCATCGATCAGTTTGCGGAACGGCGTTTTCTGTTCCCAGGCCTGCATGGCCAGGGGCTGCACGAGGTCATATGCCTTCTCGCGGGACAAGCCCTTTTCGATGAGCATCAGTAATACCCTTTGTGAAAACACCACACCATGGGTCTGATCGATGTTTTTTTTCATGTTTTCCGGATACACCACCAGATTTTCGACCACGCCGGCAAACCGGTGCAGCATGTAGTCCAGCAGAATCAATCCATCCGGTATGATAATGCGTTCGGCCGATGAGTGGGAGATGTCACGTTCGTGCCAGAGTGGAATATTCTCGTACGCTGTTACCATATATCCGCGCAGCACCCGGGCGCAGCCGGTAATGTTTTCCGAGCTGACCGGATTGCGCTTGTGCGGCATGGCAGAGGAACCTTTCTGGCCCTTGCGGAACTTCTCTTCGACTTCCCTGGTCTCGGTTTTTTGCAAATGCCGTATTTCCACCGCCATCTTTTCCATGCTTGCACCGATCAGGGCCAGGGTCGCTATGTAAAAGGCATGACGGTCGCGCTGCAGGGTCTGCGTTGAGACCGGCGCAGGCGTAAGTTCCAGGAGCTCACAGGTAACAGCTTCCACTTCCGGCGGTATATTGGCAAAAGTGCCGACTGCACCGGACAATTTACCGAACTCCACCCCCTGTGCCGCAAGATCGAACCGATCCCGGTTACGCTTCATCTCCTCATACCAAAGCGCACATTTCAAACCGAACGTGGTCGGTTCCGCATGAACGCCGTGCGTGCGGCCCATCATCACGGTATACTTATGCTCGCGGGCTTTGCCAGCCAGCACGGAAATCATCCTTTCGAGCCCTTCACGGATCAGACGGTTTGCCTGGCGCAGCCGAACGCCCAGGGCAGTATCCACAACATCGGTGGAAGTCAATCCGTAATGCACCCATTTCTTCTCGTCACCCAGCGATTCCGACACCGTCCGGGTAAAAGCCACGACATCATGTCGTGTCTGCTCCTCTATTTCATGGATGCGGTCCACATCGAACCGGGCATTTTCTTCCATCCTCCGGATATCCTCTTCGGGAATGATACCGAGCCGGCTCCATGCTTTACATGCAGCTATTTCCACATCCAGCCATGACTGAAACTGATTCTCCTCGGTCCAGATCGAGGCCATTTCCTTTCTGGAATATCTTTCAATCATCTCTGCGTCCAAATAAGTATTTAATTATCCTTCACCTGGTCCGGTTTTGCCGCCCGAGTTTTCAAGCACCTTCACTTCGACCTTGGAAAGACGGTTGTTATCCATTTCATCGACCGTGAGTTCCAGTCCCTTGAACGTAATGGTCTCGCCCTCTTCCGGTATGCGTTCGAGCAAATGGTAAATGAGACCGCCCAGCGTCTCATATTCATCCTCATCCGTCGTAAGCTCCAAAGAAAGGATGTCCGCCATATCATCCAGATCGATCTTGGCATCAAAAATATAATTGCCGGATTTTTTCCTGGTAAAAAGTTCGACGGTTTCCGTGTATTCATCCGTGATCTCGCCGATGATCTCCTCCAGCACATCATCCAGGGTAATGACCCCTTCGGTGCCCCCGTATTCATCGACCACAATGGCGATATGGGTTTTCTCCCGCTGGAAGTCCCGGAGCAGATCGTCCAGCTTTTTGGTTGTCGGAATAAACAATGGTTTGCGGGCCAATGTCTTCCAATTGATGGTAGTGGCTCCAAGATCTGAATTGATGTAGGGGAGCAAGTCCTTGGAGTGAATGATGCCTGTTATATTGTCCAGATTATCCTCATAAAGTGGCAGCCGGGATATGCTTTTTTCCCGGATCAGATCCAGCACTTCCTGCAAGGTGTTCTGGGTATTGATAGCCGAGATATTTACCCGTGAGGTCATGATCTCCCGGACATAAGTCTTGCCAAACTCGATGACATTTTCGATGATCTCCCTTTCGTCGCCATGGATGGATCCGTGCAGTTCCCCTACTTCGGCGATGGCCTTAAGGTCCTCCGTTGAAATGGTGTCGAATGGCCGTGGTATGTTTTTTTCAAGGACACGAGTGCTCTGTGATATCAAGCGGGATAATGGTCCAAATATCACGAAGAAGAAGTAGAGCAGGCCGCTGAACTTTCTCGAGACCTGAAGGGGCATGTTCAAGGCGAGCAGTTTTGGAGTGATTTCAGCCAGGATTACTATAGCGAAAGTGAGCACAATGATCTCAGCGGTAAATACGATCACCTGAGGCAACTCGAACAGGGATACCAGCCTTCCGGTAACCACAGCTGCACCGACGGCCGTAATGATGTTGGCAAACGTATTTCCGATCAATATCGTAGCCAGAAGCTGCCTGGGTTTGTCCAGCATGTAGAGCACTCTGCCCAGCGCACCATCCTTTTCAGCATCTTTGATGGTTTTTCGGTCCACCTTCTTGTCCAGTGAGAAGAAAGCCACTTCCGCTCCGGAAAAGAACGCTGAAAAGGCAAGGCCCATCAAAATAATTACGATGAGGACAATGAAATCGACCGGATTGACAAGAAGTGTATCAAAGGTACTTCCCTCCGCTGCTTTCCACAGGCGGCTGCCGGCATCCATTATCTGAAACACCAAAAAGTTATTCAACGGAGTTAAGAAATCGGTACAGGAATATAGACAGCTGAAAGCTAACTACATTCCGGGTCGCATGCAATGCTGTCATCCGATATGACCTCAATTCGTAACAGCAGTGCAAGTCCGGTAATTAAAGGCGGGCTTCCTTACTGACGAAACCCGCCTTTTGTTTGTGTCCGGTCAGAAGGGAAGGTCATCATCCCCGCCAGAATCGTCCCCGTCATTGACGGAGAGTTCCTCCTTGGCCGGGGCCTGATACTCCCCTCCGGAATCAGTACGGCTGTCCAGCACCTGCATAGTCAGCGCCTTGATCTCGGTTGTATACTGTTTCTGGCCTTCTTTGTCCTCCCAGGACCGTGTTTGTATCGGACCTTCGAAGTATACCAGCGACCCTTTCTTCAGCAACTGCTGGCAATTTTCCGCCAGCCGGCCCCAGGCCACGATCCTGTGCCACTCGGTTGTTTCCTGCAGTTCGCCGTTGCTGTCACGGTACCGTTCATTGGTAGCCACTCTCATGTTGGCTACTGCGGTGTTGCTCTGTGTGTAGCGAACCTCGGGATCCGCCCCGAGTCGTCCGATAACCATTGCTTTGTTCAGTGATCCCATATGTCTTCCTTGGTTACGTTTCCATTTGCTTTCGGTACGGAATAGACCATGCCGGACAAGATTCCTTACACGATAGACCGGCTTAATTGATACCGTTTTGTTGCATCTGACAAAATGGTACACATTCCCCGCACCATATTCAAAAATTGATTCAGGGATACACCCCGCTTTTCTCCATTTCCATGAGTTTGTTGATGCGCAGACCGGTGTCGGGGTGGGTGGAGAACAGCCGGCTCATTCCTCTTGCGGAGAACGGGTTTACCGGGAACATGTGCGCCGTGGACCGCTGGGCCGCCTCAGAGGCCTGCATGGGCGTGCGCTGCACCGAAGCCTGGATTTTCCGGAGTGCACTGGCCAGGCTTTCTGCGCTGCCGCATATCTCGGCACCAACCCGATCGGCTTCAAACTCTCGGGTCCGTGATATGGCCGACTGCAGCATGGCAGCGGCCAGGGGAGCGAGGATCAGTGTCAGAAGCAGCACAACTGGATTAGGACCGCTGCCATCCCCCCTTCCGATTGGAAAGAAAATGGCAAACTGAGCGATCATGGTGATGGCACTCACCACCGTGGTCACGATAGTCTGGGTCAGGATATCCCGGTTTTTGATATGCGCCAGCTCATGCGCCATCACCCCGCGCAATTCCCGTTCGTTGAGGCTCTGCAGGATTCCCTGTGTGGCAGCTACAGCGGCATTTTGGGGATTACGCCCCGTTGCAAAGGCGTTGGGCTGCTGCTGTGGGATGATATAGACCTTGGGCATAGGGATATTGGCATTGCGGGACAGTTCCTCGACCATGGAATAAAACCGTGGTGCGTTATCCCTGTTCACCTCCTGTGCACGGTACATCCTGAGCACCAGCTTGTCGGAATACCAGTAGCTGAAGAAATTCATGGACAACGCAATCACAAGGGCGATGATCATGCCGGTCTGCCCGCCCAGCATGCCGCCGATTAACAAAAAAAGCAGCGCTACCAGCGCCATGAGAAACACGGTCCTGAAAGTGTTTTTGATCATTCAGTTAAACCTCCTTGTCAGATACGGTTAAAAAAGATTTTTTTTGATATATAACATACGGCACCAATAAAATATTTTTTGGTAATTGACTAACAGCAATTTTTCGCAATGAATTTCATAATTTTACAGTATGATTACATCTTTTTTATTATCCTTTTCGGAAACAGCATGCTTAACTGGACCGGCAGCGCCGGCATCAGTCACTTGAAACATCGATCTTGCCCTAAAACCACCTCTCCATGTCAAAAAAGAAGTCAAACAACGGCTCATTCAGCAGAAGGGATTTTTTAAAAACAGGCGCGCTTTCCGGAATGATGCTCGGTTCCGGAGCCATGCTGAGCAGTTGCTCCTCTCAAAATGCCAGGGCCGGGGCTGGCGATGCAAAAAATATCATCTTCCTGGTCAGTGACGGCATGAGCAGCGGAACCCTGGCTGCCGCCGATCACTTGCTCCGCCGTCACTACGGACGTCCCTCGCACTGGATCTCACTTTATGAACAGCAAAGGGTCAACCGGGGCCTTATGGATATGGCTTCGGCCAACTCCATTGTCACCGGATCGGCCGCCGCATCCTCCTCATGGGGTTCCGGACATCGTGTTGTCAACGGCCGTGTCAACATGAACGAAGACGGACAGGCGCTCAAACCCATCCTCCGCATTTTCCAGGATGCCGGAAAGGCGACCGGTCTGGCTACCACGGCCACCATCACGCACGCCACCCCGGCCGGTTTCAGCGCCAACGTCATGGCACGCGGCGACCAGCACATCATCGCCGAGCAGTATCTTGAGCGCGGGTACGATGTACTGCTCGGCGGCGGCAATCTGTTTTTTGATGCCGAGCACCGGGAGGATCAGCGCGACCTGTACAGTGAATTCGCCCAAACGGGATACAAGGTCGTCCGCAAGAAAAACGATCTTATGCAATTCGGCGGCGACGAGAAACTCCTCGGTATTTTCGATGATGGCCACGTTCCCTACACCCTCGACCATATCAATACCGAGGAACTGCGCCGCGACATTCCCTCGCTGGCCGAGATGACCGAGACCGCCATCAACCGCCTTTCGAAGAATCCCAACGGGTTCATCCTGCAAGTGGAAGGCGCACGAGTGGATCACGCCGCCCACGGCAATGACGCCGCCGGCCTCGTCTACGACCAGATAGCCTTTGATGACGCCATCGGCAAAGCGCTCGAATTCGCCGAAAATCGGGAGGATACGCTCATCATCATTACGACCGACCACGGTAATGGCAATCCGGGCCTCAGCGGCGTCGGTTCGGGCTACAATGACAGCGGTCCGCGCTTTGATCTCCTGGCCGAATTCCGCCATACCAACAACTGGTTCCTTCCCCAGCTGAACGAGAACAGCTCGGTCAGCCAGATCCGCGAACTGGTGGAGTATGCCACAAAAATCGAGATCCGCCGGGATGAAGCCGAAACCCTGCGCAAGGCCTATGCCGGTGAATTCGTAAACCTGAACAGGATGATGAGCCGGCCCTGGCCCGTAATGGGACAGATACTGGCCAACTATCTGGCGTTTAGCTGGGTCGGGACCGCGCACACGGCGGATTATGTCGAGCTGGCTGTGATGGGCCCGGGAAGCGACCGCATCGGCCCCCTCACCCGCAACACCGACCTGTTCCATCTGATGGTGGAGATGGCCGGAGTGCAAGCTTATACCGAGGATTATTCGGAGGCCTGACCTGCCGGTTTGCTAACAAACAGGTTGCACCAGCTGGCTCGACGAGAGACTCTGCCGTCCTGCAGCCAGAGACTGCATCGACATGCAGCCAGAGACTGCATCGACATGCGGCCTAAGGCTTCTTTTTCTTGCCGGCAACATTGATAAATGTACGGTCTGACCTGCGCAGGTTGGTGCCGGCAATCCTGATATTCCGGTGAAGTCCTTCGAATTTCGCGCGCTTCACGGCGCTTCGCCGGAACAGCTCCCTGTATTCCTGCAGATTCAGCTCCTCCCAGAAATCCACGTCGCGATCGACCGCATCAGGCCGTGCGAACAGCCTCTGTTCCGATCCGCTGCGCGCTTTCCGGTTCCAGGGACACACATCCTGGCAGATATCGCATCCAAAAATCCACTCTCCCATCTGCTCGTGATACTCCTGTGGTATCTCGTCCCGCAATTCGATCGTGAAATAGGATATGCACTTGCTGCCATCCACCTTGTAGGGCTCATGGATGGCATCGGTGGGACAGGCATCAATACACCGGGTGCAGCTACCACAATGATCTGCCACCGGCTCATCGTATTCGAATTCCGCATCCAGGATCATTTCCCCCAGGAAAAACCATGATCCCCATTCCCGGTTGAGGACATTGGTGTGCTTGCCCAACCAGCCGACACCCGACTCCACGGCCCAGGCCTTGTCCAGCACCGGAGCCGTATCCACAAAAACGCGTCCTTCCACCCCGCCGGTCACTTCCCCGGTAAAGGCAAAAAGTTCGAACAGTTTGTCCTTCATCACATTGTGATAATCCTCCCCGAGTGCATACTTCGAGATTTTCGGATGTTCCGAGTGGAGCTGACCACGCGCAAGTTCCGGCTGGTGATAGCTCATCATGACCGAGACGACCGACCGGGCACCGGGCACCAGCTTGCGGGGGTCCACCCGCTTGTCGAAGTGCCGCTCCATCCATTGCATGGTGCCATGGCGTCCCTCCTTGAGCCACTGCTCCAGCCGGCTTTCCTGTTCCTCCAGACGGCGCGCCCGGGCAAACCCGATCGCATCAAAACCGAGCCTGAGCGCTTCGCGGCGGATCCGCCCGGTTCGCTCCATCAAGTTGTTGGCATATCCGCTCATTGGTTCTTGCGATCTGTTTTCGATCCGGGTGGATGCGGGGATGCCTCTTCCGGGCGACTCGGCGGGGTTCCTCTTCCGGGTGGATGCGGGGGTGCTTCTTCCGGATGTTCGGCGGATTCCGGGTGTTCCGTCGGGGCCGCATCGTCCGGATGGACATCCGGAGGCGCGTTGCCCTGCTTCGGGTCCGCGGGGACGTCAGCCGTTTTCATTAGCTCTTCACGCAGGCGCCGGCGAAAATCCTCTTCGTCCACGGCCAGATCGCGCACCTTCCACTGCTGCACTTTTACCTGCTGCTTGACGATTTCCAGCGAACGGTCTACGGTATCAACAACCAGTCGGTCCAGTTCGGTATCCTCTTCCTTCAGCAGTATGGCATCAAACAGCACATCGGCTGTCTCGTTGATAAGTACCCGGTTGCGCTTTGAGGCCAGATCCTGCATAATGCCATTGATTACGCTGAACACCATGTCGCCAATGGCTTTTTCAATGGTGCTGCGCATAAGGGATCCGAATACCGGGATCTGCTCGAGACGGGCAAATTCCTCATTTTCATCCACCGCCACATTGATGCGCTCCAGAACATATTCGCGGATATCCTCCCGGTATCCCTCGTAATTGTCGTTGGCCACTTTCTCGATGCGGTGTGACATCCACTCCACCAGCGGCTCCCGCTGGGGCATGACCACCTCATTTATGATACGGTCGACCACGGGCCCGCCGTTGCGCACCTCCTGCTGGATATCGCTCAGGATATTCAGGGTTACGCGATCGGACAGTTCCTCGAGCAGGATGCCATAATACTTGCGGATGAACCGTACCAGGGTAGTATCACTCAGGTCGATTATCCCGTTTCTCTGCAGGCGGTACGTAATGGAGATGATCCGCAACAACCTCAGAAACCGGAATCCACCCACCGGTATACATCCCAGCAGATCGTAAATGTGGATGAACGGGAAGAAAAACCACCGGTGGTACATGCGGTTGTAGACCGCCATGATCCACCGCACAAAAAACTCGGCAAGGAAAACCGATACGAACATCAGGTCGATCAGGATGAACCGGGGATGGATGTTCGCAGCGTACATTTCGGTAAAAGCCGGAACAACCTGGTACAGATAGCCGCGGATCAATTCGTATTCAAACAACCAGTCAAAGACGATCCAAACCAGATTGACCACCAGCAGGATGATCATGAGGAAGTCAAGCAGAAAAAAGCCGATTTGTCCGCTGTCGGGTTTGGATTCACCTGGATTAGCCATGCCTTATGATGTAAGGTCCCGTTTTTCAATTCATGCCAAGATGATAACCTGATCTGAAGCAACTTTCAAAAGATGTTTTCCACTACTGGATGAGTTTGTTGCTTTTCCTCAGACAAGTGCCTTGGCAGGAATGGAAGCTTCGTAGACAACTTGTATTTTTTGATTGTCCGTTCCCGTTGTATTTTCAGTGCAAGTTTGAAATGCGATGTAAAACGACCCTGCATATCATAGACACCAGGTCTGATAAAGACTTTCATTGTTTCTGCAATGCCCCAAAAACTCTACAAAGGCCACAATAACAGTAACGCAGGATTTACGCTCTCCGGGATCGTGTCAATCGTGCTGATTGCGCTAAGCCAGGGAGGCCCCCTCGAAAAAATCAGCTCGGAAGTCACCACCCGCGTCTGGCAGGATGGTGTGACCGTCCAGTCCACTTCCTCGCTTTTTTACCATACCGACGGAACCCTGGTAATCCACACCACCGAACCCGAGGAACTGATCATTAAGACCAACCGGCTTGGTGAGATGCATGCATACGACCCGGAAGATAATACCGTTGAATACGAGCAGAATCCTGACATGAGCTCCGAAACCAGTCAGTTCTTTCTATTCTTCCAGGGGCTCACGGACGATATGGGTTTGCGCAGACTGGGTTTCCGGCAATCGGGGACCGAATTTTCAGATGGCAATGAAATATCCTATTGGGATCCGCCCCCCGAGCTGGTTTCCCATTTATCCAAAGCAGAGCTGGTCCACCGGGACTACCGCCCGGTCTACATTGCCATGCATGATGTATCTGACCGCATCATCCAGCAAACCTATTTCCATTCCTACACGGAAATACTGGACCATGCTTTTCCGCAGAGAATCACGACCATCCAGTACGAATCCGAACAGGACTCGTTGGTCATGCAGACCCTCTTTGACAAGATTAAGGTCAACGAACAGGCCGACAGTCCATTTTTCAATTTTCAGATTCCCGATGATGCACAGATTATCCGGTAACCTCACCGTTGCTTTCGCATTTACTCTGTTTCTGTCTGTTTTGGCTGCCAACAAGGGCTTCTCGCAGTCAATTGAAACAGACATTGCACTGATAAGGCTGGCATCAGACATCCCCGTTTCGGACGGCTATGGTGTAGAGCGACACCTCCATCGCAAACATGCCCCTGACTCCGGCAGGCATAGCCGCCCACCCCGTTTCCTGGGCCGCAATGCGATGGAGCGATACAATCCGGTCTCGCTGGTATTAAGCGGATCCCTGTACGCTTATCAGAATGCCATATCCCCCCAGCTCTCAAACCGTTGCATCTACCATCCCTCCTGTTCTGTCTTCAGCCGGGAGATCATAACCGAAAGAGGGTTGGTTCCGGGAATAATTCTGACAGCTGACCGCATATCCCGCTGCAATCGCCTATCAGCCATGGATGCCGCCGAGCACAGACTGGATTATGAGCAAGGCCGCATCATTGATGAAACCGCACGCTATCACAAATGAGCACCTCCCGAAGCGCAACTCTGGTTATCATTGCATTCTTGTTGCTGTTTTTCGCGGCTGAATCGTTTTCGTTTTCGGGCACTGAACACAGTGAGTTTCGCTTTATCCGCCATCTCGTCGAACAGCAGTTCTGGGGTGACGCACTTCATGCCATAGTGGAATTCGAACATGACTACCGCCACACTCTGGCCCGAAAACCGGTACTGCAGGATTCACTCCATTTCCTGGCGGGGTGGTCAGCCTACAACCGGATGATGCTTCCGGCTGCCATCGAGCGGTTTCAGTATATCGGCAAAACGCACCCCAGCTATCTGCAGGCTGTGTTTTACACGTTCTACCTGCGAACATATCAGGCCAGCGTTCAGGGGGACCGCGAACATCTTCTGGCTGCAACCGGTGAACTTGCGTCGGCCGAATTCAGCAGGGAAGTCCATGCCGAGCTGCAGTCCTTTCAGCTGGCCGGAATGCATTTACTGCTCAGGGACTTTCCCGGTTTTGAATCTCATTCAGGATCATTTACCGGCAGCTTTTTTTCCATGGCCGAAGAACAGCAACGCTTTCGGCAGTACGCACTCGAATTGCAGCAGGCGGATAGTAAATCACCGCTTGTCGCCGCCCTGATGTCGGCACTTGTACCAGGCAGTGGGAAAATGTATGCCGGACGCCGGGGTGCAGGGATCAGCTCCTTTCTGCAGGTTGCCGTTTTCGGAGGGATTTTTGCGGAAAGCCTGACACGGTCCGGAGCCGGACATCCGCGCACATGGGCCGCCGGATCTGCACTCGGCCTGTTTTATGTATCGAATATCTGGGGCAGCGCGATAGCTGTCAGAATAACACAGGAAGAAATCTATGAAGAAATCGATCAGCGCATTCTGTTTGATCTGCATATTCCACTGCGCTCCGTATTCCGCTGACAGCCTATGGCATATCAGCACCCCTGCGGCCGGTTTGCCAATGGTTTGCATTTTGTCTGCAGAGGACGGATCACCCAAGGACTTCATTTTGTCTGCGGAGGACGGATCGGCCAAGGATACTGTAATTCAGATGGAAAATACCAGGGCGGTCAACAAGGTTTTTGAGAGATGGGTTGCCTTGATGGATGCGCGCGAATACCGGTCGGCATCAGTGGAAGCTGAGAGAATCTTTTTTCATTCCGGTGAGCGTTCCAATCGTATGCAGGCACTGCTGGCACGTAGCTGGGCTCTGAAACATCTTGGAGAATACGACCAGGCTTTTGAAAATCTGCGACGCGCCTCACCCAGGGCCCTTCCCGCGCAGCTGCAGTATCGTATACATCATGAACGGACCCTCCTGATGTATCTAAGGGAGGATTGGGAAGGTGTGCTGGCAGAATCGACTCGGTTGAACCACATGGTCCAGAATCCGGATTGGCGGCTTCTTTCGGGATATCTTCCTGTGCTGGCACTACTGGAACTGGAACGATGGGAGGAAGCCGAGGCGGAGATGCATGCTTATCTTGGCAAACTGGGGCTGTCGGGATCCCTCCCTGCCTCCCCGCCGGACCGCCTCAATCCGCGCAAGGCGGCACTGTTATCCACATTTCTCCCGGGATCCGGGCAGATGTATGCAGGTAAAGCCGGAGAAGGGCTTGGCAGCCTTGGCCTGCAGCTCGCAGCGCTCGGTTGGGGAGCGTATAACGTCTACACTGGCTATTATGCCACGGCGCTGTTTACCGGCGGCGGTTTGTTTCAGGCTTTTTACTTCGGCGGTATCCAGAGGGCTGAATACCATGCCGTGGAGCACAACAAAATTAAGTCCGGGAAATACATTCGTGAGATTGCAGCCTGGTTCCTGGAGCTCGTCGAACCGTCCCTGATGCAAAAAAGGCAAACCCTTCCGGATCTGCCTTTTTTACACTGAAACAGGTGTTAGCTATTGCTAATTGGTCCACATAAAGAATCGCGGATTATTGACATAGTTTTCGAAGTTTTTCTCCTCGATAAGTTCTACGAGCAACATAACCCAGTCAATCGTTGCAACGATACCACATCCACCCAACGTCAGGATGTAACCGACACCTGTCATTGTAGCTGTTCCAAGATAAAAACGGTGGACACCAAGGGGTCCAAGCACCCATGCAAGAGCAAAAGCTAATGCAGGCTCTTTGCCGTGATCTGCTTCCTGCAAGGCAGTCATACCGAAAGCACCATTGAAGGCAGACATCGGATCGACTTGTTGTGAAGACGCGAAGAGATCATCAATTGCAGCTTCGTCGATGGAATATCGGTGGTTCGCTTCAGCCTGATAAACAGATGAGAGTGAAAGGGTCACTACGGCAAGCAGTAGTATTTTCTTCATATCATACCTCATAAACGTTTTATTGTTTTAATTACAACCATGGTTTCAGGATACGAAGCTTTGCCAGTTACCCACAACCCCAAGGTGAAAATTTTCACAATAAAGCATCAATATGCTGCCAGCTTCTGCTTTAGATGCTTGTTGAGAAGCTCCCGCGCCCGAAAAATGTGTGCTTTTACGGTGCCCAGCGGCAGAGACAGCTCTTCGGCGATTTCCTCGTAGCTCTTCTCTTCCATATGCCGCATCCGCACCACCAGCCGATATTTTTCCGGCAGACTTTCCACGGCATCGCGGACCATCTTGCGCCGCTGCTTGCGAATGATCTCCAGGTCCGTTCCGGCCGATTCATCGGTGAGCTCCATTCTCATCTCTCCATCCTTGCCCTGTACGGGTTCGTCAATGGACAGCGTACTGAGCTTTTTCTTTCTGAGATAGTCGATGCTGTGATTGGTGGCGATACGGTAAATCCATGTGGAAAAGGCATATTGCCTGTTATAGGATTCCAGACAGTCAAATGCTTTGAGAAACGCCTCCTGGACCAGGTCGTCGACCACATCCCGGTTGCGTACCAGCTTCAGGATGTGAAAGTACAACGCCCGCTGGTATTTTTCCACCAATCGCTGGTAGGCCTGCTGGTCCCCGGAGAGCGCCGCTTCCACATGGGCCATATCCTGCCGGCTGCTGTCAGTCGATGTTTTCTTTTCGGTCACGAGGGCTTTTCGGAATACTTTTTACTTGATCAGTTATACTATTTCGAGGTGAAATATAGCAAGTTTCCACATGAATCGAATCCACTTATTTGCGGTAAATCAGAGCACGCCACTCATTTTCGGAGTAAAGGGCAACCTGCTCCAGCCGGCTGTATAACGGATTTCCGTAGAAGGCTTCCATATCGTTTTCCATGATACCCGAAAGCATCAAAAACCCGCCGGGTGCCAGTGACTGGATCAAGGGAGATGCCAGATCCAGCAATATATTCCTGTTGATATTCGCCAGGATCACGTTATGCGTCAGACCGGGTGGAATGCTCTCGGCTGACCCGATGCGGATATCCAGTCGCCCGGCCACGTTGTTCATACGCGCATTCTCCAGGGCATTATCGTAACTCCAGGGATCGATATCGATACCGGTCGCTTCGGAAGCACCCAAAAGCAGCGCAGCAATGGCCAGGATCCCTGTGCCCGTGCCCATGTCGAGAACCCGGTCACCGGGCCTGATGTAGATGGGAAGCTGCTGAAGGAGCAGACGGGTCGTCTCATGATACCCGGTTCCAAAAGCCATCTTCGGATCGATTGCAATCGGTATGGCATCCTCCGGCACAGTCTCATCCGTCCAGGTGGGATGCACAAAAAAACGTCCGATCCGTTGCGCCCGGATCGTCTTCTCCCATTCCTCATTCCAGTTGCGTTCCTGCAAAATTTCTTCCCCGATGATGTACCACCTGCCTCCGGACTGCTCCAAAAGCCACTCTTCCATTTGCGTTTTTATACCATATGTAAATCTCTCTTCCAATATCCACGCATCCAGTTCATTTTCCAGCTGTTCGAATCCATCAAATCCGTAAACGACCAGTTCATCTGATACGATGTCCTGTTCTTCGGAAGGTACCCTGAGCCTGATTTTGAGAAAGTTTCTTTTTTTCATGTCGCGTGAGAACAGTTTTAAGAGGTCAAACGAAAGGGGCAATGAACTGGAACGAGTTCATGCGAAGTAAATATGAGTAAGGTAAAGTTTTATGCCAAAATATGAGTATGAGTCTGCTGGTGAGCCGGGCATCCAGGGAATTTTGCCGGGAATACGACTCATCGAAGGCGGTTGTAAACCAGTTCAAGCAGTACCTCACCCACTCCCCGGAGCGTTTCGGTGCCGATGACATCCATGTCGTCAGCGTGCGTGTGCCAGTGATCGGGAAAATTGACATCGGTTTGCCATGAGCGGGACGGTTTATGGTGGATGATGTTGATGGTCGGAATACCGGTCTTCCGGTTTATGATCCAGTGGTCATCGGCAATGGAAGATCCCTTTTCATCGATGAACAGGTCGCCATATCCCATTTCCTGTGCGATGCTCCATACTTCATCGACAAGCCGGGGCGCGTATTGCATGGAAAACCCTTCCCTGGGAAAGACCGCATCCTGTCCGCCCACCAGGTCCAGCAGGATACCAAAACGCGGCCGGTAGCCGGACACCGGCGGGTGGCCCGACCAGTGGCGCGATCCCAGAAAGTAATAGTCCAGGTCGCCCTCGCGTCCATAGTCCTCTCCATCAAAAAGGATGATATCGACCCCGACGGGCGGGGGATGGTCGTGGAAAAGGCGCGCCAGTTCCAGCAGAACCCCGACCCCGCTCCCTCCGTCGTCGGCGCCGGCAATAGGCTCATCGCGCCGTTGCCGATCAGGATCCCTTTCAGCCCTGGGCCGGGTGTCCCAATGAGCAAGAAGCATGATGCGGTCGCTGATATCCGGGCGGAATGCCGCTATGATGTTGCTCATCTCATATGTCTCCCCCCTATAGCCGGTATGGGTGAACGGTTGAACATACACGGACTGCGGACCGGCATAGATGCGCAGCTGCCGCTCCAGGTAGTCCCGGGTGAGCCGGTGCCCTACCGATCCGGGATTGCGCGGACCGAAATCCACTTGCTGCCGGATAAATGCACGGGCCGAATCGGCGGAAAAGGCAGGCACTTCACGGCCCCGGTCGACAAAGGTGAGATGCGGTTCAGAATCGTCCGGTGCGCATCCCCCAAGGGCGGCCAACAGCATGGTGATAAAAACGATAGCACTATGAGAACCCTGGTGTTTCATGCATGGATCCAGGATTAGAACCCCGCATGGCTTTCCCGGTCGGCGACAACAATTTCGGCCAGCCGTGCGGCTCGGAGCAGTTCGGGTTCATGGAACGCATCCGCCATGAACTGTACCCCGATAGGCATGCCATCGCTGTCATGCTTCCCTGCCGGCACACTGATCCCGCAGATTCCGGCCAGATTGGCGGAAATGGTGTAGATGTCGTTGAGGTACATTTGCAGCGGGTCGTTGATCTTGGATCCCAGTTCAAATGCCGTGGTCGGCGCGGTCGGTGAAAGGATCACATCCACCCGGGAAAACGCTTCTTCAAAATCCTGCTTGATGAGCCGGCGGATGCGCTGGGCCTTGGCATAATAGGCATCGTAGTAGCCTGCGCTGAGCACATAGGTCCCCAGCATGATGCGGCGCTTGACCTCCGTGCCGAATCCTTCGGTGCGGCTTTGCTTGTAGAGGCGGATCATCGGGGTATCAAGGGTGGCGGCCTGCTCTTCAGTGGTTACGGCAGCCTGTTCGGCTTTCAACTCCTGCCGGACTTTTTTCATGTCGGCCCGGTGCCCGTAACGGATGCCGTCAAAACGCGCCAGGTTGCTTGAAGCTTCCGCCGTTGCCAGCACATAGTAGGCCGCAATGGCATATTTGAGGTGCGGCAGTCGTATATCAACCAGGGTGGCACCCTGTTTTTTCATACGATCGGCGACCTCCATGACCCGCTCCCGGATACCGGGATCCAGGCCCTCACTGAAATACTCCTGCGGAATGCCGACCTTGATGTCGGGATCAGGATTATCGAGCAATGTGGGATATTCGGGAACCGGGCGGGAGGATGAGGTGGCGTCCTTTGGATCATGACCGGCGATGGCCTGCAATATCGTGGCCGCATCAGTGACCGAACGGGCCAGCGGGCCGATACAGTCGAAAGAGGAAGCATAGGCGATCAGTCCGTGGCGTGAAACACGTCCATAAGACGGTTTGAGTCCCACTACGCCACAAAAAGAGGCCGGCTGCCGGATCGACCCGCCCGTGTCGCTCCCCAACGTGGCATGACACAACCCTGCCGCGACCGCTGCCGCGCTGCCCCCGCTGGATCCACCCGGTACCCGGTCGGGATTGTGTGGATTGCGGACAGGTCCGTAAATCGAATTTTCATTGGAGGATCCCATGGCAAATTCGTCCATGTTCAGGCGTCCGATGATCACGGCATCCTGTTGGTTGAGCCGTTCTACGACTGTGGCATCATAGACAGCCTCATAGGATTCCAGCATCCTGGAAGCACAGGTGGCCGGGTAACTTTCCTGGCACAGGACTTCCTTGATCCCCATTACCACCCCTGCCAGGGGTCCGGCCGTACCGTCCTCACTTTTTTTCTGGATCTTTTCGGCCCGGGCGAGCGCCTGCTCTTTGTGCAGCCGGCTAAAGGCATTGATCCCGGGATTGGCTTTCTCTATACGGTTGATATAGTCACGTACGATCTCCGGCAGGGTCGTCTTGCCGGACTGCAACGTATCGCGGATACTGCGAATTTCAGATTGTTTCAAAACGGGGAAGAAACAGGATTAAATAATTCAACAGGGGTTATTGTTGTATACGGCGGACATGCAAATCTAACGAGGGTTTACACAGCCGGAAAGATGTCAGTAGCAGAAAAAGTGCATTAAGACCACAGAATCCGTGATGCCATCTCTCCCTGCCAGACAAGGCATGAAGGAGGATTCACGATGGAAAGGCAGATGCAAAAGATTGTCTTTACTCTTCTTCCCTGGATGCTTTGGCCTTTTCTTTGTCACGTTCTGCTTGTTTGTGTTCTGATTCGCTGCGCTCCTTCCGCTCCTTTTCCTCACGCTCCGAAGCCGTGGGCTCCTGAGAGCCTTTTTCGATTTCCTTGCGTATGTCGGTGGAAGCCTTGCGGAATTCGGTTATCCCCTGTCCCAGTCCGCGTGCAAGCTCCGGGATTTTCTTCGCACCGAACAGCAGCAGCACCACCAGGATGATCACAAGCCATTCAATTCCACCAAATGATCCCATAAAAAACCTCAAAATTAATGTTAATTGCTTCCGTATGATTTGCTAAAATAGCAAACTTTCACCAGAGGGTTAACCCCCCGCAAAATTATTTTATTGTGATGCCGTTACGGACTTGAATTTTACCATAATAATTAGTTTATAACCGACGAAAGTCGGCAACTCAAAATTTAAGAAAGAAATATTATGATTTGGACCGTTGAACTTGCTGCAACACTTGAAGATGCCCCCTGGCCTGCAACCAGGAACGAACTGATTGAATGGGCCGAGCGCAATGGTTGCCCTCAGCAGGTGATCGACAATCTCTACGAGCTGGATGAAGAAGATGATACCCCGTACGAAAGCATCGAGGAGATCTGGCCCGATTATATCATGAAGGAAGACTTCTTTCACGGAGAGGAAGACGAGGGGTTTGACTATGATGATGTCTGATACCGGAACCCGATATTGGCAGGGATGGCAATCCGGTTATCACATCAGGTGCCAGGCCAATTCAGACACCGCATAACGCCAGACACCGCGCCGAATTCAGCTGCACTCCCGTGCATGCAGCCCTTTATGCTGTTAAATCATCCTGTACAGTGACATTTTCCAGATTGCAAGGATCAGGCTATTGATATAGCCACGGATCTATTTGTTGAGCTATCCGTTTATACACGTTTCTGTTACCATTTCATGTGTTTGATTTTTTTGTTTCACAATGTCACATGTAATGACATGACCGGATTTAATCATACGCCTGTGTGCCCGGGCACCGGCCCGGTCGTGTACATTTCATCTGCCGCCCTTCCCACAAATGATTATATTTAGTGAATGTCCTGATTTCTGCCACCTGCTTATCCGTACCCGATATCATTGAAATACCTCCTGCGAGTCATAAGCCTCTGTTTGCTGCCTGGCCTGGTTAATTTTATGACCGCAAGTGCCACGGCAGCAGAACCGGCGACCATCCTCGCTGCACCTGCAGCACTATCCGATACGGCGCCAGTCGCCGGTTTCGCCGGCACAAGCGGTATCCTCCTGAGACAGGAAGACCTCGATGAGAGCAACCGCCGCGTGCGCAGGGTTCGTTTTGTGGGCAACCAGGCGTTCAGCAACGGTGAGTTGCAGGCTATCGTACGTACCCAATCCAACCGACAGTTTCTCGGTATACCCGGACTCACCTTCTGGTACCAGCTCCACCGCATATCCAGCCGGATCGGCGAACCCCCGGCACTGCTTGACAGGAGCGTGCTGGAGCGCGATATGGAAAGGCTCGCCACCTTTTACGAATCCAAAGGATTCCGCAACGCCGTCATTGACACTAACATCACCTATTTTGACAGGGAGCAGCTGGAAGTGTCCTTTATGGTCCGCGAAGGACGGCAGTCTCGCATACGTGATCTGTATTACAGCGGAATGCCCGCGATCGGTACAGAGGAAGATATCCTTGATTTCTACCTGGACAGCGACCTTGTGACCCGGGCAAACAGCGACACTTCTTTCCATTCAGGACAAGGATTCACCTATGACAAGATCGCCGAAGAACGCAACCGTATCATTGACCATCTTCGGAACAACGGACATGCCTCTGTCACCCGTGATTCGGTGATTGCCGTGGTCAGGGAGGATACGCTCAATTCCCTTTTGCTTGATGTAATGTTCCGCATTTTCCCGGGTGGAACCTACCAATTTGGTAACGTGCACATTGAGGTCCGGGGGCCGGACGGCCAGTTTGACCAGGTCCGTCGCGACACACTATCCGGACCGCCTCACACGGAACCGTCGAACAGTATCGTGATACACGCCGACGAATCCGCCCGCACACGGACGGGTCTGCTCACCCGACAGCTCCTGTTCAAGCCCGGAACCGTCTACGATAACAGCGCCTACCGGAACACCATCAACCTGTATCAGAATCTCGGGATGCTGGTGGTCAATCAGTTCGGTCATACCGAAGACGGCTCCCTGCCCGATTACAGCCAGGACATCCTGCCTGTATACGTACGCTTACAGACCCTGCCCCGACACCGCATCCAGTTCGATTTTTTCGGCATGCGACGTCTCGGGTTCGGTGCGGGCGCCGGTGTGCGCTACATCAACAACAACCTGTTCCAGGGTGCCGAGAATTTCGAGGTCGGTCTGCAAGGTAATTTTGAATATGTGGGCGGAACCCTGCTCAACAGCACCGAGCTGAGCACGGCCTATACAGTCCAGCGGCTGAATTTCCCGTTCAGACGGTTGGACCAGACCCCCAATTTCCTTAATGTCAGCACGCGCTACCGCCTCAGCTTGGCGCAAAGCCGTCAAGAAAACTTCACCATTAATACCAATTTCCGATTCAACAATCAGTTTGAGGTCCGGCACCGGTCTCAGATGGCCAGTTTGCTGGATTTTATTGAGCTCGACTGGCTTGATGCTTCGGCGACATCCCAATTCGAGCGGAATCTGCGGGACCGGTTTGATGAAATCATAGTAGAACGGATCCTGGAGGATTTCAATCCGCAGTTCAGCTCCATCATACGCTACACATTCCGTTATGCCAAAACAGATCTCATAAAACGGGATCGTGGTTTCTTCAGTGAATCTTCCATTGAACTGGGCGGGACCATTCCCTATCTCATGGACCGGTTCCTGTTCGATGCGGGGGACGTTCAGGGCACCGTGCCTTCGCTCAGCCTGAGTGACAGCACGCTCACCTACAGTCAATTCGTCCGCATAGCACTGGATTACCGTAAGTACACACCGGTCCTTGATAACGGTATTTTTGCCTGGAGGGCCTTTGCAGGATATGCACACGCTTTCGGGGTAACCCGTCAGATCCCGCTCAACCGTAGATTCTTTGCCGGAGGCAGCAATGACATCCGGGGATGGCCGCCACTGCGGCTCGGTCCGGCCGACCTGAATCCATCAGCCGGTGAAGTTCCCATCAACGGAGGCGACCTAAAACTGGCCGGCTTCCTTGAATATCGCCATGTCGTGCTGAAAAACTTTCTCAGTACCAACTGGGGTATAGCCGGGTTCACCGATTTTGGCAACATCTGGTACGGGACACGTAATCCGTTCGATGAAGGAAAATTCCGCTTTGACCGGTTTTACAATCAGATAGCTGTGGGTTCAGGTTTTGGCATCCGGCTCGATTGGGAGTATCTCGTATTCCGTATAGACGTTGCCTACCGGGTGCATGACCTGCAAAGAGGCTGGTTCAACAACAGCAATCCATATTGGCATTTTGGTATCGGGCATTCATTCTAACAACCTTTGCGATTCCAACGGACCTCGAATATGAATCATTTACCCAACTTTGCATTTCATTTTGTACCTTAACCAGTGATTTTCACTCTTGGAAAAAGCATTTTTCAACCGTTGACCCTCACATGCTCAAACCCAAAATCATTAAGCGAATCAAGGCGCAGTCCGAACTGATCTTTCAGTCGCCTTTTCTGGAGCGCATGTCGCAGCTAGAGCGCTATGAATTCCTTCAGCTCTGCCATCGGCGGCGTTTCAAGGCCGCAGAATTCATCTACCACCAAGGCGATCCGGGCACCGGCCTGTACTTGATCGAGCAGGGTTCGGTGGAACTGCTCTTTCAGGAAGATCATACCGACACCGCCGTTGAACTCACTGTTCTGCATGCTCCGGAGTCGTTCGGGGCCTTCAGCGTGGACTACCTTGTCCGCCGCAAGGCTTCGGCCCGCTGCAGCACCGATTCTGTACTCTACGGGTTCTTCATTTCGGATTTTCAGACATTGGCCAAGCGCCATCCGCGCATCGCGCTGCGCTTTCTGGAAACACTCAATGTGTTTGCGACACAACAGCTGGACCTGGTCATGACACGCATGTCGGGTGAGGATGCCGGTCCGGAAACCTATGCTCTTCTCTTCGAAACCTACGACATCCCCGCCAAAGATACGGCCGGGAATGAAATCAGCTGATCCGGAATGAATCATCTAAACCCTTCACTCCCTGTAAAAAAGGGGCAGGAACTTGTTCTGGATATTACCACAGCGGCGTTTGAGGGCAAGGGGCTGGGCAGGGTTGGAGATTATGCCGTTTTCGTCAAGAATACGACGCCCGGGGACCGGGTCCGAGTCCGGATTGTCCGTAAACGGAAGAAATTTGCCGAAGGCGTGCTGCTCGAGATACTGAAACCATCGCCCGACCGCATCACTCCGAAATGCCGCCATGCCAATGTTTGTGGAGGCTGTACCTGGCAGCATGTTCCCTACGACCGGGAACTCGATTTCAAATCCAGCCATGTTGCCGATCATTTCCAGCGGATAGGCGGTTTTCATAATGCAAACATTAAACCCGCCATGGGGGCTCCGGAACCGTATTACTACCGCAACAAAATGGAGTATACGTTCGGTGACCGCCGCTGGCTGACCGACGAGGAGGTGAAGTCCGGCGAAGAGATCCCCGATCGTGATTTTGCTCTTGGCCTGCATGTGCCGGGACGGTATGACCGCATCCTCAACCTGGAGGAGTGCCACCTGCAGGATCCCGTTTCCTACCGCATCCTCGATTCCGTGCGGGAGTATGCTCTTGCAAACCGTATCCCGCCGTACAATACCCACCGGCACACGGGATTTCTGCGCAACCTGATCATCCGCAATGCGGTACACACCGGTGACCTTATGGTCAACCTGGTGACAAGCAGCGATGATGAAAACATAATATCTCCGTTATCGGACTATTTGCTGCAACTTTTCCCGGAAATTACGACCGTCATCCATACCATCAATGACACTCGATCACCTTCAAGCGAAGGACGGTACCAGAAAGTGGTCCACGGACCGGGCTGCATCCACGAACACTTGGGGAAATACCGGTTCCGGATCGATCCGAACACCTTTTTCCAGACCAACACCCGGCAGGCAGAAGCCCTGTACGATGTCGTCTTCGATTCACTACGCACCTGGCGGAACAGGAGGGGAAACGGGGACATACCGGTCGTTTATGATTTGTACTGCGGTGTCGGAACACTGTCGATTTACCTGAGCGAGCTGGCCTCGCGGCTGGTTGGGACCGAGATCCATGCCGGGGCCGTGGAAAAGGCAAGGGAAAACGCAAGGTATAACGATGTATCACATGCCGTTTTCGAACAGGGTGATATGAAAGACATTTTTAATGATGCGCTGATTGCCCGTCACGGCCGCCCGGACGTGGTCGTCACCGATCCGCCACGGGCCGGGATGCACGAGTCGGTCATCGACCAACTGCTGGTGATGCAACCGGAGATGATCCTGTATGTAAGCTGCAACAGTGCCACTCAGGCCCGCGATGCAGCCGCGCTGGCCCGGCACTACCGGGTGGAACGCGTCCAGCCGGTCGACATGTTTCCACGGACGTACCATATTGAATCCGTGGCCGTATTAACGAAGAAAAGCCAGGCATAAACATGAAGATCAGTGTCATAGGAGCAGGTCTTGGCGGACTCGCCGCCTCAGCCATACTGGCCTCCAAGGGGCATAAAGTCGATCTTTTTGAACAAAATGATACTCCTGGTGGCAAAATGCAGGAAATCAGGGAGGAGGGGTTCCGGTTCGATACCGGCCCGAGCCTCCTTACCATGCCCTTTATCCTGGAACAGGTTTTCGAGGCCTGCGGCAAGGCGGCTTCCGATTATCTTGAGTGGATCCCGACCGATCCGGTCTGCCGTTATCAGTTCCCTGACGGTTCGGTCTTCCTGAATTACCACGACCCGGAAAAAAACCGGGCCGAGCTGCTGAGGATTGCCCCGGAAGATGTAGATTCCTGGGACCGTTTCATGGATTACAGTGCCGATCTGTACCGCCGCACTGCAGACACCTTCCTTTTCAACCCGCTGCAGGGGGTCCGGGATCTTCATGTTGCCGACCTGCCTGATTTCATGCGCATCGATGCCTTCCAGACGGTATCGAAGCGGGTGGATGACTATTTCAGTTCACCCAGGCTACGTCAGCTTTTCAAACGGTTTTCGACCTACAACGGATCTTCACCTTACCAGGCCCCGGCCACCCTCAATGTCATCCCCTATGTCGAATTGCGGCTGGGCGGATACTACATCCG
>JAWOCT010000092.1:0-31929 GCA_046483675.1 Cyclonatronaceae bacterium
TTATATCAATTTCGATTCATAAGGTCAGAATGAACTCACATGACCGGATTTAATCATACGCCTGTGTGTCCGGGTAACGAACTGGTCATGTACATTTCATGTATTCTGTTTTTTTTGCTGAAAAGTTGTTGCTTCACCACCATTGCCCAAAATAGCCATTCAGCTGTTTTTTTTGAAACCCGAAGAGGTTCTTTCCGTAGACACGCTGTGTATGCCGTATCATTTTCCTGGCAATGGCCATCTACAAAACTGAAACATGATCCTCCGCAGTATTATTGATGGCATCCGGCTTTCGCTGTTTGCCATCTGGAACAACAAGATGCGGTCCGCGTTGACCACGTTCGGCATTGTCATCGGGATTCTCATGGTAACCACCATGGTCACGGTCATTGACGGCATCAACCGCTCCTTTGAATCCAGCATGTCGATGATCGGCCAGGATGTGATCTTCATACAGAAGTGGCCCTGGGGTTTCGGCGGGGAGTACCGTTGGTGGGAGTACGTCAACCGCCGCGAGATGGAAGTTGCCTACGCGGATGAGATCGCGCGCCGCAGCGACTGGGCCCTGGCGGTATCGGCCGAGGCATCACGCTGGAACCGTCAGGTCAGTCAAGGCGCACGGGTGGCCGAGGGGGTCCAGATCGAAGGGGTGACCCAAAGCTACGAACTTACCTCCGCCGTGGAGATTGCCGATGGACGTTTTTTCACCGGGGAGGAGGACCACATGGGTCGAAATGTGGTGATCCTGGGCTACGATGTGGCGGACGCCCTGTTTGAATGGCGCGATCCGATCGGACAGCGTGTGCGGATCGGCGGGCGCCGGTTCGAAGTGATTGGCATACTGGAAAGGCAGGGTAATTTCCTCGGGATCCAGAGCTTCGACAACACCGTGATCATGCCCATCGGCACCTACCGCTATCTGTACAGCCTCAGGCGCGGCATTTCCATCCGCGTGAAATTCGAAAACGATGAGGCCCTGCAGGAAGGGGCCTATGAAGTCGAAGGCATCATGCGCCAGATCCGGCAGCTGGCGCCGGAACAGGAGGACGATTTCGCCATCAACCGACTCGAAATGTTCGAGCAGCAGTATCGGGCCATGACAGGTGCCATCTACGGAGTGGGCATTTTCCTCACCGCCCTGTCCCTGTTCGTCGGCGGGATCGGGGTCATGAATATCATGTACGTTTCTGTCAAGGAACGCACCGGCGAAATCGGGATCCGCAAGGCGGTCGGGGCCCGGTACCGGGAAGTGCTGCTTCAGTTCCTGGTTGAAGCCGTCGTTGTCTGCGCTATCGGCGGGATCGCCGGCATCATGCTCTCCGGTCTGGCCGTCTATATCATCAACCAGTATTTTGTGGCACATCTGGGCTTGTACACCGTCTTGCTGGCATTCCTGATCACCACCATCACCGGCGTCCTGTTCGGCTTTCTTCCGGCCCATAAAGCCGCCAAGTCGGATCCCATCGAATCCCTGCGCTATTTCTGAGAAACCCATGCACCTCTGGCAAACCATAAAAATGGCGTTCGGCGCCCTGGGATCCAACAAAACCAGGGCCGCACTCACACTGCTGGCCATCGTGGTCGGGGTATTTGCCGTGATCAGCGCCTCGACGGCCGTCAAGGTCATCGACAACTTTTTCCGCAATACCATGACACTTATGGGCAGTGATGTAATCAATGTGACCACCCGGCCCAGTGTAACGGTAGGATCGAACCACGGCATAGCGGCGCGTGAACCTATCACCTTCCGTCAGTTTGAGCGATTCCGGGATTTGGCTGAACTCTCCCGTGCCATCTCGCCGGATGTCATCTTTCGAAACGGGCGTGTCTACCGGGACGAGGAATCCACCGAACCCAATGTGAGTATCCGGGGCGGCAACGAGTTCTGGATTTCCAACAATGTCTACAGTATCGAAGAAGGACGCGACCTCAGCAGGGACGACGTTGAGGATGCCCGGCCTTTTGTGCTTATCGGAGCCGATGTAAGGAACAAGCTGTTCCGCAATCGGGCGGCTCTGGGACAGCGGATCCGCATCGACGGGCAGTTCTACACCATCGTCGGTGTTATCGAGGCCAAGGGTGCGGCGTTTGGGCAATCGCTGGACAATTTCGTACTCATACCCTACACGCGTCTGGCATCGATTTACGGACGCGAGCGCAATATCAACCTGCAGATCCGCGCCCCGTCGGTCATGATGATCAATGAGACGGTGGATGAGGCGACCGGCCTGCTGCGGGTCATCCGGCAGGTGCCCCCTGACAGGGAGAACGACTTCGAGATCGAGACCAATGAATCGCTTCGTGGCGTATTCGATGATTTTACAGGTGTGCTTTATCTGTTCGGTTTTGTCGTCGGGGGTATCGCCTTGCTGGGGGCGGGCATCGGTGTGATGAACATCATGCTCGTCTCGGTCACCGAGCGCACCCGGGAGATCGGCATCCGCAAGGCCGTCGGCGCCAACCGGCGCAGCATCGTAACCCAGTTCCTTACCGAAGCGGTAATTGTGTGCCAGCTTGGCGGTGTCATCGGCATGCTCCTTGGCATACTTGCCGGCAACATCCTGGTCATCCTGATGGACACCACCTTTGTGCTGCCCGTTTTCGCCATTTTGGCCGGGATTGTCGGAATGACGGTGATCGGTGTGGTTTTCGGGGTCTATCCGGCCTGGAAGGCTGCTCGTCTGGACCCTATCGAAAGCCTTCGCTTCGAATAATGATGGACCCCATCAACAGTCTCCGTTTTGAATAAAGGTAGATCCCATCAATAGTCCCCGTTTCGAATAAAGGCACAGGCATCTGCGCTTATCTTTAGCATTTAGCCGTGAATTCTGTATTTTGTTGTAACCGATGTCTTCAGGTTGTTTTCATTACAACCTGTCCGCCTCGTACACAGCTTACCGACTACTACTGAAATCACGATCCTATGCATCCCATTCTGGAAACACTTCAAAAAATGGCACACCAGGCCCAGGAAACCTGGGAGGATGAAGCCTTCCAGCGGAAACGGCAGGAGGCTATGGCCCGGCTGGCCGAAATGGTGCGCAAGAATCCCGTCGGCTCCGTAGGCATAGCCCTGCTGGCCGGTTTCTTCATTGGAAAAATCACAAAAAGGAGCGGTAAAGGATGAGTCCCGAAGAATACGATTCTCTCAGCAGCCGTCTCAAGAAACTGCCGGGCGAACTAAAAGCGCTCATGGAAAAGCGCATCGAGTTGTTTTCCCTCGAAATGGGGGAGCACATATCCGGCCTCATAGCACACGCGATGTACAGGCTTGCCGGTATCGTTTTCCTGGCGCTTGGACTCATCCTCATCCTGTTCGGTTTATCCAGCTTAATCGGAGGGTTTCTGGAGAGCCAGTCACTGGGTTATATCGTAGTATCGGCTCCGATGATCATCCTCGGCCTGATGTTTTTTTTCCGCCGGCCCCGGTCGATGGTCGTATCCACCCAGGGCCGGATGCTCCAGCAGTTCATGAGTGATTTGACCGTGCAGATGAGCCGTTTCGAGAGTGAGGACGGCACGGAATCCCCGGTTTCCGGTCAAGAAAAAGCCACCGGCCCCGCCCGCGGAGAACAAAGCGATGCCAGCGAACCCCCAAAGCCTAATAACTGACAAAGGATGGAAACGAACCGCCCAAAGTCCAGCGACATAAAAGAGCTCAAGGCGCGGAAAATAAATCTCAAGCAGGAGATGGAAGAGATCCAGCAGGAAATCGAGTCATCCCTGACAGAGGTCCGTCAAAGTGTCACAGACCGTACACGCATCCGTTACTGGGTCGATCGCTATCCCCTTCACTTGCTGGGATCAGCCGCACTTGTCGGATTCCTCCTTTCACGCAAAGGGAGCCGCCCCGCTAAGAAGAAACGATTATCCGACTGCTCCACCACAATCGACGCGCCACGAACTTCCTTCTATTCCCTTTTGATGGAGGAACTCAAAAAGATGATCACCCAGCGCATGGTCCGGTATGTGATGAATCGCGTCGAAGAAGCCATCGATGAGCGCAAAAACCCCGAGGAATGAGCATCGGGTAACTTTTTTGCAACCTAATGTGTTACAATTCGTCTAAGAGGAGCAAGCCTTGAATGGCGTGCTTTCGGGTGAATGCGTGAACATCGTTCCGACGCATTATCCATGACCGGTTGCAAGGCCGGGCGGGCGGCGCGTTCCGAGCTCATGGTGGACAGGCCGTCCGAATTTGAAATACTAATTTGAAACAATCCAATGAAGACTTATTCCGTACTTATTATTGCACTGATGTTCGGTCTGGCATCCCAGTCCACGGCACAGGAGTCGCGGCGCATCACACTGGAAGAAGCGATAGAGATCGCACTGGAAAACAACGTTGATATCGAGATCAGCAAAAGCGAAGTCGACCGCTCGGAAAGCCAGTACCGGCGGCAGGTGGCGGAATTTTTCCCGAACCTGAATGCCAATTTCGGAGGCACCCGCACCGTTGGACGCCAGTTTGATCCGGCTGCGGTTGCTTTTGACGATTTTTCGACCAACAACCTGCGTGCCGGCATCTCGACCAATTTTGTGCTTTTCAACGGGTTCCGGAACATCAATCAACTGCGTAGCGCCCGCACCGGCATTGAGAGTGCCGAGGAGCGCTATCAGCGCACGCGGGAAATGATTATTTTCGAAGCGGCAGCCCGGTTCCTTGAAGTGCTGCTGTCTTCCGAACTTCTTGAAATCAACCAGGAAAACCTGGAAGCCAGCCGCAAGCAGCTTGAACAGGTCAAAGCGCAGGTCGAAGTGGGTATGCGTCCGATCGTTGACCAGTTCAGCCAGGAATCGGTGGTCGCCAATAACGAGCTGAGTGTGATTCAGAGCGAGAACGTGCTCAACCTGAACAAACTCCGGCTTTCCAGGCATCTCCAGCTCGATCCCCTCGGCGTGTTCGAGTTCGTCGCACCCGGCATCCGGGAAGAGGAAATCGCCGTCCGGGATTACAACCTCGGGAATATGATCAGCATTGCCCTGGCCAATCGCAGGGACTACCGGGCTTCGGAACTGGATCTGCAACAAGCCCGTTACGAGCTGAGTATCAGCAAGTCCGGTCGCATCCCGGAGGTCAGTCTCTCCGGATCAGTCTCCACAGCCTACCGTGACCAGCAGCGTGATCCGATCCAGGGGACCGTTTTTCCTTTTTCCGACCAGTTCTTCGATATCAACATCAACCGATCCTTCGGATTCAATGTCAGCATCCCGATCTTTAACCGCTGGCAGACACGCAACCAGGTCGAGCAGCGTCGTATCGACTTCCGCAACGCCGAGCTGCGTCTGGATGATTTTCGACAGGAGGTATTCCTGGAGCTTCAGCAGGCCTACAATGATTATGTCGGCTATGCGAAGGAACTGGAAGCCACCGAAAAGGCACTGATTGCGGCCGAGAAAGCCTACGAAACGGAGCAGGAGCGCTATAACGTAGGCAGCGCAACGCTTATCGAGCTGACCAACGCGAACAACGAGTTCATCCGCGCCAGCTCCAACCGCATCCAGGCCATATACCAGTTTGTCTTCCAGGAGAAAGTCCTTGATTTCTTCCTGGGTCGAATTTCAGAAGAGATTGAGATCGACGCGCTGGCCGATTAAACCGGCCATCTTGCCATCCTCCCGGGACAATCAAAAGCGTTCATCTGTCGGGTCAGCAACACAGGTGAACGCTTTTTTTTGTGACGCGCCCGGCAGCCGTGTCAATCATCCTGCAGCCATTCTTTAGACATCCTGGGGCCGTCCTGCAGCCATTCTGTAGTTATCCTGGGGCCATACTGGTACGGACCGTGGTTCGCCTGTAACCTTTAAAGCCGGACTGCGTAAAATGGAGGAAGCAATTCCAAGTGTATCCTGAACGTCACCATCATCAGCATGGCATCAAAAAAAAGGTCCAGCAAACGATTCTGGTTTTCCCTCGCCGCTGTATTTATCGCATTGGCCTTGCTGGCCGTAATCGGTCGTGCAGCCGGATGGATCGGCGGCAACCCGACCGGGCATCCCGTTGAGACATCGGCGGTCGGAGAGCGTACCATCACCCGGATCGTGACGGCGACAGGGCGCATCCAGCCGGAAGTGGAAGTCAAGATCGCACCCGATGTATCCGGCGAGATCGTGGAACTCAACGTCCGTGAAGGTGACTTCGTCCATGAAGATGATGTGCTGCTGCGGATCCGTCCCGACATCATCCAGGCCCGACTGGACGAAGCCAATGCCAGTCTTTTGGGACAGAAATCACGGATGGAGCAGAACCGCGCTTCCATGCTCCGTGCAAAAAATGAATTCGAGCAAATACGAACCCTTTTCGAGCGCGATATGGTGTCACAGCTCGAATTCGAGAATGCCCGCCGTGCCTATGAAGCCGAGCAGGCCAGTTTCAACGCCAGTTCCTACCAGGTGGAACATGCCCGTGCACAGCTTCGCCGTATCGAGGAAGAACTGCGGCAGACGACCATACGTGCACCTATGACCGGGACCGTGAGCCGTCTGGACGTTGAACGCGGTGAGCGGGTAGTTGGCAGCATCCAGATGGCTGGCACCGAAATGCTCCGAATCGCCCGCATGGAACAGATGGAAGTGCGGGTCAATGTCAATGAAAATGATATTGTCTATGTCTCTGAGCTGGATACGGCCCGTATCGATGTGGACGCCTACCCGGACCGGCAGTTCCTGGGTATCGTCACCGAGATCGCCAATTCCGCGATCACCCGGGGTGAAGGCTCCGCCGAACAGATTACCGAGTATCCCGTAAACATTCGCATCCTCAGCCCGCATAACATCACCGGTCCGGAAATCGGAGAAACACCGCAGGAGGAAATCCAGCTTGGCAACGGTGAAGTGACCATTCCGCAGCCTATTGCCCGCTTCAAGCCGGGCATGACCGCAACCGTAGATATCGAGACACTGCGCGAAAGCGATGTGCTGTCGGTTCCGCTGCAGGCCGTGACCATGCGCGATTACAGCCTTGGCAAGCCCGATACGACCGAAACCGGGGTTGGACGTGAAGACATGCGCCGCGTGGTGTTCCGCGTCAGTGACGGCAAGGCGGAAATGCTGGAGGTGGAAACCGGCATCAGCGATGACCGGTTCATACATGTACTCACCGGGGTTCAGAAAGGTGATGAAATCGTTTCCGGCAATTACCGCATCCTTTCACGGGAGCTGCAGGATGGGGACCCGGTCCGTGTGACACGCACCCGTGATTGACCTGGCATCCACGACGGATACCGCAGTTAAACCTGAACAACCGGCCCATGTTGACCACCGCATCCGACCCTGAACCAACAGATATCCCTCAAATCCAAATAGAACCGAACCGACTATGAACGACCAGGCCATTATCTCGATCCGCGATCTCAAAAAGGAATATGTCATGGGCACTCAGAAGGTCCAAGCCCTCCGGGGGGTGGATTTCGACATCCGCCGAAATGAATACGTCGCCATCATGGGGCCTTCGGGATCCGGTAAATCCACACTCATGAACATTATCGGCTGCCTGGACACCCCGACCGCCGGCACGTACCACCTGAACGGACAGGATGTGAGCCGGCTTACTGACAACGACCTGGCCGAAGCGCGCAACCGCGAGATCGGGTTTGTCTTCCAGACGTTCAACCTGTTGCCCCGTTCGAATTGTCTGGGCAACGTGGAACTTCCGCTCATCTACGCCGGCATCCGATCGTCGGATCGAAAAAAGCGCGCCTTGGAAGTGCTGGACCGGGTGGGGCTCTCCGACCGTGTGGACCACAAGCCTAATGAACTTTCCGGCGGGCAGCGTCAGCGTGTGGCCATCGCCCGGGCACTGGTCAACAATCCGTCTATTCTCCTTGCCGATGAGCCCACCGGAAATCTGGACTCGAAGACGGGTGAGGAGATCATGAGACTTTTTGAGGATCTGCAAAAAGCCGGTCACACCATCATTGTGGTGACTCATGAGCAGGATGTGGCACAGCACACCCGCCGCATCATTCACCTGCGCGACGGCATGATCGAAACCGATGAGGCGGTGAGCTCACCCACGCTGGCCGTAGCCCCCGGCATGGCCGTTTCCGCGGGATGAGCGGAACGGAACCTCTCGGCGTCCAACCTGACGCTGACACTGCCTGATTGAACGCCCGTTCCACGAACGGGAATGAATGCGCAAATGTTTACGTGTGCATGAGCACGCAGACTTATCCTGTTTACGATGTCATTGTGGCGGGGGCCGGTATGGGCGGCCTCACGACGGCATCCCTGCTTGCACGCGACGGCTACCGCGTTCTGGTCCTCGAAGCGTCCCATCTGCCGGGTGGATGCAGCTCTTCCTATCATCGGAAAGGCTTTGTTTTCGAATCCGGCGCCACCACGCTGATCGGTTTTGACCGGTACCAGCCCCTTGCCCGGCTTGAAGCGATGCTGGGTATTGCCCTTCCCAAAGAGCCCATCGATCCGCCCATGACCGTGCACATGAACGGTGAGTCGGTTACCCGGCATACCGATCGCGATAAGTGGGTGGAAGAGGCCATCCGTGCCTTCGGCAACGAAGAGGGACAGCGACGGTTCTGGGAAAAAGCCTTTCGGGTCAGCGATACTGTGTGGCGCGTATCCGAGAGCAATATCTACTTCCCGCCGCTGGACCTGCGGGATTGGGGCGACCTTATGCTTCGTAACCGCCTCAAGGATCTGCCCGTACTTCGATATGCCTTCCAATCCGTTCGCAAAGTGATGCAAACCTGCGGCGTAGACACCCCGGCTTTCCGCGCTTTCATCGACGAGCAACTCATGATCACGTCGCAGAGTAAAAGCGGGGAGACCCCGTTTCTTTTCGGCGCTCCCGGACTCACCTACACCAGCGCCACGAACTATTACGTACCGGGCGGGCTGCTCAAAATGGTAGAGGCCCTGCAGGAATATATCCGTTCCCGGGGCGGTGAAGTGCGCTGCAAGAGCAAGGTAGTGCGGATACAAAGCAGGGAAGAATACGCCGAAGACCCTGGAATCGAAGGGCATCGCAAGGAGATTGCTCCGGAAGTTTCTTACGTAGTGAGTACGCCGTCCGCCAGGTATTTCTGCCGGAAAATCGTCACGAATCTCCCGGTCTGGAATCTGCCCGCCATCACAACCGGTGAGCGCAAGGCCTGGTTTGAACAGCAGGCCGCCAGGTTCAGACATGCGTGGGGTGCGTTTGTCATGGGCATTGCCGTAAAGGACACCTTCCCATCCGACCTGACCCTGCACCACCAGATCCATCTCGACCAGCCCATGCCCCATACCGGTGCAGAGTCCGTATTCGTCAGCCTATCCGCTCCAGGTGATACCGCCAGGGCACCGGAGGGTTACCGGGTTCTCAATATTTCCTGCCACACCGAAACCGACGTCTGGTTCGGCAAGTCCGAGGACTACGAGCGTGCAAAAGCCGGTGCGGGGGAAGCTGTACTCGATGTGCTGGAAGCATCCCTGCCGGGATTTCGTCGGAAAGATATTCAGGTTCAGTTCGAGGGGACCCCTGTCACCTGGCAGAACTGGGTCCACCGCTACCGCGGAAGGGTTGGCGGTATTCCCCAAAGCATGAAGCGCTCACTGCTGGACTGGCCCCCGATGCGCACACCCTTCAAGGGATGGTATCTGACCGGCGACACGGTGTATCCGGGTCAGGGCATCCCGGGCGTTACGCTCGGTGGGATCAACGCCTACTGGCGAATTGTATATGAGCAGACCCGCTCGGGCATTTTCCGTCAATAAGTCCTATATTCTCTACCTTGTTCAAAGACCAGACATTAAATGAAATAATCCCACTGTGAGCTATCCTGGCAATTCTTATCATTCCACAAGTTTTTCGCTGTTCCCGCCGGCGGTCAAGCACCTGCTGATCATTAATCTGCTGGTTTTCCTGGCCCTGTTCACCCCCGGTGTCGGACAGTATGTCTTTGGACTCGGTGCATTGTGGCCGCTGGATCACCAGAATTTCATGCCGTGGCAGTTCGTTACCTACATGTTCCTGCATGGCGGCTTCGCGCACATCTTCTTCAACCTGTTTGCCTTATGGATGTTCGGTCAGAGCATCGAGAACCTGTGGGGCACCCGCCGTTTTGTGATCTACTATTTCATTACGGGCATTGGGGCCGCACTCGTTCATATACTCATTGCCGGTGCCAATGTGCCGATGGTCGGGGCGTCCGGTGCGGTCTATGGCATTCTTCTGGCTTTTGCTTTGATGTTCCCCAACCGCCCCATTTTCCTTATATTCCTGCCGGTTCCCATCAAGGCCAAATATTTTGTCATGATCTTCGGTGCGCTGGAGTTGTTCAACGGTGTTACCAGCCTGCAGACGGGCATTGCGCATTTCGCCCACCTTGGTGGCATGGTGGTGGGCTATATTCTGATCCGGATCTGGGGCATCCGGGGCAACTATGAGTAGATTATTCATGAATTCAATCACCCTCAGCGCGTAATTGCAGTCACGCCCATGTCGATTTATGATGACAGTTTTGGAAGCGCCCTGAAACGGGGCTATCTCAGCCTGCCGTCCGCCTTGCGGGTGATATTGCTTCTGAATGTGGCAATTTTCGTATTGCAATCGGTCGTGGCAGCCTTCGGAGGCGGGGCCCTGGTTTCCGGGGTCTTCGGCTTTTTCGGATTCATCCCCGAGTGGCAGACGGCGATGCTACAGCCCTGGCGGCTGGTCACCTACATGTTCCTGCATGGATCGGTGCTGCATGTGGTGTTCAACATGCTCTGGCTCTGGTGGATGGGGCGTCCGGTCGAGGAACAGCTGGGACCGCGCAATTTCATGGTGATCTATTTTGGATCGGGGGTCGGCGGTGCGCTGATAAACCTGGTTTTCAGCCCGTTTTTTCCTGCAACAGTGACGATCGGGGCGTCCGGTGCGGTGTTCGGGGTAATGGTGGCATTCGCCATGCTGTTCCCGCGAATCCCCATCATGCTGCTTTTTTTTCCGCCCATCCAGGCGCGCTTTCTTGTGGCCGGACTCATTGCCATCGATCTTCTTTTTATCTCATCGGCGGATAATGTGGCCCGGATCGTCCACTTGGGCGGGGCCCTCTGGGGCTACATCCTGCTTAAACTGTACTGGCAAGGGTATCATTATGATCTCTGGTTTGAGCAGTGGAAGCAGCGTTTCAAGTCCAAAAAGCCCTCGGGTCGGTCACGGTCCTCCGCTGCGGCATCCGCCGCCGGCCCGCGTAAGTCCACCATGCGCAAGGTTACCGATGCCGAGATTGTGGAAGAATACAGCCAGGACGATCTCGACCGCATCCTCGATAAAATATCGAAATCCGGGTACGAAGGACTGACCGCCGAAGAAAAACGCCTGCTGTTCGAACTAAGCAGGAAGAATTGAAGTTTGGATATGTGACTGCTGGCAGGCAATCTGTCCGCTGACAGGCAACCTGTCCGCTGGAAGGTCCCGTAGAGATGCCATACATATAATTCAATTCCAAGACCAAATCCCTTTCGCACGTGAAGAATCGCAGAAAATCCATAGCTGTCAATGTCGGTGGCGTCACCGTCGGGGGAGACGCCCCCGTTGTCGTACAATCCATGACCAATACCGATACAGCCGACATCCCTGAAACCATTGAGCAGGTCCACCGCCTGGCTGCGGCCGGCTCCGAGCTGGTCCGCATCACCGTCAACAACAAGGAGGCGGCCATGGCCGTACCGGCCATTATCGAAGGGCTCGACAAGCGTGGGGTCAATGTGCCGATCATCGGCGACTTCCACTTCAATGGCCATGTGCTGCTTAAAGAATATCCGGAATGTGCCCGTCTGCTGTCCAAGTACCGCATCAACCCGGGGAATACCGGTACACGCTCGCGGGACAAAAACTTCGTGACCATCATCGAGCAGGCCATCAAATGGGACAAACCGGTCCGCATCGGGGTGAACTGGGGTTCGCTGGATCAGCAGCTGCTGGCCGAGCGGATGGATCGCAACAACGATCTGCCCGAGCCCAAGTCCGCCAAAGAAGTGATGATGGACACCATGATCGAGAGCGCCATGCGGTCCACGGCGCTGGCCGAGGAGGTCGGACTGCCATCCGACAAAATCATTGTCAGCTGCAAGCTTTCCGGAGTGCAGGATCTGATCGAGGCGTACACCCGTCTGTCAACGATGATCGACTATCCGCTTCACCTGGGGCTCACCGAAGCAGGTATGGGCATGAAGGGCATGGTGGCCAGTTCGGCCGCCCTTTCGGTGCTGCTTCAGCAGGGGATCGGAGAGACCATCCGGGTATCACTTACCCCGATGCCCAACGGCGACCGGACCGAAGAGGTGCGCGTCAGTCAGCAGATCCTGCAGTCGCTCGGCATCCGCAACTTCATCCCGCAGGTTGCGGCGTGTCCGGGTTGCGGACGGACCAAGAGCACCTACTTCCAGGAGCTGGCCGACGATATCCACAATTACATCGTGGAGATGATGCCCATCTGGCGCAAGGTCTATCCCGGCGTAGAGGACATGCACGTGGCCGTAATGGGATGCGTGGTCAATGGTCCGGGTGAATCCAAGCACGCCAACATCGGTATTTCACTGCCGGGGACGTTCGAGGAACCCAAGGCGCCGGTCTACATCGACGGCGAGCACCATTCCACACTGACCGGCGACCGCATCGGGGAGACCTTCCGGAAGATGCTCGACGACTACGTCGTATCACGTTACGGGAAGAAGGAGACGGCCGTAACCGAGGCGTGACCGGGCTCAACAGTCTGCTGATCTCAAGATAGATCATACTCGATTCCATTGGGAATCGAAAACGGCTTTTCCAGCATCAGGAGCCACAAATAAGTGCTATCATTTATTAAAAAAAAGTTAAGAAAGGGTTTGAAAATGTAAGCGCTTTCATTATATTGCAATAACATTAGCTCCAGAATCGCTCAAATGGGCGGTTTCTGTATCCTCCAGTGTTATCAAATCATGTCAGAATTTTCGTCCCGCAAATTGGCTGCTATGATGTTCACCGTCCTGGTGATGATAGCTGGCGCACTATTCGTGTCATCCTGTTCGCGTGAAAAAGAGGAAGAAAACGAATCGGCCATGGCGGAAGTCGGATCCTACCAGGTCAGTGAAGAAGAGTTTATCGGCGCCTTCCGCAACGTTTATGAACGCTCCGGCCATGCCCTGCAGGTCACCCCGTCCCTGCTACGGGAAATCCTGGATCAGCGGGTCCATTTTTATGCCGGGGTGCAATACGGTATCGACGAAGGCTGGGATCGGGACCAGGAGGGACTCTATCAGAAAAACCTGATCTACCGCCAGGTGATGATGGATGAGTTCAAGCGTTCGCATATCGAGCGGCAAGTCACCGTAAGTGAAGAGGATCTGGAGGAGCTGTTTCTACGTTACAACACGCACTTGCGCGCCTCGCATCTGTATGCTCCCGACAGGGAGACGGCCGATTCACTATATCAGCTCGTAGCCGGTGGAGCCACATTTGAGGAACTCGCACCGCAGATTTTCGAGTCACAGTCCCTGCGAGAGTCGGGAGGCGACCTGGGGTATTTTACTGTAGACGACATGGATGTCGGATTCGAGGCCGTGGCTTACGGCCTTCCGGTCGGCGAAATATCCGAGCCGGTGCGGACCAGCCGTGGTTTCAGCATCATCAAGGTAACCGACCGCATCACCACCCCGATAATCACCGAATACCAGTACGGCCAGAGCAAACAGCGCATTCGCGAGCTGGCCATCCGCCAGCAGACCGAACTGGAGCGCCGCGCACATATGGACGAGGTGATCGACGGTTTCCGGTTCAACGAGGAGCTGGTCCGTGCGCTTTGGGAAGAGATGGACGGGTATCTGCACAGGGATCCGGTGGCCGATGTGGAGCTGGAGCTGGAGGACTTCCGGTCGCGGGTTCCTTCCGACTGGAATTCACGGGTGGTCGGGTCCTATAATGGTCATGATCTCACGGTGGGCATGTTCCTGCAGGAAGCCTATTACACGCCATTGCAAAGCCGGGAGAACATCCGTTCGATCCGGAATTTCCGCAATCTGGTGGAAGGGGTGGCGTACCGGACTTACGCCATGCGTTCCTACGAGCAAAGCCGGCACTATAACGAGACTGGCGTAGCGCAATCGGTGGAGAATACCTTTCAGAATTACCTGAACCGACGCCTGTACCAAACGCTTGAAGAGCAGGTCGAGATCGCCGGACAGGATATACGCCGGGAATTTGAAACCAACCGAAGCGAGTATATCCATCCGCGCGAGGTCAACCTGGCCGAGCTGGCCGTACGGGACATGGATACGGCCGAGGAGGCCTACAACGCCATCCGGCAGGGCATGGATTTCCAGGAGGCCCTGATGCAGTTCGGATTCGATGAAGAAGCCAAGCTGGTCGGAGGTGAAATCGGGTACACTCCGGTCAGCCATTTCGGAACGATAGCCCCGGCCCTGTCGGACATACAACCCGGTGACCTTGCCGGTCCGTTTGAAATGCGAAGTGATGTGATCTTCCTCTTTAAATGTCTGGGTGTGCGTGAGCCGCAGCCCATGACATTTGAGGAAGCAAAACCGGTGGTCATCGATCACCTGACCGAACAGCACGTGATGAACGAGCGACGCAGGATCCTGCAGGAGACCCTGGACCGGCACGATGCACAGGTCCATTACGATCGCATAACTGACGTGCAACTAAAAATGTGATGGCTGAAAAAATTTCCATAAATCATCCGTGGCAGGAAGACAGGATGCAAGCGAGGCTGAATCGCGATCGCAGAAAAACGGTCTGAAGCCATGGACACTCCGAGTGATTTTTAAAAGCGACTATTGAAATAACAAACAGAACATGTACTGATGAAACACGCTTACGCAGTTCTTCTACTTATTACAATGCTGCTGTGCAGCAGCGCACCAGTCCTGGCCCAGGCGGGCTTCATATCCGGACAGGTCACCGATGCCGAAGACGGGGAACCACTCATCGGGGCCAACGTGGTGATCGAAGGGACCACCATGGGATCATCCACCGATGTCGACGGGAATTACCGGATCCTGAATGTCCGTCCCGGCACATACACCATTGTGGTGCGCTACATCGGGTACCAGACCAAATTTATTGAGGATGTCCTGGTCCAAAGCGATCTGCGCACCAACCTGGATATCGAACTGGAAGAAGCCGTGTTCGAAGGGCAGGAAGTGGTGGTGCAGGCCACGCGGGACATTGTGACCCGCGACCGTACGAGCTCCGAATCGCGTGTCTCCCGACAGCAGCTGGAGGCCATGCCGGTCCAGGAAGTGGGCGATGTGTTGAGTCTGCAGGCCGGAGTCACCCAGAGCAGCACCGGCCAGATCCACATCCGTGGCGGTCGTGCGACCGAGGTAGCGTATATCGTCGACGGCATCAGGGTGACCGACGACTATGACCGCTCGCTTGGCGTGCGTCTCGAGAACCAGAACATAGAGGAGCTGCAGGTCGTATCCGGCGCCTACAATGCCGAGTACGGCCAGGCGATGTCAGGCATCATCAACGTATCCACCCGGGCCGGCACCAATAATTTCCAGGGTTCCTTCCGGACGTGGGCGGGGGATTATTTTACACCCAATCGCGCGCTGTATGACGGTGTGTCCCATCGTGTGACGGATTTGCGCCCATCCAACCAGTATAATTTTGAAGCCACACTGGCCGGTCCGATTATCCGGGAACGTTTGACATTTTTTGTAAGTGGCCGCTATTTCGATACCGATGGATGGTTCAACGGTAGGAATGCGTATACACCTTACGGGCCCATGCTGCCAGGCACAGACCGTTTTGGACGTCCCGTATATCCGAGAGTCCCGGCAGACAATCCGGTCAACCGTTATGGAGACCGGGTGGACGGGGACCTTCCCTGGATTGACATCATCAGTGAAGATGACGAATGGATCTACTATACGGATTCGGGCGAGCGGGACAGTTCGCTGGTGCCGCTTCAGCAGTTTTCTTCCTTTACCGGTCAGTACAACCTGCAGTGGAATGCTTTCAAAGGATTCCGGGTCAATTTGATAGGCAACTATTCGGTGGAAGAGGGTGATGCCGGTGGTGGACATAACAACCGTCTGGTGCCGGGAGGGATTTCCACGTTTGAACGTACGCGTTTTTACAACAATTTGCGCATTACGGTGGCCCCAAGTGCGAACACTTATTTTAATATCAACGCTGCCATGCGTTACAACAATTTCGGCCAGCAGCTTTTTGATGACCTGAATGATCCCCGCTATTTCAACTATGACCGCATTTCGGAATTGCCGCCCGGTTACGCCGGTGGCGCCGGCCGTTTCAATATCATAGGCACGGATAATTACGTTGAAGACCGTACGACGCAGACATTTATCATGAAAGGTGATGTCACGAGTCAGCTCAACGACATTCACCAGATGAAGGTGGGCATTGAATTTCAGCAGGACATCATCGAGCGTGATGCGTTCAGCCTTCAGCCGGTGGGACCGAATATCATTGAATTGCCGGACACCGACGGTCTGGGCATACCGATTCGTGACGGACGCCAGCGCGAATATTATACCCGAAAGCCCTGGTTGCTCAGTGCTTTCATTCAGGACCGGATAGAATATGAGAGCCTGATCATCAATGCCGGTCTGCGGTTTGAGTATTTCCAGTCGAATGGCCAGATACCGGCTGATCCACAAGATCCGGACTTGTTCGAGTTGCCCGATGAACGGCACGATGAATTTTGGGCATCCGCTTCACCGAAATTTCAGCTGAGTCCGCGACTGGGTGTTGCCTACCCCATCAGTGAAACCGGGGTGATCCACTTTTCCTATGGCTACTTCCTGCAGATACCGGAATATGAGCGCCTTTTCAACGGTGATCGCATTGTGATGCCGCAGACCTCGGGCATTTTTGGCGTGTATGGTAATCCCGACCTCAAGCCGCAGCAGACCATACAGTACGAGCTGGGACTGCAGCAGCAGCTCATAGAAGGGACAGTCCTGGAGGTCAGTGGTTTTTATCGTGATATCCGGGACTGGATCTCCTCGGGTCCGACCAACCTCACTTCAAATCCCGGGATTCGTTATGGCACCTGGGTGAACCGGGACTATGCGAACGTAAAGGGTGTGACCGCCTCGCTGAACCAGCAGATCGGACAGCGGCTCAACATGGTCTTCGATTATACATTCATGATGGCCGAGGGGACCAACTCCGACCCGCAGGCGGAATTCAATGCCGCGGTGGCACGGGGTGATACTTCGGGGACCGCGCTCACACAGATGCTGCAACCGCTGGACTGGGACCGCAGGCATCAGCTGAACGGCACGATTTTCCTTGCCGGAAGAAACTGGGGTGCCAGCCTGATCGGCCGATTCCAGAGTGGTGAGCCCTACACGGCCGACCGGACATTCTCCACACGAACCGGTATCACTGCGCTGGAATATTTCGAGCAAAACAGCCTGCGTAAGCCAACGAACCTGACTTTTGACATTAATCTGTACCGTGGTCTGGAACTGGGTGGGGCTTCGGTGAATGCGACCCTGAATATCTACAATCTCCTGGACACCCGTAATGTCAATTTCGTGTTTGCCGATTCAGGCACAGCCGATGCGCCGTTGCCACAAAACCAGCCTGCCGAAGTCGATCCCGGCTACTATGACAACCCCTTTTTCTATACCGAACCGCGACGGGTGCAGTTCGGAATCGAAGTGTCCTTTTAATCATTGTATTACACGTCAATCATGAAACATTTGAATTTTCCAAAAAAACTGCTCAAAAGTGTGCTCATCGTGTTGGGCCTGAGTCTGATCAGCAGCACCATAGCTGTAGCCCAAAACGGCGGGGATGTGGATCATGAGCCCAGTGATGAAAGGGGTTCATTCGATGCACGCCGGAAAATGATCCTCGACGGAAACAATCTTCGTGCGACTTACCACAATTTTGGGTGGGGCGGTCGTCTGGATGGCGATGCGGTCGATGAAGTGACCTATGAGTTTCCCCGGAACACCAACCGGGTATACATTGCCCTGGTTGCTTTTTTTGTCGGCGCCGAGGTGGGGAACCAGGCTGACACAGGCCCTGAGCGGTTTCCGATCGTACTTACCCCCAACGGGAGGACGGCACCCGACGGATCGAGTTGGGACATGAACCCGGTATCCGGTTACTACAATCCGGCCATTCCCAACATGTATGCACGCAGTGACCGTCCCGAAACCTGGCCTGATTCCTGGCCCGACAAGATGGACGACGAAAGCGATCCCGGCTGGAGCGGATCCTGGAACGGATACTTCGGCAAGGACCAGTTCAGTGCCGATCAGGAGTTCTTCTATCGGGCCAGCGGCAATCTGTATACCCGCTTCCTCGGAGAATTCGACCAGGATGAGATTTTCCGTCCGGATGAGACCGATTTCACACGTGGCGGACTTGGCCTGATCATTGATGCCCGTATCATGGCCTGGTCACAGACCCTGATCTCCGACGTCCACTTCAACATATTTGAAATCCGCAACGACGGCTCGTTCGATTACGAAAAAATGGCTTTCACGCTCTGGATCGCCGACCTGGTAGGTGGTGGGGGCAATGACCTCCCGGAGTTTGACGTACGATCGGCCATTTCGTATTTAACACATCTGGAACCAAGATCCGGACGGACCCATTTCGGGGATACGCGCGTGGGCATGGCCGGTATCCAGTTCCTTGAGACACCTGGTAACTCCATCGATGGCATTGACAATGACGGCGATGGGGATACCCATATGCCGGGAAGCGGCTGGTATGATCAGGAAAACGACGATCTGCTTGCGCCGTTGCTGGAAGATAACGGTGGATTCTTTGAGATCGAAGATGTCCTGCTTCAGGAAATTGTTCCTGAGTTCCAGGTCAATAATTTCGGCACGCGTACCATCTGCCCGGGTGACCGCATTGTGCTCATTGATGACGATCACAACCGTATCATAACGGAATATCCGGCCGGTGGCGGTACTTTCATCAGCCAGGGTCGTGAGTTTACGCTTGACGGCAGCTGTTATGATCTGACAGAAGATGCCGATTTGGGAAACAATGACTTGTTCCCCAACGCAACGAATACCGACCTGTTTGACAATACACTCAACGGTCTCATTGACGAGACGGAAGAACTGCACCGGACCAAGCAGTTTTACGACCGCTCAACCCGGACATTCATCACCCGCCCGGTTCGTTATATCAACTACATGTGGGACCAGTACGAAGCCGGGGATACCTTGCAGCGTGGGCTGATCGTACCCAATTCCATGATCCGCGAGCGTATGTCCGAAGATGAGAGCTTCCGCAACCTGATCCTGGATTACCAGGAGGTACTGAATAACGTATTTGTCGAAGGCAGATATCGTTCAACCGGGTCTTTCGACACTTATTTTCGCAACCGTCATACTTCGGCGCCGATGATCGACGAATCCCGTGAGGACTATTTCGATAACAACCAGGTCTGGGATGAGCTCATCGATGATGTCGGGCTGGATGGCGTACCTTTCAGCGGTGCAAGGGGTGAAGGTGACGGATTCCCGACGTCGGGTGCAGGAACACCGTTTCCCGGTGAACCCAACATCGACAAGACGAGTGTGGCCGAGTCGGACATGATCGGTATCTCCTCGGTGACTTTCCCGCTGGCCGGTTCACTTGGGGACGGTTCCTCATTTGCACGGGACGGTTCTTTCTGGAGGAATCGTATGCTGCCCGGAAACCTGGGTGAAGAAGCCCAGCCCGGCGATGATACGGATATTCTGGTGTCCTCGTCGCTATTTCCGCTTCAGCGCGGTCAGACCGAGCGGTTCTCGGTTGCCATCACCGTGGCACAGACCAACAGTGCCAACTACGAGAACGACAGGGAGCGTGTGAATGATAATCTCGATGAGGCTTTCAACGCCTACGAAGCCGATTATCAGTTTGCCACTGCCCCGCCTGCACCCAATGTTACAGCGGTGGCCGGCGACGGCAAGGTGACCCTGTACTGGGACGAAGTCGCCGAAGAGCACTTTGACCGTTTCTTGTCCCGCATACCTGGCAATACGGATGCTGACGCACGCAACTTCCAGGGATACAAAGTGTACCGCTCAACTGACACCGGATTCCAGGATATCCATACGATTACGGATGCCCGTGGCAACAAGGTCTTCCGTGAGCCGCTGGCCATATTCGACGTGATCAACGAATGGTCGGGCCTGCATCCGATCGACATCAACGGGATAAAATTCAATCTGGGGTCCAACAGCGGAATCCAGCGTAAATATGTGGATGAGAACGTGGTCAACGGCCGCCGATACTACTATGCCGTCACTGCCTATACCTTCGGTAACGCCAGGAATGAGATTTCCCCGTCCGAATCACCGATATTCATTAGCGTAAATCCCGACGGAAGCGTGGATACCGGTCCCAATGTGAACGTGGTGACTCCGGCAGCGACCAGGGCGGGATACATAGATCCCGAGAACCCGGAGGCGACTCCTGTTCGTGGAACAACGAGCGGTCAAGTGTTTGTCGATGTAATCGATCCCGATGAGGTTCGCATCGACAACTTGTACAGGGTCGTATTCAGTGATACCCTGATCCCTTCCGGACGGGATGACACTCCGGATACGCTTCGGACCAAGGATTTTTCCCTGTTGAATATCACCAGCGGCGACACACTGATAAAGGAGTCGACCAATTTCAGTATGGAAGACAATCCGGTTAAGGAAGGCTTCCGACTGATGCTGGATAACAGCGAATTGGAGTTGGCGGTCAACCGGGATCGATCAGAATGGCTGTCAAACGACGAGTACGAGAAAGAAGTGCACTCCTTTGCCTTTTTTCTTGAAGGTACACCACGCGCATCCGATTACGTGTTCGTTTTCGATGAACTCGGTGTGGCCCGGTCGATTGATACCACCTATGCGGGCATTCAGCTTGACGGTATGGACGTCAATTTCCGGATTTTCAACACCTCCATTCAAGACGATGACGGAAATCCGATAGAAGTGGAATTTGCATTCAACAACCTCCATAACAATCCCGAGGCTACGGATAACGACCCGAACGTGACACAACCCGGTGAGTTCAGCGCCGGACTGATCCAACAGGGGCCATTCGTGAACATGCGCAGGGATCAGATCTTCATCTACGAACCGGTTGGTGACAGTCAACGCACGCTTACATGGTCGCTTTTCATGAACCCGGCTGCCGAAGGGCAGGGACTGAACCGGACGATATTGAGTCGTAATCCGCAACCCGGTGACACCCTGCAAATTTTCACCAACAAGCCCTTTACGGAACTTGATGTATTTGAATTCCGGATGTCGGACATGCAAAAAGGGCTTGTAGACCAGGACCAGGCCCGGGATGAGCTCGAGCGGATCCGTGTTGTGCCGAATCCGTACGTGGCGACCAATCCCTTTGAACCGGCACCGACCATGGCCCGGCCCGACCAGGTGCGCGAGCTGCATTTTACTCGTATACCCGTACCCAGCACGATCCGAATTTTTACGGTGGACGGGCAGCTTGTGCAGACGATCGAAGCGACCGACGCCAATACCTTCAATGGTACCTACAAATGGGACATGCTTACCAAGGACAATCTGGAACTGGCCTACGGTGTATACATCTACCACGTTGAGGCACCCGACGTGGGCGAGCATATAAGCCGATTTGCAGTGATCAAGTAATCCATAACCCGAATTATCATGCAAGTACGAATTTATCTCATCATCCTACTCATTTTCGCTGTCGGGTTTGCGGATGCTGCGGCCCAGAGCGTCAGCAAAACCGGCACTTCGGCCGGGACGTTCCTTTCCATTCCGGTGGGTGCCCGTTCGGCGGCCCTCGGCGGTGCGGTTGCAGCTTCGGTGAACGATCCGTCGGCCATGCGTTGGAATCCCGGTGCCCTCACCAGCATGGATCAGCCGACGGTCATGCTTGATCATGCCGACTGGCTGCATGTGCTGCGTCATTCCTACCTGGGAATAGTTCTTCCGGTCAATGGCAATTCCGCTGTCGGCTTGAATATTACCGCCCTGACCATGGAGGATATGGAGGAGACCACATACGACCAGCAGGATGGTACCGGAAGGATGTTTGGGGCTTACAGCTATGCCGCCGGCATCAGCTATGCCGTCCGGCTCCTTCCGAATTTCTCACTGGGTGCAAATGTCAAGTTCATCAACGAGACCATCTGGAATACATCGGCCAGGGGCGTTGCCTTTGATATCGGTACGACCTATGTCACCCCGTTTGACGGAATCGTGTTCGGGGTCGGTGTCACCAATTTCGGACAGAAATTCCAGATGAGGGGAGATGACCTGCTGGTCACCACCGATGTGGACGGAGCATCCCAGGGCAATCACAGCGAAATCCCTGCCAATTTGGATACCGACCGGTTCGATCTGCCCCTGGCATTGCGGGCCGGACTTATGTGGCATGCCTACGAGACTGAACCGTTACGGCTTACAGTCATGATGGATGGCCACAGTCCCAGCAACAACTTCCAGAGTGTGAGCTTCGGCGCCGAAGTGGCGTTCCTGGATGAGCTGGTGATATTGCGTGGCGGGATTCCGGAAATCGGACTCCCCGATGAAGACAGAATGTTTGAATTTGCACTTGGTGCAGGACTCAATTACTCACTCGGGAATAATCTGGGGTTGCAATTTGACTATGCCTATCAGCAGCACAAATTCCTGGGAGGCACTAACCGAATCTCTGCATCAGTTGCATTCTGACAAACAAACAGGGAAACACGGATAAAACCGTACAATAAGAACAAAAAAAGAGGAAGATATGACAATGCTAGACAGTACGTTAAAAAGGAAGATCAGGACCTTTGCTGCGCTGTTGTTGACGGCGTTTGTGCTGGGTTGGTCATTCCAGCCGGCACAAGCCCAGGTCGTACTCACCGATGCCGAATGGAGTATCGAAGTGGGTGACGAGGACTGGGTTGCCGAGGACAACACTATGCGTGGCGGAGCCCTGAATCCGGTAACGGGCAACCTGCTGGTTGTCAGCCGTACCGGTGCACCTGCAGTGTATGTTGTGGATCCGGCCAGCGGCACCGTCGAGGGAGAGCTCAGCCTGGAAGGCGTTTCAGGCGGAACCTTTCCAATCAACTTGATAACCGTCACGAATGACGGAACCATCTATGCCGGCAACCTTGCCATACCCGGGCAGACCTTCAAAGTCTACCGCTGGGATGATGAGGAAAGCGAACCCGTTGTTGCCCTTGAGGACAACCTGAACAACCAGCGCTTCGGCGATGCCTTCGGTCTCTATGAAGACGATGACAAGTATGTGATCCTGGCCAGTGGTGGTGGCAATGATACCTTCCTTGCCCTCACGTATGACAAGACCGATGAGGTGTATTCGCAAGAGCTGATCGATGTACCGGCCGGTTACGCCCGTGGTGGATTCGGGTCTGTGGATGGTGCCAACCAGGTATGGATCAACGGTTATGGGACGCCACTGACACTGGTTGATCTTGGTACTGGTGATATCCTGCTTGAAGTGCCGGAAAGCGCCATCCCATTTCAGAACATGCTGGTTGACTATGCTGAAATCGATGGCCGTTCCATCGCTGCTGTATTCCCGAACGACACCGAACCGGAAGGACAGTATGTTGCCATTTATGATGTTACCGATGCCGGAAACATCGTTCAGATCGGACGCACCGCTCAACTTGGTCCGAATGAAAATCTGAATGGTGTGGGTGCTGTGGACATAGATGCCGACTCCAGGTCGCTCTATGTGGTAGGCACCAACAATGCCGTGGCCAAATTTGATATGTCACTGGCACTGGATGCCGTACCGGTCGTGCTGAATTTCAACGCCGCCACGGTGCCTGATACGCTCAAAGCAGGTGATATGGTACAGGTGCGTGGAGCCGTTGCCGACCATGACTGGGAAAACGAGTTGTATCTGGGTCAGGCCATCCGCTGGAACGCCGAGTCCACGATTCTCGCTGAAAACATCGGCGGGGACTACTGGACAGCTACCATCATGATGCTTCCCGGTGATGATCTCGAATACAAGTACTGGACCGGATTTTCACTGGATCCCGAAGAAGCCACTGCCAACGGCGGATGGGAGTCCAGCGACAATCGCATACTTTCGGTTCCCGCCGAACAGACTGAACCGATCGTTTTGGATCTGACATTTTACAACCAGGTTCAGGTATTCGAAGAAAAAGCCGATTCCGTGGGAATCCATTTCCGCGTCAACGTTGGTGCACAGGTTCAGCTGGGACAGTTTAATCCCGATAATGAAGAGCACCAGGTCGGTGTTCGTGGAACACCTGCCGTTTTCGGCAACCCCGAAGACTGGGGCACCACAGCTCATTATCTGGAATTGGAAGACCGTATGGAAGACACCGATAACGTATTTTATTCCGGTGTGCTTTATGTCAATGAAGATACCCTTGCTGACAACAGCGACTTCATCTATAAATTCGTGACGGAAATACCTGAAGTTGGGTGGGAAGATGACCCGAACCGGGAAGCTTCTTTTACCGCAATTGCCGACACCACCCTTCAGTACGCTTTCTTTAATCGGGAGCGTCCCACCACCGAGGATGTGGACCTCATCGAGACCGATGTGCAGTTCGCTGTGAATGTCAACATACTCACCAACCTGGGCATCTTTGACGACGATCTGGACGGCGTGGAACTGCGCGGCAACTTCAACGGCTGGTCCGGCGGTGATGAACTCACGTTCAACCCGACCCTGGATCGCTATCAGCTTACCCGAAGCTATTCCGGAGACAACCTGGTGGCTGTTGGACAGCGCTATGCCTACAAGTACTTCATCCTCTGGGACGAAAGCCGGGAAGATGAGGAGAGTCCGAACTATGTGCCGAATCTGGATCTGGGTGCCGGTTGGGAAGAACCGGGAACAACCGGTGGATCCGACCGCGTCTACTTCATTGAAGACGAGCCCGTTCAGCGCACCTATCCGGAAGACCCGGGCTTTGTCTACTATAATGACCTTCCCGGTGCAGCGGTCATCCTGCAGGATTTCATCGAAGGCACTCCGGAAACCTACCCGATCACTATCCGCATTGACATGAGCCGGGCCGCAAGCGTTCCCGATGCCGAAGAGCAGTTCGTGCCGGGGCAGGATTCCGTATTCATCGCCTTTGAAGAGCAGATATTTGCTCTGACCCAAGGTTTTGGAACCGGACCCGAACACGTGGAAGACGCATCCAACATCGTGCGGAATGAAAACTATCTGCTCGAAGATACGAACGACGACGGCATCTATGAAATCACGATCGATGCCCAGCTTCCGAGCGTCAATTCACTTGGCTTTGTGATCGGCTATGGCCAGCCCAATGTGGGTGAAGGCGAGATCCTCTGGAATGGTGGCGGATTCGGCAGCGGCCGCCGCTACTACCAGTTCATCACACCGACCAAAGTAGAAGACTTTGACGGTGTGCTCGTATCCAGCTGGCCTGCCGAGCCGGAACTGGCCGTGCTTGACTGGCTGGGCGGCGAGGCATTTGATGATGATCTGCTGACCGTGGAAACCTCACCTGACTATGCTGCCCTGGCAACAAGTGCAGATGAAGGTGGCGCCCAGACTCCGGTTGCTTACAGCCTGGATCAGAACTATCCGAACCCGTTCAATCCGACCACAACCATCCGCTTTACCATTCCGGAAAGCCAGGATGTGCGCCTGGACGTGTACAATGTTCTTGGCCAACGGGTTGCAACGCTCGTGAACACTCAGATGAACGCCGGAACGCATACCGTTCCGTTCGACGCTACCCGCCTTGCATCCGGTATGTACATCTACCGACTGCAGGCCGGTGAGTTTGTACAGCAACGCAAAATGATGCTAGTTAAGTAGTTTTGTGTCCATGCAACCGGAGTCACGTAATGCGACTCCGGTTGCATATTTTTTTCCTTCTCAAGTTTGAAATTCGCACTACCGAGGCTATTAGATTGAATCCAACGATATATGATATAGCCAGAGAAGCCGGTGTCAGCATCGCAACCGTTTCCCGGGTTTTCAACGACAGCAATTGCGTAACCCTGAAAACGCGGGAAAAGGTACTTGCCGTAGCAAATAACCTTGGCTATCATCCACGTGCCCTGGCTCAAGGCCTTGCACGGAAGAAGACCAAGATCATCACCGTCATCGTACCGGTGATATCCAACTACTTCTTCATGGAGGTTCTGGCCGGTATGCAGGACAAGATCGCCGATTATGATTACGACCTGCAGATATTCAACGTCAAGGTAGCCGATAACCTTCTTAACCAGGCCGAGCATATCATGAAACGCGGCTGGGGTGAAGGATATGTCGTGATTTCCGTCCACCTGTCAGACAGCCAGTGGGAATTGCTCTACAAATACGGTGTGCCGGTCGTCCTGATCGACGAGTATTACTCCGGTTTTGACACTATCAGTGTGGACAGCATCGAGGGTGCCTACTCAGCGACAACCCATCTGATTGAACAGGGATACCGTTCCCTGGGTATGATCTGTGCCAAGCTCGACTCCAAACCCATCGTGGACCGGGTCCTGGGCTATCGAAGGGCTTTGGATGATGCCGGAGTGGGAGTCGATCCTGATATGATCGTAACCGGGGAGGATATGGAGCGCGATGGTTTCACAGAAAGCAACGGCTATCAGGCCATGTCCAAATTGCTCAGCATGGAAAAAAAACCTGATGCCTGTTTTTGCGCTTCCGATATCCAGGCCCTGGGCGCTATCAAGGCCATGCGCGACCACAAAATGCGCATTCCCATCATCGGATTTGATGACCTGGAATTCTCCGAATATGTCGGATTGTCAACCATGAGGCAGCCCATGTACGAAATGGGCGCCCTGGCCATTGAAAAAATGGTGGAACGTATCGAAGATCGTGATGCCGACATCACCCATACCATGTTTTCACCGGACCTGGTGTTGCGGGCATCAGCGCCTGATTATGCAGGTCTTTCCAACAGAAACAATAAATACGTTGCCGCGAAACAATGAAGGGCCTCGCACTGAGAAATGCTGCTTCGGTCTTTTTACCGGGCTTCGGTCATTTATACCGTCACACACTACCCATACTAATCCGTGATGCCCACTTCAGGCTGTTCCACCCTGCTGGGGATTGTTGCTTGCGTATGCGCTGAAAGCCGCTCATGGCCATCACTATGCAAAAAAACACGATGTTACGATTTATCCCATCCCTTTTTGTCCTGTTAAACCTCATTTTCGCTGTCAATGTGACGGCCCAGGTGGTCTATACCGATCCCCCGTTTCCAACCATCGATCGTCCGCTGACCGTATTTTTCGATGCCACCGAAGGCGACGGCGGACTTGCAGGCTTCACGGGTGACATCTATGCCCACACCGGGGTGCTCACCGATCAAAGCACCACCTCAAACGACTGGCGCTACGTGGTTGCCGAATGGGAGGAAAACACCCCGAAAGCGGAAATGACCCGCATCAGCCCCGACCTGTACTCACTCGAAGTTGGGGATATCCGGGATTACTACGGCGTGCCGGAATCGGAGGAGGTGCTTGAGCTGGCTTTCGTGTTTCGCAGTGCCGACCGCAGCCGCACCGGCAGGGATGTCGGCGGGGACGATATCTTCGTTCAAGTCTATTCCGACGTGGTCACCGTGCGTTTTGACAGTCCGCAGCTTCCCGAATTCGGTCCGCTCATCGTCGATCCCGGTCAAGTCGTTGGCCTGGAGGCCAGTTCTTTCGGACTGGAAAGCGATATCGTGTTGATGGAGCTGTTCGTGGATGATGAATCCGTTGTCCAGGTCGATTCTGCCCGCATCGTCTATGATCTGGAACTCACCGAAACGGGTACGCGCACGGTGAAAGCCGTGGCCGAAGATGAAAACGACAACCGGGCCGAGCAGGAGTTTTCCGTGCTGGTCAACCCGCCCGTTACCGAGGTCCCTGTCCCGGCCGGCAACCGGCTCGGCATCAACCACCACGAACAGGACGACAGGGCCACCCTCGTCCTGTGGGCGCCGGAAAAGGAATTCATCTACCTCATCGGTGACTTCAACGACTGGGAACCCTCCGCCGAGTATATGCTCAACCGCGAAACCGCCCGGGCGGACAGTGTGCTCTACTGGATCACCATCGACGGACTGGAGCCCGGTGTCGAGTACGGCTTCCAGTATCTGGTGGATGGGGACCTGCGCCTGAGCGACCCGTTTTCCCACAAGGTGCTTTCCCCGTGGAATGACCGATGGATTCCGGAATCTGTCTATCCGGGCCTTAAAGAGTATCCGCACGATAAAACCGAACATGTGGTAAGCATCCTGCAGACCGGCCGGGAGCCCTGGGAGTGGCAGGCCACCGATTATGAGCGACCGGACCCGTCCGAACTGGTTGTCTACGAACTGCTTATCCGTGATTTCCTGGAGGACGGGACCTATGCTACCCTCGCCGACACGCTCGACTATCTCAAGCGCTTGGGTGTGAACGCTATCGAGCTGATGCCGGTCAGCAACTTCGACGGCAACGACAGCTGGGGCTACAACCCGAATCACCATCTGGCCCTGGACAAGGCCTACGGTCCGGCCGATGAGTTCCGCCGCCTGGTGGACGAGACCCATAAGCGCGGCATGGCCGTCATCCTCGATGTCGTCTACAATCACGCGACCGGACAATCCCCGCTCATCCGGCTCTACGGCGAGTCGCGGGACACCAATCCGCTCATCGGGCCCGGACATGCCTTCAACGTGTTCAACCACCTCAACCACGACCACCCGTTCATCAAGTACTGGCTGGACCGGGCCAACTGCTACTGGCTCGAGGAGTATAATGTGGATGGATACCGGTTCGACCTGACCAAGGGCTTTGCCACGAACGTGCAAAGCGGCGCCCTGCTGCAGGGACCGAATCCCGAGCGGATCGCCAACCTCAAGCGCATGGCCGACCGCATGTGGGAGTGCGACCCGGATTCCTACATCATCCTCGAGCATTTTGCCGACAACCAGGAGGAGATCGAGCTGGCCAACCATGGCGTGGATCAGGGAAGGGCCGGCATGTTGCTCTGGGGCAACCACAATTACAACTACAGTGAAGCATCTATGGGATGGCACGGCGGCAGCCAGTCCAATTTCTCGGGTATTTACTACCCTAATCGTGGCTGGGATGTGCCGAACCTGATCGGCTACATGGAGAGCCACGACGAGCAGTGGCTGATGTTCAAGAACCGGAATTTCGGCAACGGGATGAACGACTACCAGATCCAGGAGCTATCCACGGCACTGGACCGGCAGAAACTGGTCGGCGCATTCTTCCTTACTATTCCCGGTCCGAAAATGATCTGGCAGTTCGGCGAGCTGGGATACGGCGGCGGTCCGGGCGAGTGCCTCAAACCCGGTGACGGTACCGACGGAGACTGTCTGCCGACCGATCCGGGTCGGACGGGACGCAAGCCCATCCGCTGGAACTACTACCAGGATGCCGAACGCAACGCCTTGTATCAGACCTGGCAGTGGCTGCTGAAACTGCGCCATGAAAATGCCGTGTTCCACGATCCCGACACCGATATAGGCATGTTTGGAATGAACACGGCCTCTAAGACCATCACCCTGCAGCATGAATTGATGGATGCAGTGGTGACCGGCAACTTCGGCGTGATCGACCGTACGGTCTTTCCGCGCTTCTCAGAAGCCGGCACATGGTACGACTATTTCACCGGAGATGAAATCGAGGTCACCGGCGACATGGTCGGCGACACCTATTCCATGGATCTGCCCCCGGGCGTGTTCCACATCTACACCACCGAGCCGATGGAGACACCTCCGGCAGGACTCGTCCCCACATCCGCCCGGGAACGCTCAGAAACCGATCTGCCAACTGACCTTCCGCAGGTCTTTGCCCTGAACCAGAACTACCCGAACCCGTTCAACCCTGCCACCGCCATTTCGTATGATCTGCCGCAGGCATCGCAGGTGGAGTTACAGGTCTACAACGCGCTCGGACAGCAAGTAGCGACCCTGGTCAGCGAGCACCAGCAGGCCGGATCCTACACGGTGACCTTCGACGCCGCCCGGCTCAGCAGCGGCACCTACCTGATTCGCATGCAGGCCGGTGAGCACACGTTTACACGCAAGATGATGCTGGTGAAATAGCAGAATATGAACCCACTGGAATTGATGCCGGATTATGCAGAATAATGCCTCATAATTCCGCATGATGCCGGCAATCAGGTGATGCCTGTGAAAAGACGCCTGTACATTTTCGCCGCCCTGCTCCTGCTGCCGATATTTTCGGTGGCACAGGACCACAGCGACTGGACCCGCAATCTCGCCATGTACGAGGTGAACATCCGCCAGTACACGCAGGAGGGCACTTTCGAGGCGTTTGAGGCGCACCTGGACCGCCTGCAGGAGATGGGCGTGGGCATCCTGTGGCTCATGCCCATCCACCCGATCGGCGAAGAGAACCGCCTGGGCAGTCTGGGCAGCTACTACTCGGTCAGGGATTACAAGGGCATCAATCCCGAATTCGGCGACCATGAGGATTTCGGGCGGCTGGTCGACGCGATCCACGACCGCGGCATGTATGTGATCATGGACTGGGTGCCGAACCATACCTCCTGGGACAACTACCTCACCGACGAGCACCCGGAATGGTATGCCACCTCCAGGGGGAATTTCATGCCGCCGCCGGGGACCAACTGGTCGGATGTGATCCAGCTGGACCATCATCAGGCCGGACTCCGGAACTACATGCGCGACGCCATGCTGTTCTGGGTGGATGAGTACGACGTGGACGGGTTCCGTTTTGATGCGGTCAGCCACGTCCTGGATATGGATTTCCTCAGCACCATCAACGAGGAGCTGGTAGCGCACAAACCGGATATCTTCCTGCTGGCCGAGCATGCCGGTCCGGAGTGGTTCGACAGGGGGTTCCACATGACGCACGGATGGTGGCTCTACGGATTCGGACATGGTGTGCTCAAGCAGATCGCCGACGGGCAGGCCAATGCCAACGACCTGTACCAGGCGTTCGAGCACCAGCTGTCCATCCACCCGGAAGGCGCAAGCCGGCTTTATTTCACATCCAACCATGACGAAAACTCCTGGCACGGGACCACCACGGAGTTGTTCGGGAATGCTGCTGAAGTGTTTGCCGTGATCACCGCTACCTTTGACGGCATGCCGTTGGTGTACAGCGGTCAGGAAGCGGGGCTCGACAAGCGGCTGGCCTTTTTCGACAAGGACCTGATCCCGTGGCGCGATCATCCCAAGGCGGATTTGTACACCGCGCTGTTCCATCTGAGGCGGGAGAATCAGGCGTTGTGGCACGGGGAGGCCGGGGCAGAGCTGCAGCGGGTCCAGACATCGAGCAACCGCAACGTATTCGCTTTCATCCGGGAGAAATACGACGACCGGGTGCTGGTGGCCACAAATCTGTCGCCACAGGGACGCGATGTTACCCTGGAAGGAAGCACGGCCTCGGGCAGGTACCGCGATGTGCTGACCGGGGATATTGTGACGATCGGGGAGGATGCGGTGATTGTCCTGGAGGCATGGGACTATATCGTGTATGAGCTGCTGGAGACCGGGACGTCATCGGACCGGAGCGGCGAAAGTGAGCCCGAGACCGATGACATCGCCGGTGGACCGACCCTGCACCAGAACTATCCCAATCCGTTCAATCCGGTCACGACGATTTCCTATACTCTGGTACAGCCCGCTGCAGTGACGGTGGAAATATTCGACATGACGGGCCGGAGGGTTGCCCAGCTGGTGGACGGGCACCGGTCGGCCGGGCGGCATCAGGTTACCTGGGATGCGGCCGGTGCCGGCAGCGGAATCTATCTGCTGAAAATCAGGGCCGGGGAATGGCGGGAGGCAAGAAAAATGACCGTGGTCAAATGATATCAGTATTTATTGAATGGCTGGTTTGCCGGTTCGTTCACTATTTTTATTTTCTCTTTTTCCAGTTTTACGGTCTTACCAAAGCAGACATTCAGGGCTATTAAACCTTAAAACCTTATGGAAAAAGTCTGTAAATATCTTTTCTGTGTGCTAT
>JAWOCT010000030.1:0-12316 GCA_046483675.1 Cyclonatronaceae bacterium
ACGAGTCCGGAGCCGTCAATGACCGGAATCGAAATCAGTCCGCAGGAGGAGTCGATTGAGTCCGGAGAATCGATGCCATTTGCCGCCCTGGCACATTTTTCAGATTTGAGTGAAAAAGACGCCACGGGGGCTTCTGAATGGTCCGTATCGCCATCTGAAGCCGGTGCAATAGACGGGAACGGGCTTTTTACAGCGTCTTTATCGTTCACCGGAACGGCAACGGTCATGGCAAGTTACAACGAAGTTTCCGATCAAGCGGACCTGACGATTACCCCGGGCACCATTACTGACATTAACGGGAACGTATACCATAGGATTGTCATAGGCGAACAAGAGTGGATGGCTGAGAATCTTCGGGTGACACGCTACCGGGATGGTACGAACATTCCAACCGGACTGAGCGATGCACAATGGAAAAACACCACAAGTGGGGCCTATGCGGTGTACCCTCATGAAGATATTAGCGGATTAACCAGCGAGGTGGAAGTGGCTCAGGCCCTCGGTAACTTGTACAACTGGCATGCCGTGGATGACAGCCGGGGCTTGTGCCCTGAGGGTTGGGTTGTTCCAAGTGATGCGGATTGGAACATATTGTTATATCACGTTATGTCGAAGGGGTATCCGAATGAGTCTGATGACCCTGATGGAGCCGGCAATGCATTAAAATCCCGCCGCCAGGTAAACAGTCCGCTTGGCGAGCCTTGGGCGACAAGCCAGCACCCCCGCTGGGACTCCGACGACACGCATTACGGCAAAGACGCCTTTGGCTTTTCCGGCCTTCCGGGTGGCATTCGCGCCGACTATGGTACCTTCCGCGACGTAGGGCGCTACGGCTACTGGTGGAGTTCTTCTGAGAACGGTACTTCTCTCAGCGCCTGGAGTTGGATTCTGAGCTCTAGCGGTGGCCGTGTCACCACCATCAGCTACGGTAAGAGAATGGGTTTTCCTGTGCGTTGCCTTCGGGATTAATGTTTGTTGACCATTTGACTATTCCGGCGGAGCCGGAACGGGCGCAGCCCATTTGACAATTTGCCTGACCGTCCCGCAGGGCAGGCAGGCGTACCAAACCCGCGTTAGCAGGGCGGATTTTAGACTTCGGCGGGTTCGGCCTGACTGCGTATGCTATGTCACAATATGCCGTCCCACCGAAAAAAAAAGCCGCAACCCGAAGGCCACGACTCTGGGTGCCGAAGGCGGGACTCGAACCCGCACGGGATTGCTCCCACACGCCCCTGAAACGTGCGCGTCTACCAATTCCGCCACTTCGGCAGTGTTGCGGCCCTTTTATTCTTGTGAACCAGGCACCGCCGGAATCCTGAAAACAGGATTTTGAGGTAGAATTCAAAGATACGGACTCTTTTTGAAAATTCAATAGTCCGCATCAAAAGATTTTTGAAAAGCCACTTCCTTCTTGTATCGATGGCGACCCCTGGATAAGCCTGGCGTCCGTACCCCTTCGCGGTCCGGCGCAAACCCCGATCCGGCCAGTGACGTGGCCAGGAACCCAGCCCCGACCCCGCCCCTGCCCAAGCAAGACGTCCGGATCCATTGCTTCCGCAGTTCATCCCAATCTGTTGCGATGGTCGAAAATGTGCTTCATCATCATCAGGTAATCGCGGCTGAGCGGGACATTGCGCCGCGACATCATGATCTCGGCCGTCTCCATCGCCTTTTCGAACTGATACGGTACGGTTTCATGCGGACTCACCCAGCTGAACGAGGGGACATGCTTAGGCGGGAACCCATAGGTGAAAATATTGCAGAAAACGCCGCAGAGCGTGCCGGCCGACAGGGTCGTGTTGATGGCCGTCTTGCCGTGATCGCCCATCACCGTGCCGAAAAACTGCAGGGATGATTTGTACACGTGTCCGGTCGACCACTCCGGTGTCTTGATCGGCTTGTAGTTGTTTTTCAGGTTGGATGTGGTTGTGAATGCGCCCAGGTTGCACCATTCGCCAATCAGACTGTTGCCCAGATACCCGTCGTGCGCCTTGTTGGAATGGCTGTGCATGATCACATTCTGCACCTCTCCGCCGATCTTGCAGACCGGACCGATGGTGGTACCGGAATAGACCCGCGTTCCCATTTTCAATACCGATTGCCCGCCCAGCGCCGACGGTCCCTGGATCACCGCGCCGGACATCACATGGCTGTCCGGACCCAGATAGACCGGTCCGCCGGAGGCGTCGATGATGGCGCCGGGGTCCACGCGTGCACCGGGCTCTGCACAGATATTTTCCGGATGGCTGAGGACCACGCCCGGCCAGTCGGGGGCCGGAAGCGATTTCAATGACCGGAGCAGCGCCACATCATTGCGAATCTCGGCATCGTTTTTGAGAAACAGATCCCACAGGTAATCAAGCAGAGTGCCCGTTCCCGTTTTGACAGCCTGCATCCCGTCGGGCAAATCGACAGGGGTAAAGCTCCGGATACGTTCATTATAATAACCGCGACTGTCATCCAGCCCCAACCGCACGGCCACGATTTTGCCCTTCCGCAGAAGATAGTGGTTCTCCTTCAGCTCCCTGACCGCTCCGGCCGCTTCCGCGTCCGGCAGCCACCGCGCATTGATCCACAGAACCTGGCTGTTATCCTCAGCCGCCCGGGCGTTTTCGCCATCATCGGTGCCGGTGAATTTATTGTCAAACAGGTACATCAACGGATTACGGGCAACCCGGGCCGTTCGGTCGATCCCGAGATGCCGCTGCCATTTTTCACGGATGGTGAAAATGCCGATCCGCAAGTCATCCACCGGTCGCGTCAGCGTAAGCGGGGCAAAAAGCCGGTCCCCCTCATCCTCATAAAAACAGATAGTCATATAACCTGATTGTGTCTGGTCTCACCTTGTTTGCAGTCCTTTCTCAAAGGCACTTAATATACGTGAATAATTTTTAAAACAATTATAAATAATAATTTTTATTACCCGCGTATTTTCAATACATTCACGGCTTGACCGGTTGCTATCCTGAAGAGATGGCCGTCCAATAACAGATCGGCATCCAACAACATCAAACAAAGCTTATGTGCGGAATCGTAGGATATGCGGGAAGCAGGGAGGCCTCGCAGGTAATCATCACGGGACTGCAGCGGCTGGAATACCGGGGCTACGACTCGGCCGGTCTGGCGCTGCTCAATGACGAACTGGAGATATTGAAAGTGCAGGGTAAGGTCCGCGATCTGGCCGGGATGGCCGCGCAAAAGGATCCGCACAGCACCATAGGCATCGGCCACACCCGGTGGGCCACCCACGGCGAGCCCAGCGAAATAAACGCGCATCCCCACACCGGTTCCAACCGGCAATTCGCGCTGGTCCACAACGGCATCATCGAAAACTACGATGTCATACGCCAGGACCTGGAACGAAAGGGCCACGCATTCACGGGCCAGACGGACACCGAAGTGCTGGCGCATCTGATCGAGGAAATCCACGAGATGAGCGGCATTGAGTTCTTCGGGGCCGTGCAGCAGGCGCTGCTGCAGGTGGAGGGCACCTACGGCATCGCCATCGTCCACAAATTCCACCCGGATCGCATCATCGCCGCCCGCAAGGGCTCCCCGCTGCTCATCGGCGTCGGGGAAGATGAGTACTTCGTTGCCTCGGACGCCTCGCCCGTCATCGAATACACGCACAAAGTGGTGTACCTGGAGGATGAGGAGATCGCCGTCATTACCCGCGACGGCTACGAGGTATCCACCCTCAAAAACGTGACGCTGACCAAGGAGGTGCATGAGCTGGCCATGAACCTGGAGCAGATCGAGAAAGGCGGTTTTCCGCATTTCATGCTCAAGGAGATTTTTGAGCAGGAGGATACGATCGCCGACTGCATGCGCGGACGCCTGATCGTGGACGAGAACCGCATCCAGCTCGGCGGACTGGAGGGCTATGTGGAACGGCTGTGTGACGCACGGCGGGTGATCATAGCCGCCTGTGGCACCAGCTGGCACGCCGGACTGGTAGGCGAGTACCTGTTCGAATACCTGGCGCGGATACCGGTAGAAGTCGAGTACGCCTCGGAATTCCGCTACCGGGAGCAGCTGATCGACGAACGGGACGTCATGATCGTGATCTCCCAGAGCGGAGAGACGGCCGACACCCTGGCGGCGCTGCGCGAAGCGAAACGGCGCGGGGCGCTGGTGCTGGGTATCTGCAACGTGGTCGGCTCCACCATCGCCCGGGAGACCGACGCCGGTGTCTACACGCACGCCGGACCCGAGATCGGGGTAGCATCCACCAAGGCTTTTACCGCACAGGTAACAGTACTGACCATGATGGCCATGCTGGTCGGACGGCACAGAAAGGTACTCTCCGATGGGCTGATGCGGGAGTTGTCCGGCGAGCTGCGAGAGGTGCCGGCGCGCATCCGGACCATCCTGCAGGATACATCCGCCATCGAGGAAGTCGCTCGCATGTTCACCTATGCGCCGAATTTCCTGTACCTTGGCCGGTCCTGGAATTTTCCGGTAGCCCTGGAAGGAGCGCTCAAGCTCAAGGAGATCTCGTACATCCACGCCGAGGGGTACCCCGCCGCTGAGATGAAACACGGTCCGATCGCCCTGATCGATGAGCACATGCCGGTGGTGGTCATCGCCGCGACCGATCACACCAACGACAAGATGATCAGCAATATCGAGGAGGTCAAGGCGCGGAAGGGGCGCATCATCGCCATATCTTCAAACGGACAGTCGGATGTCGGTCGCCTGGCCGAGTTCAACCTCTCAGTGCCCGAAATCCATGATTGCCTGTCGCCGCTGCTCGCGGTAGTGCCGCTGCAACTGCTTTCCTATTTTATTGCGGTCAACCGGAAGTGTGACGTCGACCAGCCCTGCAACCTGGCCAAGAGTGTGACGGTCGAATAGCGCGGCAGCTTAAAACGGTTCTTGTCCAGCGCATGCACCGCAAGGAAATATGTTTCGGGAGTATTACGTCCGTTTTTGTCAACGTTATGTTCTTTTGTACTGTTAAGGACAGGGTACGAAATGGATATCACCAAGCGTTGCTGACACATGCAAACCGAAGAGAAAAAAACAACCGGCCATACAAAAACATCTGATAAATCGGATCATCACTTCCAGATCGAGGGCATCAGCTGCGCCGCATGTGTGGCGAACGTGGAACGGGCCCTGAAGTCAGTGGAAGGCGTTGAGGAGGCCGATGTCAACATGGGCACCTCGGAAGCGCGGGTGAAGGCCCAAAACGCCGATATCAACGAGATGATCCGTGCCGTCGAGAAAGCCGGGTACGGTGCCGCGCCCCTGGACGAAATGGGGATGCAGGTGGACGCCGGGCAGGATGGCAACGGCGAACAACCCGGCGCAGGCCGGGACGGGGAGGCCGGGGATGACACTTCCGATTCCCATAAGCCATACATGGCACCCCGCAGCTCCCTGTTCAAACGAAAATTCTGGATTGCCCTGCCCCTGGCGGCGATCGTGTTTGTTCTGAATATGGGTCCGATGGCCTCACCCGCCTGGCACGATTGGGTGATGGACCGGCTTACCCTCTGGAACAGCCTGCAGATGGGCCTGGCTGCCGTCATCCTGTTTTACACAGGCTCATCGTTTTTCACCGGCGCCTGGCGCGCCATCCGCCACCGCACTGCCGATATGAACAGCCTGGTGGCCATTGGTACCGGCGCGGCATTCCTCTTCAGCACCTATGCCGTCTTTTTTGGACGGGAGGATGGGCTGGTCGGTCCCAACGAGGTCTATTTCGAGACCGCCGCCATCATTATCGCCCTTATCCTGCTGGGTAAATGGATGGAGGAACGCGCCCGTCACCGCAGCCGGGACGCCATGACCGGCCTGATGGAAATGGCGCCGCAGAAGGCAAACCGGCTCAAGGCCAATGGAGCGGCAACGGATTCCGGCGGCAGCGGCAAAGCCGCACCGGATCAGGCGGCCGCAGGCACCAAAGGCATGGAAGCTCAACGAGGAGAGACTGCTGAAAAAACGGTCAGCGGCACCGATGGAAGGATACCTGTCGACGATGATGCTACCGTTTCGGCCGGGGATTATGAAGTCGTTTCGGCCGGGGGTGGTAAAACTGTTTCAACTGGCGATGATACCGTTTCGGCCGCCGACTATGAAACCATACCGGTCAGGGAGGTCGTCCCGGGCGACCGCCTGCTGGTCAAGGCATGGGAACAGGTGCCCGTGGACGGCGTAGTGATCAGCGGCCGCCCGAGCATCGACGAATCCATGATGACCGGCGAAAGTGTTCCGGTCGAAAAACAGGATAAGGACGAGGTCATCGGCGGCACGCGCAACACATCCACCACATTCGTGATGACTGCGACCCGCGTCGGCGCCGATACCGCACTGGCACGCATCATCCGGACCGTGCGCGAGGCCCAGAGTTCCAAGCCGCCCATTCAGCGCCTGGTCGACAAAGTGGCCTCGGTCTTTGTGCCGATAGTCCTGGTCGTGGCGCTCATTACCTTTGTGGTTTGGCTGTGGATCGGCAGTCCGGCCCAGGCCATGGTCAACATGGTGGCCGTGCTGGTGATTGCCTGTCCGTGCGCGCTCGGACTCGCCACGCCGACCGGACTCATGGTCAGTTCCGGCCGCGCCGCCGAAAAAGGCATACTGATCAAGGAAGCAGTGACCCTCGAAGAGGCGCGCAAGGTGGATGTGGTGATGTTCGACAAAACCGGGACCCTGACGACCGGTGTGATGGAAGTCAACCGCATCCTCCCGCTCTCATCCGGAAAGCTCGCGGAAGCCGGCAGCACGGAAAGAGGCGATACCACGGATACCTTGCAAGGCTCCGAGGCTGAACTGCTGACCCTGGCTGCCGCGGTTGAGTGGCAATCCGATCATCCGGTTGCGGAATGCATCGTGCGTCGTGCCGAGGAGAAAGAGCTCAGGCTGCCAGAGGCTTCCGGAGTGGAAACCTTCATGGGGATGGGCATAACGGGCATGGTGCAAGGCAAGCGCGTGAGCGTCAGCGCCCACACAGTCTACGATGAGTACACCCCCGAGCAGGAGAATATGATCGGCGAAGCACAGGATCGCGGTGAAACGGTGCTGCTTGTTCGCCTGGACGACCAGCCGGCCGGTTTTATCACCGTATCCGATCAAATGCGTCCGGAAGCCAAAGGCGTAGTGGAAACGCTGAACGGGATGGGCATCGAAACGGTGATGGTCACCGGCGACCAGCATCGCAACGCACGGGTGGTAGCGGACCGCCTGGGCATCGACCGTGTCGAAGCAGGTGTGAAGCCGGATGAGAAAGCGGAAATTGTAAAAAGTTATCAACATCGCGGTAAGCGGGTCGCCATGGTAGGTGACGGCATCAACGATGCGGCGGCGCTGGTCCAGGCTGACCTTGGAATGGCGCTCTCCGGAGGGACCGACCTGGCCATGTCATCGTCCGATATCACCCTGGTAGGCGAGGATCTTGAGAAAGTGGTATCCGCCCTGAAACTGTCCCGGGGAACCCTGAGGATTATCCGCCAAAACCTTTTCTGGGCATTCATTTACAACACTTTGGGCATCCCGCTGGCGGCAATCGGTTTTCTCAGTCCCATGTTTGCTGCGTTCGCCATGGCCATGAGTTCTGTGAGCGTGGTGACCAACAGCCTACGGATCAGGAAATTGTGATCCAAAAAAAATTAGAACTTCTTAATTTTTGTACTATATTGACCGGACGCACTACTTGCGTGTCTATTATCCACGATTTTTCAACATTATTGGTCGAGGTCTGTAATGAAACGTTGGAAAAACCGAATTGCAACACTGATGGTTGTGACAATTGTAATTATTGTGATGCTGACCGGTTGATCCGGGAACAGACGGCGGACGCCGGTTGTTACACCACGTATGGAAAAGAAAGAAATTTTCAGAATCGAAGGCATGAAATGCAGCGGTTGCTCCGAAGCGGTGCAATCGGCATTGAGGCAGTCTGACGGGGTAAGCGAGGCAAAGGTGAGCCACGAAGACGGCACTGCCCAAGTGACCCATTCCCTGTCAGATGACGACATCGCCCGAATTGTTGAAAATGCCGGATACCACGTTGCGGGCAGAAGCCGTTAAACCAGATGCGGCTTTGTCTGTTCCGTGAACGATGTAAATGAAGCATTGCGGTTTACATTTCAACTGATTCCTAAACAACCGGTTTTTTTGCGCTTAACTTCGACAACATATGCTTCCATGATCAGCCAGACCGGGATTGCCGGTCTGTTGGTGTTTCTAATGGTGCTGCCGACAGATCAGCTTCTTGCAGCGCATTGCCCGATGGAGATGGAAGCACGCAAACAGCAGACGGCCAATGCCTGCTGTCCGGAATCCCGAGACAGTCACAGTGGGGAAAATAGCGGGGATAATAGTCCAGATAAACATGGTGGGAATGACGGGCAGAGGGAACAGAACGAACAAGGGGATCGGAATGAGCTGAATGGTAAGTGCGGTGAATCCGGCAAAGACGCCTGCCTGATTTGCATGGATTGTACCTGCGCCCTTGTCCCCCATTCCGGCGATAACAGTCTTCTTGAACGCGAAGCCATACATCAAAAAGTGCAGGAGGATGCCTCAGCCCCATCGCAGGCCATATCCTACACAGTTGAAGAAACCATTGTAGCACCGGATCCTCCCGCCAGGCCCATCCACAGACCGGTGCCCATCTACCTCTCCAATCAGGTATTTCTGAATTGACATTCCGGAGTTGATCCGGCCCTGTCGAAAGCACACCCCACGGATCCTCCATCCCGACCCGGGAGCGCCATTCATTTTCGCGATCCATCGATGTAATGCTTTAGCGCAATGCACCCGCGCAATGCATTAGCACGATGCATCCGCGCAATGCATCAGCACAATGCATCAGCGAAACGCACCCGCATCAGCAACCGGTTTGGCCCGCTTTCGACCCTCACCTGGCCGGATACCGGCACGAACGAAATCCATCGCTATATTTTTATAAATATATGGCTTGCAATAGAGTAATGTATTTATCCACTCACCAGATCCGGAATTATGACATCCCGCATCATTCGTTTCTTCCTTGAAAACAAGCTGATAGCCCTGCTGCTGTTTCTGGCTTTAGCCGGTTGGGGCATATCGACCGCGCCGTTTGACTGGGATATTGATTTCATCCCCCGAAATCCAGTTCCTGTAGACGCTATCCCCGATATCGGCGACAATCAGCAGATCATTTTTACCGAGTGGCCGGGCCGGTCACCGCAGGATATCGAGGATCAGATCACCTATCCTCTCACAACGCAGCTGCTGGGTATCCCCGGTGTGCGGACCATCCGCAGCAACTCCATGTTCGGTTTCTCGTCGATCAATATCATTTTTGAAGATGACATTGAATTCTACTGGAGCCGGGCGCGCATCCTGGAAAAACTGAATGCCCTTCCGGGCGGGCTGCTGCCGGATGGCGTGCAGCCGGGACTCGGACCCGATGCCACCGCACTCGGACAGATTTTCTGGTATACTCTTGAGGGATATGATTCCGAGGGGAATCCGACCGGGGGATGGGATCCACAGGAACTTCGCTCCATACAGGATTTCCAGGTGCGTTATGCGCTTTCCGGAGTGGATGGGGTCGCCGAAGTGGCCAGTATCGGCGGTTTTGTCAAAGAGTACCAGGTGGATATTGATCCGGTCGCCATGCGCGAGGCCGGGGTCAACGTGACAGATATTGCCAATGCGGTGCGCAACAGCAATCTGGATGTCGGTGCGCGTACGATTGAAATGAACCGCGTCGAATATGTCGTGCGCGGGCTTGGTTATATCCGGTCGCTGGAGGACCTGGAAGAGAGCGTCGTGGGGGTCAGAGGCAATACACCGATTCGCATGAAGGATGTGGCGCACGTGGGAATGGGTCCGGCCCAGCGTCGCGGTGCACTGGACAAGGCGGGAGCGGAAGCTGTGGGCGGTGTAGTCGTGGCCCGGTACGGCGAAAATCCGCTCGAAGTGATTCAAAATGTAAAAGCGCAGATCGAGACGATCGCTCCGGGTCTTGCGTCAAAAGAATTAGCGGACGGAACCATCTCACAGGTTAAAATTGTCCCGTTTTATGATCGCACCGGTCTGATTTTTGAAACGCTTGGCACCCTGGAGGAGGCGCTCTCCCTGCAGATCCTGATCACCATCATCGTGATCATCATCATGGTGATGCACCTGCGCACCTCGCTGATTATATCCACACTGCTCCCTCTGGCCGTACTCATGAGTTTCATCATGATGAAATACGTAGGGGTGGATGCCAACGTGGTGGCCCTGGCGGGAATCGCGATATCAATCGGGACCGTGGTGGACATGGGGATCATCCTCACGGAAAATATGCTCAGGCACATTGAAGAGAAGGATCCGAATGAGGATATGCTGGAGACGATTTACCGGGCTACGGCGGAGGTGAGTCCGGCCGTGATCACCGCTCTGATGACCACGATTGTCAGCTTCCTGCCCGTCTTCATGCTGGAAGCACAGGAAGGACGCCTGTTTGGCCCGCTCGCCTTTACCAAAACCTTCATCCTGATCGCGGCACTGGTTATCGTAATCACCCTGATTCCCGCTTTCTCTCACTGGCTGTTCTCCAGGCGAATTGACAGCCGGAAATGGCGAATCGCCTGGAACAGTGTCATGATAGCCGGCGGCGCGGTTATCGCATTTGGTTATCTGGCCTGGGCCGGAGTTGCCCTGATCGCCCTCGGCGCCAACAATCTGGCGGGAATCTGGCGGGAGGGGTACCGGCCATGGTCACCCTGGGTCAATAACGGGATTATCTTCCTTGCCGTGGCCTGGCTGCTGGCAGGTACCTGGCTGCCGCTCGGGCCCGAAAATCCGGTTTCGGTCAGCCTGCTCTTCATCCTGCTCATAGTGGGGGTCATTTTCGGCCTGTTCTGGCTTTTCATGAGGTACTACGAACGTATTCTGGACTGGTCGCTGCGGCACAAGGTGGCGTTCCTGTCGATTCCCGTGCTGATCCTGGTTTTCGGGGTGATGAGTTGGCAGGGATTTGACACGACGTTCCGGTTTGTTGCTAAAGGCTGGAATGCTATAGGAGTGGAAATAGAAGAGACACGTGGCTGGTCTGCAGCTAATGAGCGTTTCCCTGGACTTGGCCAGGAGTTCATGCCGACCCTCGATGAGGGCTCATTCCTGTTGATGCCGACGACCATGCCGCACGCCGGCATGGAAGAGACCCTGCAGATGATGCGCGAAATGGATATGCGAATCGCGTCCATTCCGGAAGTGGAAACCGTAGTGGGCAAGATCGGTCGTGTGGAATCGGCCCTGGATCCGGCGCCGCTTTCCATGTTTGAAAATGTCATCATGTACAAAAGCGAGTACAGGACGGATGAACGGGGACGCCGGGTGCGCTACAAAGTCGAAAACGGAGAATTTGTTCGTGACACTGACGGCAATCTGATCCCTGATCGCCGTGGCCGCTACTACCGGCAGTGGCGTGATCATATTGAAGATCAGGACGATATCTGGACAGAGATCCTGCACGCGGGTGATCTGCCGGGGGTCACATCCGCCCCGAAGCTGCAGCCCATAGAAACCCGGCTCATCATGTTGCAAACGGGCATGCGTGCCAATATGGGGGTAAGGGTCAGCGGACCGGATCTGGAGACGATCGATGAGTTTGCCACTGCTCTGGAGCCGGTAATACGCGAAGTGGAAGGCGTGCGTCCGGCTTCGGTATTCGCCGATCGCGTGGTGGGCAAGCCGTATCTGGAAATTGATATCGACCGGCAGGCAATCGCCCGTCACGGCCTGACGATCCGCAATGTTCAAGAGGTCATCAGTACGGCTATCGGCGGACAGACGCTTGGTATGACCGTCGAGGGCCGTGAGCGGTATCCGTTGCGTGCCCGGTATGCCCGGGAGTACCGGAACAATCCGGACGAAATGAAACGGATCCTGGTCCCGGCACCGGACGGCTCCCAGATCCCGCTCGGACAGCTGGCCGAAATCCGGTTCGAGACCGGGCCGATGAACATCCGCAGCGAGAACACCTTTCTCAACGCCTACGTCACATTCGACAGTCAGCCGGGCGAGGCACCGGTGGATGTGGTCAACCGGGTGAGAGATCATTTCGACCGGCAGATCAGCGAGGGCAGCCTGGATGTTCCCGACGGCATCAGTTATGTGTTCGAAGGGGAGTTCCGCAATCAGCAACGGGCGGCTCAGAGGCTGTCGGTGGTGCTGCCGATTACATTGCTGATCATCTTCCTGATCATCTATTTCCAGTTTCGCTCCTCGCCGGTCACCATCATCGTTTTCTCCGGGATTGCTCTGGTCTGGGCGGGTGGATTTGTGCTGCTCTGGCTCTACGGCGAAGAGTGGTTCTTCAATTTCGCGATTC
>JAWOCT010000063.1:0-14300 GCA_046483675.1 Cyclonatronaceae bacterium
CTGCCGTCCTACAGTTTTCAGGAACTGCTGGAACTGGGTGACCACTGCAGCGAAAAGGAACGGGATGCCGTGATGGCCGAGCGTGATTCCATCAAACTGAAACAGGTGGAATTCATGTCGAAGCATATTGGTGATATTTTCGATGGCGTAATCAGTGGAGTCACCGAAAAAGGGCTCTTTGTCCTGCTGAATGAAAGTTACTGCGAAGGCATGGTTGCCGTCCGCGATCTTGATGATGACTATTACGTCTACGAGCAGTCCAGACACCAGCTCAGGGGACGTAATCGCGGCCGAACCTACCGCCTGGGCGATGATATACGGGTCAGGGTGGCCCGAACAGATATCGAACAGCGGCAGATTGATTTCATGCCAGAAAAATCCAGGTGAGTCCACCCTGTACGGCCTTCCCTGGAACGTTTTTGATACTTACACCACTTTCCATTGACTGTGGCACAACGTCTTCCTCATACCGATCCCTCTTATATGACCCCGATAAAGCTGTTTACCCGGAATAACCTGCTGTTTACCACCCTGATCATTGCGATGGCGAGCCTGTTCGCCGTTCCGGAAACCCACGCCCAGTACTTCGGATTCGGTAAAAACAGGGTGCAGTACTCCCAGTTCGAGTGGCGATTCATTGAGTCGGAGCATTTCAATGTCTACTACTATGAATCGAAGAACTACTATCTGGCCGAGTTTACGGCCAAATCGCTGGAATCAGCCTATGCCCAGCTCCGGCGCGATTTCAGACATCAGCTCAACGACCGGATCGATGTGATCATCTATGATTCGCATACGGATTTCAGCCAGACCAATGTGGTTCCGCTTCCTGTGGATGCCCAGGGCATCGGTGGAGTGACCGACAAGTTCAAAAACCGGATCACTATCCCCTTCATGGGGCATTTCGGGGATTTTCGCCAGGTACTGCACCACGAGCTGGTCCATGCCATATTCAACGACATGTATTACGGCGGATCCATCCAGGCCATCATCCAGAACAATATACAGTTGGTAATACCGCTCTGGTTTGAAGAGGGGCTTTCTGAGTATGTCTCTCTTGGCTGGGACACGGACACCGATATGTTCATCAGGGAAGCCGTGATGAACAACATGATGCCACCCATCCAGCAGATGTCAGGCTTCATGGCCTACCGTGGCGGACAGGCATTCTGGAACTTCATTGTGGAAGAATATGGCCGGGAGAAGATAGGGGAAATCCAGCAGCGCGTCCGGCAAACACGCAGCGTCGAGGCGGGTTTGCGCCAATCACTCGGGCTGAACATGAGCGAACTCAACGAGCGTTTTCAGGATTGGCTCCGAAAAATCTATTTTCCGGAAATCGCCATTCGCGAAGACCTCCGCGATATCGGCACGTTGCTTACAAAAGACCGCTTCCGACGGGCTTACAATACCAGTCCGGCCGTCTCTCCCCAGGGAGACCGCGTGGCTATGATATCCAATGCCCGTGGCTTTTTTGACGTCATCGTGTTGAACGCCCGTGACGGAAGCCGCATAAAAACCCTGATTCAGGGTGAGGATAACGTCGATTTCGAGGAATTGAATATCCTCCGACCCAATCTGACATGGTCGCCGGACGGGCGCAAGATTGCCCTTTCCACCCGCTCGGGCGGTTCGGTTGACCTTGCCGTCGTGGACTACAGCACCGAGGCAGTCCAAAAAATCGTATTCCCGCAGCTTGACGCCATCGGCTCGGTGGCCTGGTCGCCCGACGGAAAAAAAATCGCGTTCCAGGGGAATGCAGGTCCGATGACCAATATATATGTGTATGAACTTGAAACAGGGAATTTCATAAGCGCGACAAACGATGTATTCAGTGACTGGGATCCGTCGTGGTCGAACGACTCGGAGTATGTGCTTTTTGCATCCGATCGCGGACCCCATACCGTGGTAAATACCTTCCGCACCGAATACAATGTGCTGCTGAACCCCAACCTTGCCCAGAGCGATATTTACATGCTCCGGCTGGGATCCAATCGGGCCACGCGCCTCACCAGCACTCCCAAATGGAACGAGACGCGACCCATCATGACCCGGGACGGGCGTTTTATCTACATATCCGATCAGAACGGCATCCCCAATGTCTACGAAATGGAGCTGGATACCCGGACAAGCTACCCGCTGACCGATCTTATCACGGGAGTGATGCAGATGTCCATCAGCGCCGATGGGAACCTGCTGGCCATCAACTCATTCAACAGGGGTTTTGTGCATATTTTTACCCTGGACAATCCCTTTGACCGCCGCAAGACAGAGCCCCTGCAACGCAATCACTGGGCGGAACGACGGCTGACAGAACCGGCAGAGGAACGGGTGCCTGCAAAAGGCCTGGCTTTTGAAATGTTTGAGGATGATCTGCAGCGCATGCGCGTCACGGAAATTGTCCGTCAGACGTCGACCATCATTGACCTGATCCGGGAGGAGCAGGCATCTGCTTCCGTAATGCCTGAAGAAGTGGAGCGTGCCGAGGCTGATACCGCAGATGTGGATGAGGACAGAATCGATTTCCGGAACTACGAGTTCGGGGAAGGCCTGGACGACCTGGTAACCACGACCCATGTGGAAAAATCGCGTGAAGACCGCGAGACAAAAACCGAAGACGGACGATTCATTCCCCGCAGGTACCGGCTTGAGTTCTCACCTGACATCACCTATGCATCCGGCGGGGTGTCGACCTTTTACGGAACGTATGCCCTGGCCGCTTTCACATTTTCCGACCTGCTGGGAGATCACCGGATCAACCTCATAACGAACCTGCAGTTCGATCTCAGGAACAGTGATTACGAGATCAGTTATGGATACTACGCCAATCGCACCAATTACCTGGCACGCTATTTCCACACCTCGCGCAACTTCCTGGTTCTGAGTCGGGATTTCTCTGACTTTGAGCAGGTACGCTACCGAATATACGGCGGCGGCGTGCAGTTCCAGTACCCCATAAACAAATTTACCCGCATTGATTACGGAGTCAACCTGATGAACATTTCGCGGGATTTCAGTTTGGTTTACGCCAATGTGTCGGATTCCGAAGACTCGTTTTTCATCTATCCCGAAGCCACCTTCACCCGTGACCTTACCCGTCCCGGTTTCCTGTTCCCGATTTCGGGCAGCCGTTATGCCCTGAGCCTTACCGGCAGCCCCCCGCTGACTTCGGATATGATCGGCTTTGCTTCCTTGCTTGGTGACTACCGCCGGTACTTCCATCTTGGCATGGGATACGTGTTCGCCTTTCGGGGCTCTGGCGCCGCATCCTTCGGCCCTGATGCCCAGAGTTTCTTTATGGGCGGCATGCAGAACTGGATCAATTTCCGCTGGGCGGAAGGATCCCTACAAACCGACCGGCTGGAAGATATCTTCTTCACCATTCCCGCTTTACCGCTGCGGGGGCATCTCTATAACTCGGCCATCGGCAACCGGTTCGGTCTGTTCAATGCCGAGTTCCGTTTCCCGCTCATTGCGGCTTTGCTGCCCGGGCCCATCCCGATTATCCCACTCTACAACATCCAGGGTACGGCCTTTATCGATGTCGGAGCGGCCTGGGACGGCACCGAACGGGATGCCGTGCTTGCCGGTACCGGCTTTGGACTGCGAACCATCCTGCTAGGGCTTCCTTTCCGGTATGATCTGGCCTGGCCCTACGACCTCGAAGGTGACAACGGTTTCGGTCGGCGGGTCCACTATTTCAGTATCGGACTGGATTTCTGAGATGAGCCAGCACCTGGACTTTTGTCTTGATTATCATGCGAATTTGCCAGGTAAACGGATATAGACTTCATCGGGCCCTGCCCGTCTCGAGCTGCAACAGCCGGTGGGCCTGCCTAGAGGGATCCCAAAAGTAGACCAGCCCGGTGTACTCCTGCTCCGTGGAGGCGAAACTGGCATCCAGGCGCAGATCATCGATCCTACCTTGCTCAACCAGCGCGTACTTGTAGTCGTATTCCCCCTCCTTGACGATTGCCCGTCCAACATAGGAGTCCGTCGAATGGCGGTATTCCATGCGGTTGTCTTCCTGGATGGTCCAGTTGTTGAAAGGCCCGTACACATAAACAGGCAGATTGGTGGCTTCACGGCTCGGCAATTCTAGCTCAAACCGCACATCCACATAGCGGGCACGCAGATCGTCCCTTGGAAGCCCGTGGGGAACCGGGGTGCGCCTGCGCGGATTCACATCAAGATTCACCACATCCCGGAACAGCCACACCTGGGGCGGTATGGTGCTGCTGCGGACTTCCACCACGTTCGGTCCCCCTGCATCATACCTTCGCAGATCCAGCGGCCGGAACTCATATACCCCTACAAAAGAGGCGGGCCGGGAAAGGTAGCCCCTGAGGACCCCGGATTCCGACATGTCGAGCTCCTCGGCCTCGCGGGAGCGGCCCCAGAAGCGGTTCTGGATAAAATGCAGTTTCAGGTCAGTGACGGGTGATATTACGTAGGAGGGATATCGATAACGCATGAAGGGTTGATGGTGCACCTGGTAACGTGAATCCAGACCGTAAAGCTCTTCCAGTGAGACTTCCATCCGTCCGGCATTTTCATGCACGAAAAACGGGACGGAAAACAGTATCTCCAAGCTCTCGTATTCCATCACCTCCAGCAGATAATTGCCGCTCATACGCAGCTGCGTGTTTTCGTTTGGAAAGCGATAGCGGTAGTGCATGTAATGCGGATCCTGTACACTGCTGGGTTGCCCGCCCTCGATCAAATCCTCCCGATAGCCCCGCAGGTAGAAGTCGGTCATCAGTCCGCTGTCCGACCAGTCTGCATTGCGGTGCCGCACACGGACGCGGAACAGATGGGAGGTACCGCCGAGTTCGTCAAAACGCAGGGTGATCTGATCACCGCTTCCAAGTTCAATGGCGGGCAGGGACTGTTTGCTGTTTCCCCTGTAGACCTGAATGCTGCGGATGCGGTCGGGCGGCAGGATCTGGCCGTCGACCATGGGGCTGTTCTCAAGCTGCGAAGGAGATTCTGTTTCTCCTGACTGATTTATGCTCTCGGTCATGCAGGATGTAACTAAAATTATCAAAAAACAAAAAATAATCGGGGTTTGTTGTGGATTAGGCATGACTATAGAGTAAAACGTCCTTCAAAAACAGCAATGGCCGGTCCGTGGAGGACGATATTTTTATAAAGGACACCGGCTGCATCATCGACCGCTTCGAATGATACTTCGAGGGGGCCACCCGGACACTCGATTTGCATGTGATGCTCCCTGATGCCCGGCGTCCCTTTCGTGGGGCTGCGCTCATACTGTCGTTGACTGGAAAGACGCTGGTTGTGGGCAATGGCGGTGGCAATGGCCCCGGTGCCGCAGGCCATGGTCAGATCCTCAACACCGCGTTCGTACGTCACAAGCTGAAGCCGGTTCTGTTCCAGTGCTGTGGCAAAATTGACATTGGTACCCCGGGGAAAAAGGTCTATCCGGTTACGGATAGTGCGTCCCACATTGACAAGCTGCTGATTCGAAGTCTTCCCATTGTCCGGGTTGATGGATACCACGTGCTCGGTGCCGGAATGGACTTCGTACCAGATCTCTCCGTCGATGGTCCGCTCTGCGGGGCGACTTTCCAGGGGGAAATGGATGGATACATAATCGTCATGGACGGATGCCCGGTACAGTTGCCCATGGACCTCGAACTGAAGTTCTTTCGGCATGCCGAGATTGACGGCAAAGCGGGCCAGGCAGCGAGCTCCGTTGCCGCACATGCCGGCCTCGGATCCGTCGGCATTATAATACAACATGACATAGTCGCAATCCTGTGCCGATCTCAAGGCCAGGATGCCGTCCGCACCGATCCCGGTCCGCCGATGGCACAGTTCGGGGATGGACTTCCGCACCTCATCGAGTGGAAAATCCGTGGAACGTGCATCCATCACGATGAAATCGTTGCCAGCCCCGTGCATTTTCACAAAGGGTATCAATCCGGAAGGATCTGTAGTGTTCAGTTTTGGCATTCTTACAATTCCCTGTATTCTTCGATCGCAGGCATGTGTTTCCATATCTCATCACCGGCCACGGCCGCTTCAGCTCCGCGCATCCAGGCAGAAAAACGGTTGGCCATCACCGTGAACACAAGCCGGGGCTGGATGTTCTGTGACAGCAACGTACGCGCCTCCTCTAATGTTTCAAGCATTTCATTGATGCGTGCGTCCTTGAGGCCGGAACAAAAATTTCGGATCACGTCAAGGCGATCACTGTTGGTGATCACTTCTTCGCCCGCACCTGCTGAAAACAGCGCAATGTCGCGCAGGAACGTCTCGATCATGCTCAGGATCGCCAACTGCCCCTCGCGGTTGTAGCCCGATTGCCATTTCTGGCTCATATCCATGATCCCCTCCACGTCTACGGTATAGGACATGCGCAGGAATCGAATGATGTCCTCTCGGTTCTCCTGCAGCGTCTCCAGATCATAGAACCGGGTGTAACTGTAATTGCCGCCGGCTATGCGTGAAAGAAAACGGGCATCTTTTTCATCGACACCGTCAAATTGGGTGAGTCCATGAAAAATCTCATCGGGCTGCAATGGCTGGCAGGGCAGGTGCTGGCATCTGGAGATGACAGTAGGAAGCAGGGCGTTGATGTTGTCGGTCGTTAGCAGGAAGGTAACACCATCACCCGGCTCTTCCAGCAGCTTCAGGAAAGAATTGACGACCTCCTTGCGCATGGTCTCGATATTGGTGATGATCACGATGTTGCGATGCCCTTCATTGGGACGCAGGCTGGCCGTACGCCGGATTTCGGTATTGAAATAGTCCACGGAATAAAAGGCACGGCGGTTTCTGGACTCTTCCTGTGTAGTCAGCGAAGGCCGTAGGGCAAAATCGACGATTTCATAGGGATCCTCGGCCAGTAGTTCTACACGCGCCCTTAATTCGTCACGGGTCACGTTGGATGGAAGGGGAAGGAACACATGGATATCCGGGTGATAGTACCATGAACGGCGGGCCGACCGTATGCCGGGCGGCGATTCACCGAGATGATCCACTCTGTTGATCGACTCGGCCAGGGCCAGGGCCAGGGCCTTTTTTCCGGATCCGGGCTGTCCACTTATCAGGTAGGCATGGCTGATGCGGTCATCGGCAACTACACTCCACATCTGGCGACGCAGACGTTCCTGGCCGATCAACCTGCGCGAACCGATCATGTTCTCGTCGGCAGTGTCACCGGTACCGCTTGCAGACACGGATGCTGCTCCGGTCTCCATTTTGGCTCCATTGTTCATACCGGCTGTTGATTCACCGGTGCGATGTTCGTGCATTGTCTTATCCGTTTTTCGTGTGTCTTTCATTGTCATGCGTCAATCTTCCCATAAATGATCAAAAAGGACAATGGATGCCGATACCGTAACCCCGGTAAAGCCGACCAGGGCGGCCAGGTCATTGGTCAGTTCCGGTTCCCCGGACACGGTAAACGCGGATTGGGTGATCCGCACTAAAATCAGCATAAGGGGAATCAGCAGCGGAAGGGCAAGAACCGGGAAAACGGCACCCCTGCGACTTGCTTGCGATACCAGGGCGCCCAGCATGGTCGTGGCACCTGCCATGCCTGACGATCCGAGCAGAACAATCCCTGAAAGCAACAGCGGGCGCGTGACCGACAGGTTTGCCATCAGGACAAAAAGGATCACCGTAACAGTCGATATCAGCAGGGTGAAAAGAAAGTTGTAAACCATTTTCCCGATCAGCACGCTTGATGCGGATGCGTTAAGTCTCAGCAAATCCAGAGTTCCGCGCTCCTGTTCACTGACAAACACACGTGAGAGGGTAGTGAGCGAGGCGAACAGTATGATAATCCAGATCAACCCACTCTGCACCGATACGGACAGCAGATCGGCCCGCAGCGAGAACAGGACAATGAGCAGGGTCGACACGATAAAGGCTAAAACGGTGCTTACACCGAACCGGGACCGCCACTCAAGACGAAAATCTTTCAGGAAAACCGCGAGGGAATGTGCAGATGCAGACATGAAATACCAGGTAACAGGTTATACTAAAAGTAATACCGAATCAGTTTTAATGCCAGAAAAGCTGTAAAAAGCGGTAGAAAAAACGGAGAATTGCTGCAGGACATGGGCTGGCAATCGGTAAACAAGTGACAAAAAGCAGCGTTGTGCATGGACTCTGCCACCCGGACCGTCACATGGCCATCCAGGAATCGGTCATGACGCAGCAACATCGGAATAAAACAATATCTTTTGTGATAAAAGCCCCATCCTCAGTATATTTGGGAAGTTTTTTTCCGGGTCTTTAATAATGTAGCATTCATGAAAATCAGCGATCTTTTAGACAGCGAAAATGTGATTCCCGATCTTGCGGCCGGCAGCAAAGAGGAAGCCATCAACAATCTCGTGGATACGCTTTCCTCCCGTATGGATAAAGAAACCCTTGCTGCTGTCCGGAAAGCCGTCATGGAACGGGAAAATATCATGTCCACCGGGGTCGGCAAGGGTCTGGCCATACCCCATGGCAAAACCAGGGAGCTTGCCGAGACCTTTGCCGCTTTCGGCAAGCTGAGGAAACCCGTGGAGTACGATTCCATTGACGGAGAACCGGTTATGATCCTTTTTCTGCTGGTCGGACCCGAATCACAGAACAGTATCCACATAAAAATGCTCAGCCGCATTTCACGACTGCTCAACAGCTCGTCCTTCCGGGAGAAGCTTCTTCAGAGCAATGATGCCCAGACAATCATCGAACTGTTCCGGTCTGAAGAGGAGCACTTCGTGCGGATCTGATTTTTATCACGATATACCTGCCATGGCCCGAAATATCATAGATGGAAAAAAAGTGGCCGAAATCCTGCGCCATCAGGTGCGTGACGATGTCAGCGAATGGGTAAACAGGGGGAACCGCCCGCCGATGCTTCAGGCCATTCTCATCGGGAACGATCCCGCATCGCGTACCTATGTCGGCGCAAAGACCCGGGCCTGCAAGGAAGTCGGTATCGAATCGGAAACGGTCACATTCCCCGATACCATGTCCCTCCGCGAGCTTAAAGAAGCCATTCGCAGCTACAATGAAAACGACGATATCGACGGGATCCTGCTGCAGCTTCCCTTGCCGGGACATATGCAGCCCAACCAGATTATCGAGACCATCGACCATCGCAAGGACGTGGACGGGTTTCATCCAATGAATGTCGGACGGCTCGCGGTCGGGCAGCCCACGTTCCGTTCATGCACTCCGGCTGGCATCCTTGAACTCTTCCGCTATTACAGTGTCATGACCAAGGGACGCCACGCCGTTGTCATCGGGGCCAGTAACATTGTCGGATCTCCGATGGCGCTCATGCTTTCACGCGAAAACGATTCGGGCAAGGCCACGACCACGCTTTGCCATAAATATACCCGTGACCTCACCCGGCACACCATCCAGGCCGATATCCTTGTCGTAGCGGTTGGATCACCCGGGCTCATCACCGGGCAGATGGTCAAGGAAGGGGTTGTGGTAGTAGATGTCGGCATCAACAGGATCTCCGATTCCGGTTCTGAAAAAGGGTACAAGCTGGTCGGGGACTGTGATTTTGAGAGTGTCGCTGAAAAAGCCAGCCTCATTACCCCGGTTCCTGGCGGGGTGGGACCGATGACGGTAGCCATGCTCATGAAAAACACGCTGCTTGCGGCCAAGAAATCGATCTATCCGCAAGATGGCTGAAATCGCTGTTCCACCTGTCTCCAGATCCGGTCAAACCGCAAGAGAACAGTCATAGAATGGCCAGCGGACGCGCTACCCGGATCAGCCGTCTGCTTGATCCGGCTCATCGTCAATAGTCTGCCCGGCCGGGAGGATGGTGAGTTTGGCCGATAACGTTTTTCGGATTTCATCGATGTTTTTAGCTTTTGCCAGGCGTTCTTTTGTCCGGTTGCTGCCGATGAGCCGGCCCAGCTTGTTCAATATAAGCAACCTGCGCTGAAAGCTCATGTGAGTTGGACTCAGCAGGATGAAGATGATCTTCACCGGTTTGTCCAGGTTTTCGCCCCTGAAGCCGTTTTCATGAATGGCAAGCAGCAGTGTGGGCCTGTCCACGTAGTGTGTACTCAGGTGGGAAAGGCGAACGCCAGGCAGGTCACTGGGAAGGTTTTCTGGCTCCAGGACCTTGAGCTGCCGGGCCAACTCTATCCTCACATCTGCCCTGTCCGGGAAGAAACCCAGGACCATGTGCTCAATGGCCTTTTTATAGCTGTATTCGGTGTCCGTGGCAATAAATATTTGATTGGCGGAAATATCAGGAAGCAGGGGTGAAGCATCGAAACGAAGGATGGCCTGTGGTTTTTTGTGGGATTCCACTTCGGCCGGATACACGATGATGAAATTGTCCGGTTGCACTTTGGTTATGATCTGGGCCGGCAGTTTTTCGAAGTTTGGCTGCCAGGCAATCCCTCCGCGCCGAGAGCTTACCAGGATCACCAGATCATTTTTTTTGTACAGCTTGTCGATGTGTTCCGTCACCTGACTCCAGCTGCGTACCAGTTTGTACTCAGCGGTAAGCTGAGGACGCTGCTTCTCGATGAACGGCTTGAGGATGGGCAGGTTGCTTTTGGTGCATAATACAACCGTGCGTGCGCCGAGCTCATTGATCAGTTTTTTGATTGTCTGGAAACTGTCCCCGAACCCCGGCTCGTACAAGGCCATGGGTGGTACTGCAAGCACGACCTCCTCCGTGGTGTTGATGGGGGTGTCGATCTTGGACACGAGAATGGTCTCGTCGGACTCCTCCATCAGCTGGTCAAGTACGGATCCAAAAATACGCTGCCGGGCGGTTATGACCCCGTTCCAACCGATCACGATATCGGATATGCGCAACTCCCTGGTGGCTCGTACAATCCCCGAAGCTACATTCAAATCCACCCGGGTAACCGGGATCACGGGAACATCAGCCGCCGCCGCGTGCAACACGGCATGGCTGAGCAGCTTTTCTCCCGATGCCACTGCCGCTTCCACATGGCTCGATTCCCTGGCTACGGTCAGCGGGAAGATTGGTTCGGTGCTGTTACCGCCCCGGATCATGATGGCAATGTCCATAAGTGCTTCGGAGGTGTCAGGGTTGGACAGAGGAACCAGGATGCGTTCAGGGGTGTCCATCGCTTTCAAAGACGCCTTTTCTTCCGCCATCACCACGCGCCGGCCGTACAAATCAACCAGGTATGGACCGACGAAACAAGTTGCCATGATCAGCAGAACCACAGCATTGACTGCCAGCTCATCGAACAAGCCGATCTCGTACCCAATGAGTGTGACGGCCAGTGTGGCGGCGGCCTGGGGACTGGTAAGCCCGAACATCACCCATCCTTCATCCGGTGTGAAATCGAAATAGACCTGGACCGCCTTGGCCGAAAGGTATTTTCCGGTCAGTACAAGCATCAGAAAGAGCAGCGAAACCAGCCAAAGCTCAAGTGAAGCAAGAACCATCACATCCACAAGCATACCTACAGATATCAGGAAAAACGGGATGAACAGGGCGTTGCCCACAAAGACCACCCTGCTCATCAGTGTGCTGTTTTCAGGAACCAGCCGGTTCATGGTCAGACCGGCCAAAAAGGCCCCGATGATCGAAGCAAGCCCTGCCAGCTCAGCCGCATAGGCCGTAACAAAGAGTACGGTGAGCAGGAATATGTACTCGATATTGGTCTGATCGCGGACGGTACGGAAAAACCACCTCCCGAGCCGGGGCAGGATGAGGGTCGCCAGCAGCAGGTATAGGCCTGCCAGACCAAAGAACGTGACCCAGAATAGCAGGTCGAGTTCGCCGTTAATCGTAGCCGCCACAATGGCCAGGATGGCAAGCGACAGCGCATCGGTGACCATGGTTGCACCCAGGCTCAGGGTTACCGCGCTGTTTTTTCCTATGCCCAGCCGGCTGGCAATCGGATAAGCCAGCAGGGTATGTGAACCGACAATGGCACCAAGCAGCAAGGCGCTTTTCATGGAATATCCCAGCAACGGCGGGGCCAACAGCAGGCTTCCTGCCATGGGCAATCCAAATGAAACGACCCCGAACAGCATGCTTTGTCCACGCGACTTGCTGAATTTCTCCAAATCGATGGAGAGTCCGGCAATGAACATCAGATACAGCAATCCTACCGTCCCCAGCAAAATGATGGTTGGATCCCGCTCAAGCAGCCCGAGTCCACCCTGGCCGATTATTGCCCCTGCTACAATAAGACCTACAACGGTCGGAACCCTGAGTCTTTGTGCTATCAGGGGAACCAACAGAAGTATCATCATGACCAGGGCAAAAATCAGTACCGGATCATTGAATGGCAGATCGAGAAAATCCGAAAGGGACATGATTCCAGAGATGTGATGTTGTGGATCTTAGGGCAACAGTGCAGGACTCTGCAAGACAAGAACTGTTTGTAGGGCATTTCGTCTTCAGCATTTAAACATAAGGCTTTTCTTACTCAACCTGATGTGCAGCGACGGCAGGTTTTTTTTTAAAAAAAAATTTCAGTGGGGTGACAGTATGTTGTCACCTGACGGTCATAGTTTGCCACTGAACACGAAAAACACCTGACAGGAGGTTCCTATGAATACCGCATTGCAAATAACACCCCGTACAGAATATCCGCAAGCTGCCAAAAGTGAAAATATGCAGCGTTTGATGCTAATTACGGGTAGCGAGGTCCGTGAAACTGACGTTTTTGCCCTTTTTGGCTGGAGCGACCTGCCCGATTCGCTCCGGGATGCAGTCCGTTCCGATATGGAAGCGTATCGGGATGAACTGCTCGGTCTTTATTCAACCTGTGACGACGGCGTCCGGAACCGGAGGAAAAGCGTGTCCTACTGGATACGGGCCTACCGGGACGGGATCTGCTCGGAACAGACAGCCGTATCGGCGCTCAGGCATCAATAGCGGCAAAACAGCACGAACAGCCGGAATAACAGAGTATCCAGGCGACTTGCGCGCTCATGGCCGCCCGAGAACAGATATCGCAAGCGCTTGAAGAAACCGGCATTTCTCAGATCCAGCAAGTCTTGCAATTGCCGTTCCTTTTCCCTGGTCAGGATGCAGGGTGTGCCCGGGAGGCGTTCGGAATCCTGTGTTCCACCGACTCCTCGAAGTTGAGCATGGCACCGTGCAAAAACCTCCGCCTGATCCAGAATATGGCTGACGGTCCAGCCCCGGTTCCGAATGGCGGTCATCCGTCTCAGGATGGATCGGTGCGGCGCCGAAGCCGCCGGGGTGCTGCTTTGTTCATGGCGGCGAAAAATGATTACCGGGTCCGGATCGAATTGTATCGTTCCGGTACCGCTGGCGATCAGGTAACACCACCAGTCGTGAAGGATGATGGAGGATAATGCATCCGATCCCGCGGGTTCCAGGATGCAATTCAGGATGCATGACCGCATGGCCGGATTGATGACCATGGTACAGCCGACCACCTGATTCTGGATAAGGGCATTTGGAAAACCGACCTTGACAGGCAGTGGACTCAGTTTCATTTTGCCGCGTTCTTCATCGGCAAGCCATTGCCGGCCATGATATAGGAAGGGGGTGGAGGGTGCTCGAGATCCATCCGGGGAAACAGCTTGGAATGCATGGAAAGCGAGGCCTTCCGCAGCCCGTTCCAGCTTGTCGGGCAACCAGCGATCGTCCTGATCACAGAATGCATACCCGATGTAGTCATCATCCGCCTGTTCCAAAAGATTAAAAAAGCTTTTCACGACGCCCATATTCTTTCCCCTGCTCAGATACAGGCGGTTGCCCCGGTCATGCATCTCCGCCGATGACATCCTTTGGGAAAATTGTTCCAGCAGCCGAATTGTGCCGTCCGTCGAGCCGTCGTCGCGCACCCACAGATCCCATTGAGTCCACGACTGGGCAATGATGCTCTCAAGCAACGGGATCAGGTGCCGCTCGCCGTTCCAGGTGGAAAGCAGTATGGCGATCCGGCCCGTTGCGGCCCGGCCAGCCGAAACCTTACCCAATGCAGCTTCATAATAACCAGTGTGTTGGGTGAACGATGTGTTCATTCGGCAGCAGTGGTTTTCTTTCCTGGTTGCAGCAGATTTTGCAGAACAGCATGGATTTGATCAACAAACGGGCCGGTGGAATAATTTGTACGGGCGAACCCTCTGGCGTTGTGGATGAGACTTTTCCGCAATCCCGGCGATTCCAGAAGCCTGCAGATCTGCTGGACCAGCTGGTCCACATCCCCGGTTGGGTACATCAACCCGGTCTCCCCGTCACGGACGCTCTCGGGCAGGGCGCCGGCATCGGAGCTTATGACCGGACAACCTGCCAACATGGCTTCCACGGCCACACGGCCGAATGTTTC
>JAWOCT010000105.1:0-5383 GCA_046483675.1 Cyclonatronaceae bacterium
ATCCGGTCAGAACCCGAAGTGGCCGATGAACCGTGAAAAGGCGCCGGGCACGAAAAGCAGTGTGTAGGCCGCACCGTACAGCGCACCGGCAATGTGGGCAAGGTGGTTCACATTGTCACGGCGCTGACGGGCTTCATAATAGCTGTACGCCAGAAACAGGCCTCCGAAGACGATGGCCGGGATTCCCACCGGGATGAACATGAGGTAGATATTCTCCAGGGGATACATCACGATGAATCCAAAAAGTACGGCTTCCACGGCACCGGAGGCGCCCAGGCTGGCATAGCGCGGATTGTTGCGCTCCTGGATGAGGGTGGGCAGACTGGATGCCACCAGCGCGGTAAAATAGAGGATCAGGAATGAGGCTCCCCCAATGGTCTGCTCCAGGATCGGTCCGAAGAAAAAGAACACCAGCATGTTCAGCAGCAGGTGGGAGCCGTCGGCATGCAGGAATCCGGAGGTGATCAACTGGTACCAGCGTCCCTGACGCCATGCCTCGTATGGCTTCAGCATACCCTGAATCTGCCATTTCGGAAACATGAACCATGCGAGCATGGTGGTGATGACGGTAAGTGCAAGCAGGGTCAGTGCAATCATGGCTGGACAGGGGCTGTTATCGAAAATTACGAATTGCCAGGTAGACGGAAATGTGCGTATATTCCGGGCCTGTTGAAATCTGGTCCGCACGGAAAATACCCCGTAAACGTTACATGACCAAACGCAGGTTTTTATGACAGGCGGTCATACTCTACGGTCACCCGGGACCGGTCGGGAATGCCGGTTCGGAACAGATAACAAGAAAAGCCGAAGTAGCTCAGTTGGTAGAGCAATTCACTCGTAATGAATAGGTCGTCGGTTCGAGTCCGATCTTCGGCTCCATTCTTTTTTGACCGGTTCTTTTCTCAATTTTTATCCATCAGGGTTGTTATCGATATTATTTCCTGACTTAATCGATTTTTCCCGGGATATGGCAAAACACGTGGTCGGTCTATTTGACAAGCACCATCTTGCGCGCATCACGGAACAGCAGCTCGCCCGTCCCGTGCACCCGAATTTCATACACATACATGCCACTAGCCATTCGGCTCAGATCTAATTCCCGGAAGTATTGTCCGGGCTGATGGTGACCCGCTTCCACGGTCAATACCCGTCTTCCGAGAACATCGTAAAGCCGGATGGTCACCTCCCCTTCACTCTGCAGGCTGTAGGGAATCACGGTGGTCGGATTGAAAGGATTGGGATAATTGCCCCCGAGTTCCCAGGAAAAAGGTTTATGCACACCATTTTCACTGGCTGTTGGGGTAACAACGGTGGTCGTGACCGACTCCGGCTTGGTTATTTCCGTGTTGCCCACTACGTCGCTTGCCAATGCATAAAAACTCCAATGGCCTGGTGTAACCGGAATTCGGGCCTGATCGGTTCGCGATACGGCCATCTGTTTGAACCCCCCTCCGTTATGTGATCCAAAAACCAGGATATTATCCACTCCGGATCCATTCGGACCGTCATCAGAATCGAAATATACCGTCAGGGTATCCGTTTCCACTTCTTCCGGAAGAGAGCGCATCTGTGTCAGTGGCTCCAGATTATCAAGGATATTGACATGGGTATTCGTGACAATGGCAGGGTTCATGTCAAATACGATGGTAGCCCGGTTTTCAAATATCGTTCCGCTCTCCAGACCCGGCACAGCATCCACTGAAAAAGCTACCCACCCTTCTCCTTCCGGCGGATCGATGTTGGGTACAAGTTCAATCCCCTCTATCTCCCAACGCAGGACATGGTCGTTTTGACTGAATTCGAAACCGGGATGGCTTTCCCCTTCCAGCTGAACCGTTGTCGGATCGAAAACATCTGACAGGGTATCCACAATAATTACGCGGTATGCCGGAGCTGTGGCTTCTTCAAGATTTTCGAAGTCAATGCGGTAAAAGAACCGGCCGATTTCTGCCATGAACTCTCCGCTGCCTGCTCCCGTCGGGCCCACTTTCTGATTGGGATCCCACGAAGTGACCGGCTCCAGGTCCTTGTTAACGTTCCGACGATCGGGCTCCGGGAAAGGAGGAGCCGGTTCATCCGGGTCGCAATTGATCGGTTGGTAGATGCTGCGGCCCGTGTTTTGTTCATAGCGATCAAATCCATCCGTAACGGCTTTGCCAACATCGTGAACATGAGTAACGATGCCGGCTTTACTCATCCCGCTTTTGAGCTTGTCAAACATTCCCTCGGTCATGGCATTGGCTCCGTTATTCGCCACAGACAAATACGGTGCTTCCGAATTTCCAAAGGGGTTCCACTTCTCATCCGTTTTGTCAAACGCCGTCTTCATTTTATCCTGAAAACTGGATCTGTTTGCACATGGATCGGCTATGACTTCCTCAATTCCGCTTGTGACGACATCCTTGACGTAGTCTTTGAATATCCCGACAACGAATGTTCCGCCAACAAAGGCCAAAGGTACATTCGCGATTTCATTTTCTCCAACCAGAGGACCTACAGGTATAGCCTGAAGGACCAGCCGGATGCGTCTCACCTCACCGGGGCCCAATGGCGGCGTATAGAGCAGGGCATCCGTGCTGTCGCGCTCAAATGCAAAGTCTTCAATGCCCATCTCCATACCTTCTGCAGGATGACCTCTACTGTCAAGTGGAATGATCCGGTCAATATACACACCGCCTCCGGTGTTAATTTGAAGCAGTCCATCGGAAACAGGTGTATTCCCGGCATTATAGTAGGTCAAGGTGGCATTATGCGGCGGACCTCCGACCCGTATCTGCGGCAATGTGTTTAAATAAAAACCAACAACCGGGCGTACGGTGTAGGGTTCACCTGAACTCAGCACATAATCACCGTAACCGGGCGGATTCTGAACAATCAGTGAACCGACCCCAATAGCATCGAACGTTTCCAAATCCCTAAACCGGTTTTCATCATTGGAGATCTGCTGCCAGGTATCGCCACCATCAGATGAATAAAAAACTTCTAGATCTTCCGGAGAAACTCCGGCCAGGTCAACATCCGTAAATTCGATTTTCACCTGCCTGAAGGATGTGTTTTCCAATCCATTGGATGTGTTTTCCGCTCCATTGATGGATTCAAAACGGAACCAACGCCTGTTCGCAAGCGCAAAGGTGGGTGGCACCTGCTTCCCATAACTGATGATCCTGGCATGGATATTGTCCTCAGCCAGCACACTCATACCGTATCCCGGAATTTGTGTCCCTTCGTTTTCGAGAATAATCTGTCCCCTGCTATCGAGAAAATGCCTTGCCTCTGCAACCAGAGAAAGAAAGTTGTTTGAATACAGACGGGCGTTAGAGGGGACCACGAGCCTGGCATCTTCATTAATTACTATAGGGATGGGAATATAATTATCACCTGCTATTTCGAGTTCGCTGGTCCGGTTGACCAGCACGGCGTCGGCCGATCTCAGGTCGATATTCCTGATGGCATCGCCGTGAGTCTCGATTAAACCTCTCCAGATGCCCGTATTGACAATATTGCGATGCGTTTGTACAATAATCACCTGAGTGTCTGCAATGGTTTCCATGGTCTGGATGGCACCGTTGTTCACGATATTGCCATGCACCCCTACAAAAAACTGATCACTATCAAATTGGTGGGTCAGTTCACCTTCATTGACCAGATCGAGATAGACTGCAAGCCTGGCATCGTCGAGTCCGCGCAGTTCTGCTTCCTCCTCAATAAGTAATTTTCCCGCCTCTCGCTGCGTATCCCCGCTCATCGTTACAAGGGCGCCCGAGACCACGATCACGGTGTCATGCTGTGTGGGGATGCGATTGGCATCCCAGGTTGACGGGTCGTCCCATGCACCACCTGTTCCGGATGAGTGAATTGCGGCTGGAGACGGTTCATCGTCTGAAACATTGTGGGGGGACGGATCAAAATTGACAGTGACCGTCACATTTTGATCATGCACAAAGGGCAAAACAGGATTTCCTGACTCTTGCAGCGTACTTTGAGCTACGGTCAATGCAGATGTCATGAAAAGGAGAACCAGAACAAGCATTGCCGTTCTGATGGATGCATTCAAATCGTGTATGCGTGCCATAGTTTTGACTTTATCCAACCCTGCCTGCCAGTGGACACGTTTCCATCACCAGATCATGTTCAGATAATCGAATCGTCACCAGTTGAGGGATGCGGCTGGGTCAGCGGATTCCGGTTTCAGGCAGTGAAGCAAACCATGCCACAGAATGCAACACCCTATACTTTTGATTATATTACATATGAATATAATACATATATTTTTAATTATTTATATACTCCAGGCTCGAATATCCTGTCATTCAGATCGGTCGGTTTGAAGCACCCTGGCCCTGTATGCATCCTTTTCCGGATGGATATGGCCGGTTGATCTGAATCAAACTCTTTGTGTCACATAAAATACGCCACCCATTCGGCATTTTGGTTTTATCTCCTTGCGCAAGATGGGACAGGGTATTATTATATGTGGATAAACATATAAACCGGCAGCAATCGGCCAATCGGGTGAAGTTGAAGAGAGATGCCAGGAGAAGCCGCTCAAGAGCTTGCATATGACGACAAATACTACTGAAGCTACGAGAGATTGGAGGGTGGATAATAATAGCTTATATGCAAACAGCGGCAGGAACACATATAGCGGAAAATAATCATGCGCAAATTCAAAGACTTCATGATTAGAAAGAGATACAGTCATCGCACAATAGATGCGTACTCAAGTCTTGTTGGCTCATTTTTATCTGTTTTAAAGAACAACAATCCGGCAGGGCTTACTGATGATGATATTGGCCGTTATATAACAAAGTTTTATGCGCAAGCCGGGCATTCAAGATCCTATCAAAATCAGGCAGTCAATGCCCTGAAGATGTACTACAGAACAGAATTTAACAGGGAAATTGGAGAGGTTGTTTCTCTCCGGCCAAAAAGGGAGCAAAAGTTGCCGAATGTGCTTTCGCAAGAAGATGTACGTGCGATACTCAACTCATTCACCAATACAAAGCACAAAACTATTTTCTATTTGATCTACTCGGGCGGGCTCAGGATTAGTGAAGTGGTATCACTAAAAATTGCTGATATAGACTCAAAGCGAGGAGTCATACGCATCCGGCATTCAAAAGGAGCAAAAGACAGGGAAGTACCTTTATCAAAAAAAGCATTGGACCAGCTTAGAACGTTTTACAAGGCTTACCATCCGAAAGATTTTCTATTTGAAGGTCAATTTGGCGGGCCTTATTCTACCCGAAGCATTCAGGCGTTATTCAGGAAAGCGCTAATAAAGTGTGGAATAAAGAAAAGAGCGACGGTCCATACACTAAGGCACTCTTATGCGACACACTTACTTGAAAACGGTACTGATTTGCGAATAATTCAGGAATTG
>JAWOCT010000040.1:0-23364 GCA_046483675.1 Cyclonatronaceae bacterium
CAGGGCGGCGTAGCAGATGGATCTCATGGTTTGCCTCAGCGGTTTATGTAGTGGGATATTTAAAACATGAATAAACAAATACAAAAAATATTCATATAATCTATATCTATATCCACAAATTTCCAATAAACCGATAAAAAAATAAACCGACAAAAAAAAGCTGATTATCCGGACACCATGAACCACTGTCCTTCCTTGCGGGTCCATTCCGAGGCGGCATCCATCAGTTTCGGGGTAAGGATCAGCAGGACCACCAGCACAGCGCTGAACAGGAAGGTCTCGATGAGCAGGAAGGTTACCAGAAGAAACGCGGCGGCGGCAACAGCCATCAGCAGCAGATACCGGATCACACCCACGATAATCCCGGCCCGTTTAAAGCTTTCGACGAGACTGATGATGAACGTCAGACCCATGAGCACGGTCATAAGGGTCAGGTACCAGACGGCAAATTCATGTCCGGCCGGCCAGAGCAACGGCGTTTCCAGGTAGTTGAGGATAAGGGGTTCCGTGAAGGGGTACATCACGCCGATGATGAAACCGGTGATCAGGAAAAGCATCACGGGCCAGGCCACACCGGGAGCGTGGTCGCTGTCGCCCAGACGCAGCAGAAAGGTATCGATGGAAGGATAGAAGATTACGAAGAGGAGGATCAGGAGCAGCAATCCAAGGGTAAGGAGCTGGCTTGGTCTTGTATAGAGGTGGACCTGGCCTCGCAGCCAGGTCAGAAAGGCAGGTTGTGCCAGGTCGATGACAATGAGGTCATCCAGGTCGACATAGCCGGTGCCGCTGTCGCTGTTGGGCAGGGGCACCTCGACGGATTCGTAAGGCGGATAGACGCCGGTGATCCAGAAACCGAGTGCGCTTCTCCGGATCATATTCATGAACGTCCGGTTCGGCGAGATTTCAACGGCCTTCTGGTTGGTGTTGACGGCGCGCAGGATCCGTTCGGCCACAAGGGTGTCTTCCGGCTCCACCGTGCCGATGATGGGGCTGTCATGGGTCCAGTTTTCCCGGACGATGGTACCCGGCCGTTTCGGCAGGAAAGCGGTGTGGTTGCGGTTGAACTGTTCCCGCGCGGGGGACCGGGCGTCGCGGATCCGGTGGAGTTCATCCTCGGACAGGTTGCGATAATAAAAGCGGATGTCATCCATGAGTCCAAGGAACGAGATTCGCTGGTCCCAGGAACAATGTCCCAGTGAGAGCTCGCGCCGGCCGGCAGCCGAGCGTCCTTCGAAGGTCCTTTTTTCCTCCCCGGCGTAGATGGTGGCCGATTGGCCGGATTCACTGAACGTGACAGCTACGAAGGTCCAGTTGTCGAGCGGGACCGGGAGCATTTCGGTTTCCTCCTGGCCGAGGAAGAGCGTCAGGCCGGTTTCGCCGGTCTCTGGATCTTTCAGGAAGCGCAGGGCCCGTCCGGTCCGGTTGTCGAGGTTGGAAAACACGGTCATGCGCGGGTAGTTGGGGCTGGGAAATGCGTGGGGTTTGATCCAGCCGGTAAAGGTCATCTCGGGGATGCGGGTCGGATTGATGTTCAGCGGGACAAGCAGCTTGCTGGATGGGGACTGGAAGTGCGCCGAACCCCGTTTTTCGTAGCTGAAGGCGTCGCGTCCGTGCCACAGCTCCACCGGCGAGCCGTGAATGGCGTTTCCGCTGACATCATTCCAGTTGCCGTTGAAATCAAAACGTACGGCGAGACCTGCCGTCACCCCATCCAATGCCCCGGCCGGATTTTGGGCAATCGCATCATACGGTACGCCTGCAAATGCCGTCAATCCCGATACCATCAGGAGCACAAAAAAGTGCCTGTTCATCATAAAATTGAGTTACCTTCATCCTGAAAAATGTGTAAAGGCGCTTCATCAATGGCTTTTCCCGGACTTCGGCAATACCCCCAATAGGCCATTCCTGCACGTTGGCATTGCCAGCTTCGCCTTCACAGAGCCAAAAGTAGGTAAAAAATTGGAATAAATGCTATTTAATATAAAAAACGGTGATTACATTTCCATTTTACTTGATATTTGACCCTGATGCTTAATAAAAAACAATTTATGGGCACATGGAAGAATAAGGCTCCCGTGCTCTTCAGGATTTGGTGGTGCTCCCTGCTCCTGCTGCCGTTCGTGCTCCTGTCCGTTCATCAGGTCTACAAGGCGCTTTCGATGAACATCTATTTCCTGGTCCATTATGACTATCTGTTTCCCTACAGCATCGTCTATTTCCTGATTTCCCATTTCGATCTGATCGTCCACGAAGCGGGTCATACGTTTTTTGGCATTATCGGAAACCGCTTTATGTATATCCTGGGCGGATCGATCTATCAGATATTCCTGCCTTTCCTCATTTTTGCGTTCTGCTGGTTCAATCGTTATTGGGTGGGCATGCAACTCTCGCTGGTCTACATGGGTTTCAGCTGGATGTCCGTCGCCGGGTATGCCGGCGATGCCGCCGAACGGCAGCTTCCGCTCATCGGCAACCTCGGCAAGGAAGCGCACGACTGGCACAACATCTTCAGCCGCCTCGGCATGCTGGACAGCTACATGGCCTTTGCCGTGATCTTCGCTGTCATCGGCGGGTTGTGCTATACTGCCGCTCTGTTGCTGCCGGCCTTTCGGGAAGATCCGGAATTCGTGCATCTTGATATCGATCTGTGATTCACAATACGCCCAGCGGGATGGGGGCATGGATCGCTTCCGAAATGGCGCGCATAAGCTCTCGCTCGCGAGCCGTGACCCGGTCGTCGGTGATGATGCAGTGGATAAGTGCAGTGAGGATGTGTTTCTTGACCGGGTTGGCTGAAGCGTTCACTTGCTTCAGGGCAGCATCCAGCTTGTCCGGGGTGCACTTCCCGGGAGGCAGAAAGGCCACGTCACCAGGCAGAAATTGCCGGATGGGTGCGATGCCCGCCTGCCACGCCTGTTCCGAGTCGCTTTCCGAGGCGTGGGCCATGGCTGAGAGCAGCAGCGAAATCTCTTTGCCCAGGGTCTTGAGGTGATAATGGCGGATCTCGGGTTCAGCCTTTCGTGAGAAGGCGGTGTCGAGCTGGTGTGTGATCAGCTTTTCCAGGACGAATTCGAACAGGCTGACCTGATCGTCCTCGCGAATCAGGTGCTCGATAGTCTGCCGGAATTTGCGATACTGATCTTCGCTCATCTGCCGCAGGGCGGGCAGGGCCAGTTCCACCAGGGGCAGGTACCATTCGCGTTCACCCTTTTTGAGCTCCAGGAGCAGTTTTCGGCTGGATTCGGCCATCTCCGGTTCCAGGCGCTCTTTAAGCCACCGGGGGATCTGGTCGACAGGGGGTTCGCGTTCGGCCAGCAGCAGCGCCATGACCAGGGCTTCGGCTTCGAATGGCTCATGGGCGGATTCGCGAAGACGGACCGGTATGCTTTCGAGCAGTTTGCCGGCCCGGCTGACCTGGATGTCGTCCAGCGTGCCGATCGCTGCGAGGATGACCTCCGGACGCAGAGCGGGATGGGCCGCTTCGAGGCCTCCCGCCGCACCTCCCGCTGTTGCGGCACCACTTCCGGCTGAAGCGGCTTTCCCGGGTGCTCCTTCCGTCTGACCGAAGAAATCCTCAAGGGCGCCGGCACTTTTTTGGCCGCCGGCTGCGCGCTGTTGCGCAGCTTCGGCCCGGGCAATACGGTCTTTTTCCAGCTGCTTGCGGATGCGTTCCTGTTTGCGGCGGTCTTCGGCGCCGGCGGCTGAGGGATCAATGGCACGGATGCGCTCGGCGATGGGGGGATGCGTGGCATAGAGCCGGTCCAGTGCGGTGTGGAAGCTGTTGGCAAAGAACAGGTGGCTCATCTCCATGGCGTGGCCGTCGTTGATCTTGCCGCCGTCCATGGCGCGGTCGATCTTGCGGAGCGCGCCGGCGATGCCATCGGGATTGCGGGTGTACTGCACGGCGGCGGCATCGGCCAGGTATTCGCGCTGCCGGGATATGGCCGCCTGGATCATGCGTCCGAACAGCATGCCGATGTAGCCGATGATCAGCAGGGCGAGTCCGAGCAGTATAATGACCAGGGTGGCCGAACCGCCCCCGCGTCCGCCGGACCTGCCGCCCCCGGCCATGCCGGAAAAGGCGCCCGAACGCATCATGATCAGTCCCATGATATGCAGCAGCAGGATCCCGTTGAGGATGCCGATCAGGCGGATGTTCAGGCGCATGTCGCCGTTGAAGATGTGGCTGAATTCATGCGCGATGACCCCTTGCAGTTCGTCGCGGTTCAGCTTTTCGAGCGTGCCGCGAGTCACGCCGACGGCGGCGTCAGAGGTGCCGAAACCGGCAGCAAAGGCGTTGATACTCTCTTCGCGGTCCAACAGGTAGATATCCGGCACGGGCAGGCCGGAGGCGATGGACATCTCTTCCACCACGTTGACCAGCTGGCGCTCTTTCGGGTCGCGGGTGGAGGGCTCGACCCGGCGTCCGCCCAGCATCTCCGCCACGGCCGAACCGCCCCGGCGGAGCTGGAAGATCCGGTACAGTGTGCCGACGATGATGGTGATCAGCAGGATCACCGTCACGTAACTCAGCAGCACGGGCTGCCAGAGAAGCTGCCCGAGGCTGACGTCATAGGGGAGGAACCCGGCGAAGCGGAGCAGGACCAGGAGCACGACATAGATCGACAGTACGATCATGATCACGGCAAGCAGGTAGAGGCCTACCAGTTTCCAGGTGGATTTGCGTGCACGGTCCTGGGCTTCAAAGAAATCCATAAGAGTTCAATCTGTGAGGTTGGATGGGTTCCAAAAGCGTCGGCCGGTGGCACGGTCGCGCCGGCTGCGTTTCAGAAGGATACTTTCGGCGCCTGGCGTTCTTCGGTGGTTTCAATCTCGAAGAGCTGGGCTTCCTTGAACCCGAACATGTTGGCGAAGATGATGTTGGGGAACTTCTCGCGACCGGTGTTGTAGTTCATCACCGCATCGTTGAACGACTGACGGGCGAAGGCGATCTTGTTCTCGGTAGACGAGAGCTCTTCGGTAAGCTGCATCATGTTCTGGTTCGCCTTGAGGTCGGGGTAGTTTTCCGACAGGGCGAACAGCCGTCCGAGCGCACCCGAAAGACCCTGTTCGGCCTGCATGAGCTGTTTCATGGCATCGGGATCGCCGGGATCCTGTGCGGTCTTCTGCTCGGTTTGCTGCGCCTGGTTGCGCGCCTGGATGACCGCCTCCAGGGTTTCCCGTTCGTGCTTCAGGTAGGCCTTGGCTGTTTCCACCAGGTTGGGGATCAGGTCGTAGCGGCGCTTGAGCTGCACGTCGATCTGGGCGAAGGCGTTTTTGAACCGGTTGCGCAAGGTGACGAGCCGGTTGTAGATCATGATTGGAAACGCGACGATCGCTACGAGCAGGAGTACGATGATGATGACTGGAAGTACAGTTGACATAGGGATTGGGCTAATGATGATGATCCGAAGTTACGCATGCCAGGGACCGAACAATAAAAAGTGAACAGCGTGGCATGCCGGTCGATACAAACTGACTGCAGGAATATACAAGATTTTGATAGTAATGTGGATACACTTATGTCAATCGTCGGAATTGTGTTCGCCTTTGAAGGCGTGCCTTTGTATGTTTCGATATGCCGTCAATGAAATGTAAGTCAGTACAACCGGATGTCGATCGTGGCGCCTGAACGAATTTTGCAGCAAGGGAAATCAGATGAAAGGAATGAAACAAAGGGAATGAAACCATGTGGCCATCAGAAACGACAATCATGGCAGGAATCATGGGTCTGGCTTGTTTGCTGATGCTGTTTGCCGGAAACGGTATGTTTGCCGGAAATGGGGCGGCCGGGCAACGAACAGGCAACGAAGGGGAAAATTCAGCGGGAAAGGCTTTCTTGGAGCCCTCCGAAAAACAACCCGGGTGGTCTTCGGCAGCTGGGTCATCGATACCGGTGGATGAGGTGCGCTTCAACATGGCTACGTACAACATCTTCTATCATACGCCGCCGGAACATGCCAACAGCTGGGAACAGCGCCGCGAGCATGTGGCCAACGTGATCCGTTTTCACGATATCGCCATCTGGGGATCGCAGGAGGGAGAACTCAAACAGCTTCAGGACCTCAGGGAGATGCTCGGCTACAAGTTTTTGGGCCTGGCCCGCGACGACGGCGACACCCTGGGCGAACACAGTGCCATCGTGTATGACCCCGCGCGGTTTGAGGCGCTGGAGGACGGCACGTTCTGGCTCTCAAAGACGCCGGACCGGCCCAGCATGGACTGGGGCGTCAATTATCACCGGATCTGCACCTGGGGCAGATTCCGCCATCGTGTGTCGGGCTCCGAGTTCTACATTTACAATGTGCATTTTGACCATGAGAGCCAGGAGGCCCGCGAAAACAGCAGCCGGATGGTCCTGGAGCACATCGACGGACAGAATCCCGGCGGAGTGCCGGGCGGAATGCATGGCGAAGAGTCAGGCGGGAAGACGGATGGAGTGCCCGAGGGCATGCCGGTGGTGTTCATGGGCGACCTGAACGCGGTGCCGGGTAACCGGGCGTACGAAAAAGTGTTGGAGCACGGCTTGTTTCAGGATGCAAAGCTGGTGAGTCAAGCCCCGCCGCACGGACCGCCGGGCACGTTCAACGGTTTCAACATCAACCACTCGCCGGATCGCCGCATCGACTACCTGTTCGTGTCCGGTCATTTCGCGGTGCATCGTTACGGGGTGCTAACGGACATGTACCTCCACGACGGAATACTCCGGTTCCCGTCCGACCATTTTCCGGTGGTCGCCGAAGTCACCCTGCGGCCTTAGCGGAAAATCCCTGCTGCCCTGGTTCAAATAGCACTCTGGCCCTGGTTCAAGCAGCACTCTGGCCCCGGTTCAAATAGCACTCTGGCCCTGGTTCAAGCAGCAGGCGGGCCCTGGTTCAACCAGCAGGCGGGCCCTGGTTCAACCAGCAGGCGGGCCCTGGTTCAAGCAACACGCGGGCCCTGGCGCAAGATCACTCGTCCGGCGTGAGTATCACCTTGCCGAAGTTCTTGCGCTCCTCAATATACCGGTGGGCGACCGGCGCTTCCTCAAACGTGAAAATGGCATCCACATGCGGACGGATCCAGCCTTTATCCACCCCGGAAAGAATCGTTTCCGCCCACTGCCTGATCTTCTCTTTTTCGGACCAGAGCCGGCCGATATTCACCCCGTATACTCCTTTGTTATTGTTCATGAGCTGGACAGGGGTGTAGAAGGGCATGCGCTGGAGCAGGGGTACGTAGCGAAGCGGCCCCGGAAGGGTGGATGTGGTGACCTCGGAGACCCCGAACATGCCCAGACGACCGGTCGAACGCAGCGCACGCCAGCTCTGCTTCCAGTTGGCACCGCCGAGCGGATCGAAAATGACGTCCGCACCGCGTCCGTCGGTATGGTGCAGCACCGCTTTTACCCAGTCACCGCGGCGATAGTCGATGGCCACGTCCAGCCCCCGTTCTTTGAGGCGTTCATGCTTGCCGGGAGATGCGGTCCCGAGAGTGCGGGCGCCCAGATGCCGGGCGATGCTCAGCGCCGCCAGCCCGACCCCGCCGCCGGCATTGTGGATGAGCAGGTTGTCGCCGCGCTTGAGTCCACCCATCTCGACCAGCTGCCAGGCGGTCAGGTAGTTGACCGGGATGGCGGCAGCCTCGGGAAATGTGAGGGTATCGGGGATGGAAAACACCTGCTCCAAAGGCACGGTGACGATTTCGGAGTAGCCGCTGAAGCGGGTGAGTGCGACCACACGGTCCCCGGGTTTGAAGGGGGAGGACGGGGAAGCGGATTCACCGCCTTTGGTATTTTCACGCCGGACCTTTCCGGCTGCGCTTTTGCCGACCCGCAGCACCTCGCCCGCCACTTCGTATCCCACCACGCCGGGAAGCCCGGGTCCGTCGGGGTAGAGGCCTTTGCGGGCCAGGATGTCGGCAAAATTCACGCCGGCGGCGCCGACTCTGATGGTCAGTTCGCCTTGAGCGGGACGCGGATCGGGATAGTCGCGGACCTGGAGAACGTCCGGTCCGCCTGTGCGGGTAATGGTGACAGCTTTCATGGTCCTGTAAAGGTCCTGATTTCTTCCATCTTCTGCAAGGCCACAAGATTTTGCAGTGTAAGGGGCTTGGCAATGTAGTCGATCACTGTAGCGTAGCGTCCGGCGTGTTCCGCATCGGCGGAATCGACCGAGGAGGTGATCATGACGACCTGCACCAGCCCGGACAGATCTTCCCGGTTGATCCTGTCCAGAAAATCCCACCCGCTGATGCCGGGCATGTTGATGTCCAGCAGTACCAAATATCGTCGGTCGCGGTTGTTCCGGATGAAGTTGAGGGCATCCTGGCCGCAGTAAAAAGGCCTTGGTGATTCGTGCAGACCGCTATTGATCACAAGGCGGTTGTGCAGCATGGTGATGATGCTGTCGTCATCGACTACAAGGACTTCAAAGGCTTTCATGGCGTCTGGTCCGGTTTGAACAGGCTGTCGGTTTTACGGGAGATGTCTCTGATGATGGAGTCAAGCTCCGAGGCCGACCGGTGGATCTCCCTCAAAATATCTTCATCTTCCATGGCTGTGAAGCCGGCATCATCCAGCACGGCGACCAGCCCCATCAGCCGGACCAGCGGGGCACGGACCACGTGCGACTGCGTCCAGGCGATGTCCCGCAGCGCCCTGTTCTGCCGTTCCAGGGCTTCCAGATGGTTTTTTCGCTCGGTGATGTCTTGCACGGTGCCGATGGCCCGTACCGGACGGTTGCCGGCATTGAGCTCAAAGCGGGCATCCTCGCGGATCCATGTCAGTTTTCCATGGGATCTGATCCGGTACACCATGTGAAAACCGTCCAGCGGATTCTCCAGTGCATGTTTCCAGGCGTCATTGACTGCCTGCAGGTCGTCGGGGTGGATGCGTTCCATCCAACGCGACAGCGGGATGGGCCGGTCGCAGGGGACATCGTCCTGCCGGAATCCCAGGATCAGGCAGCTTTGCCCGGAAAGCGTGAACATGCCGTCGCCGACATCAAGTTTCCAGCTGCCGATGTTGGCCACTTTCTGGGCCTGTTGCAGGTCGTAGGTACGCTCCCGGACGGTTTCCTCCAGCAGGAGTTTCTGATTCATGAGTTGATGGCGGGCCTGGCGGAGTTCCAGGTGGATACGTATGCGCGCCACGACTTCCTTCTCCTGGAAGGGCTTGGTCACATAATCGACGCCGCCCTCGGAGAACGCCCTGACCTTGCTTTCGGCATCGCCCAGGGCGCTCACGAAGATCACGGGTATGTCCCGCAGGCGTTCGTGGGCTTTGAGTCTGCGGCAAACCTCGTATCCGTCCATGACGGGCATCATCACATCCAGCAGCATCAGGTCGGGCGGATTGCGGAGCGCTGCCTGGATGGCAAGGGTACCTCTTGGGAACTGCACCACGCGAAACCCGGCCCCTGACAGCATATCCTCCAGCAGGTTCAGATTCTCGACCGTATCATCGACGGTCATGATAGTGTGGTTTCCGGCCGTGATCGTCATGGCTCGTCAGGGCTCTTGCCGTTGAAGATATTCAGGAGCGTGTCATAATCATAACGGGATGCCAACTGTCGGATGCCCCTGCTTACCGGTGGATAGTCGGGCTCCAGTGCATCGGCCAGACGGCGCAGGCCGATCATATCCCCGTCCAGGATGGCCGTGCGGATCTTGTGCAAGGTGGCGGCCGGAAGCCGGGATACGGCTTCGCGGGTCAGCATGATACCTTCCCCCGCGGATGCTCTTTCTTGCCCGTCATATCTGACCGGGGTTCCGTCTTGTCTGTGATGGCCATCCGCGACGGTGGCCACGGGTATCGTCAGGCTGAAACAGCTGCCCTTGCCGGGTGCGCTTTCCACCGTCAGAGATCCGTTCATCAGCCGAGCCAGTTCCTGCGAGATGGGCAGGCCGAGTCCGGTTCCGCCTTTCCGTATGCCTTCCTGGAGCTGGTGGAATTTGGTGAAAAGATGCTTCTGCTGCGCTTCGGGGATGCCTGGACCGGTATCCCTGACGTCGAATTGCAGTTCTGCAGGACAGGAGGAACCGGAAAGCGGGATCGCATCCTCTTTTGCAGGGGCAACCGTTTCTGGCCGGCCGGCGGCCGGTGAGTGATCATCTGCCAGTGAAGAACGGTCGGCGCTGCCGGTACCGGACGGGCGGTCGGAACGGATGCGCAACGAGATGTGACCCTGTTCGGTCATCTTCACGGCATTGCTCATCAGGTTGACCAGCACCTGCTTTATCCTGGCCTCATCGGCTTCAACGACCCCGGGGATGTCACCCGGGATGTCGACCAGAAGGCGCAGGCCCTTTTGCTCAGCCCGCAATGAGAACAGCTGGCAGACGTCATCCACCAGGCGGCAAAGCGGGAAGCGGGACGGGTTGAGCACCGCGGCGCCGGCTTCGATCCTGGAAAAATCAAGGATGTCATTGACAAGGGTCAGCAGATGCTCTGAACTGCGTATGATGGTTTGGATCTGTTCGACCTGTTTATCAGTGAGCCCGGTATCGCGCTCCAGCAGTCTGGAAAACCCGATGATGGAATTGAGCGGTGTGCGGATCTCATGGCTCATGTTGGACAGGAACGTGGTTTTGGCCCGATTGGCGGCTTCGGCCTCGGACCGGGCGATGCGGTGCTCCTCGGCACTTTTCCGGTCGGTGATGTCGAATACCATGCCGCAGACGCCGGTAATGCCGCCGGTGGAATCGCGCACAGGGAATTTGGTGCTTAAAAAGTACCGTTTTCCACCGGGTCCGTCCAGCGTTTCCTCGCGTTCAATGGTCTGGCCGGTCTCGACTACGTAGCGGTCGTTTTCCATAAAGCGGCGGGCGTTTTCGGCATCAAACAGGTCCGCATCGGTCCTGCCGATCACCTCCTGGCTCTCCTGGCCTGCTATTTCCTGCCATTTCTGGTTAACCAGCCGGTAGGTGCCGTCGAGGTTTTTTACCATGATGATGGATGCGCTCTTGTCGATGAGGTCCGCCAGGAATCGCTCGTTCTCATTCAGGGCCTTTTGCGTCTTGAGGCGATTCTGCACATTGACCATCATCTGGGCGAAGACGGTGAGCAGCCTTTTCTCGTAATCGTTGATCTTGTGGTAGTCGGTCACGAAATCCAGGCCGACGAAGCCCAGGCACTTGTCCCGGTCCATCATGGGCACCGTGATCAGGCTCTTGATGCCCTGGGGTTCGAGCATCTGCCGGATGCTGTTGTCCTGTGGCAGGGCATGCACATTCGGAACGTGCATGATCCGTCCCTTTTTGTGCGTCTGGATCCACTGCGGGATGTGTTCGTTGGGATAATCCTGAAGATACCCGATTTGCGGCTCGATGCCTGCGGCACACCACTCGTAGGTGTTGTTGGATATGTTCCGGTCAAAATCGTACTCGAAGATGTAGAATCGGTCCGCCCCGGCAAACGTGCCGAGCTCTGCCAGTGAATCCCGGATAGCCCGGTCGACTTCATGCTCCGGGATGCTGATGTACGTTGCCGACATGCCCATCAGCAGTTCCTGAAGGCGGGTCTGGAGCATGAGATCTTTTTCCGCCTTCACCTTGCCGGTGATATCGCGTCCCGAGGACTGGATTTCGGTCACGTTGCCGGAATCATCGAGGATGGCGGTGTCGGTCCACTGCTGCCAGCCGATGGATCCGTCCGGCAACAGCACTTCATGGGTATACGTGGTCGATTTCCCGGTCTGGAGCAGCGTGTTGATGGTTTTAAGCACTTCGGGACGGGCCTCTTCCGGGATGAGATCCAGGAATTTCTTACCAATCAGCTTTTCCTCCGGCTGGCCGAACATGTTGCAGTAGGCCCGGTTGACAAAAGTCAGGGTGGTGTCGGGCCGGAACCGGCAGAGCATGTCCTGCTGGGTTTCCAGGACAGACCGCAAATACCGCTCACTCCGGCGGAGTCGGTTCAGTTCATCATGCAGGGAAGCTTCCGGTTCGGGCCCGGAGCCGCTGTCGGTGGTTGGATCGGACATCAGGTTTGATACAAGGTGTCTTCTGCAAAAATAGTGATCCATTCCCTTGCAGGAATGGTCCGGTATAATAGTATTTGATTACACTTGTTGCAATAGGTTTATGTTATAAAGTACATAACGCCAACAGATTACAGGCGCGCCGGTTTACCAGTAGACCAGCGAGATCGATATGGTCGTATCCGCCCGGTGCTCAAACAGCTGGTCCTCTAACGAAGGCGCCCCGAAACGGCTGCGCGGGTTGTTGGAAAAACCGTAGCCCTCGGTCGGTATGCCTAAAAAATTGGTGTCGAGGTCGGCGTTTCCGTTTTCGTCGTGGAACAGCCGGACGGCTTTGGGTCCGGACGTGAGACTGTCGAACCGCACGGTGAGGCTGCGGCCGGTAACGGGATGGATCTCGGCTGCGAGCGTTTCACCACCGGCATCGCTCACTTCGATGTACAGGTCACCCCTGATACGACGGAATTCCCCGGTTTCCACGCTCAGGGAAAGGGGAGGATGGGTCCCGTCGTCGCCCGGGGCGTGCATTGCCGGTTCGACCGTGCCGGCGTTTATCTGCGCCTGCGCAGTGAGTGGGGCAATGCAGGCGGAAAGCAGGAAGGGCAGCAAGGCCACCAGGGCCGCCAGGGCCGGTATCGGGAACCGGGTTTGAATCGGCATGTTCATGTGAGTTGGTATGGATCCAGGCCGTTGTGTTTGTTTCACAAGTATAGGCATCGGATTTAGATTCAGCAATCCTTCCGGCATATTTGATTGTTCAGTAGGTCCGGTCTGGTTGATTGGACGCTGGCGGGGTTCGCTCACCGGAAAAGATCCCGGACATGGACGGTCTGGACCCCGATATACCGTGCTCACCGGCAACGTTCCCGGATGGCCCGGATGTCCTGCTGCGCAAGGCTGATTCCGGTACCCAGCAGCTGATCGCGGATTGTCCGGTGCATGATGGCTTCGGGATCGGAGACATGCCCGATACCGAAGGCGTGTCCGATTTCGTGCGCAAGCAGGACCATCAGCTCCCGGCGGCTGTTGAAATGGTAGACGGTGATGGTGCCCTGTGATCCGTCGAACCGGTATTCGGCGCTTGAGAAGTGATCCCCGTCCCCGAATTCATCGTAGAAGCGGCGCACCAGCTCGTCATGGAAGTCGATATCACGGTTCAACCGGTCGGTTTTCCGGTTGAATGATTCCAGGCGCCGGTCAAGATCCTCCCTCATCCTGCGCTCCCGGTCTTCCAGGGCTTCGATGGCCTTCTTTTCCTTTTCGTACTGTTCGACGTCGCTGTCCCGAAGGCCGCCCGAACGGTTCCACCGGGAAACCTGCTCATTGAGCTGTCCGATGCGTTCGTTCAGCTCCCCGACCAGCCTCCGATGTGCCTCCGACTGCCCTGCAATGGTCTCCTGTTCGCGTTCCAGCTCCTTTTTCCGCTGGGCGATGAATTCTTGCCTGGAGACGATGTTGTCGTGGAATCGGCGGGCCCGGTCGGATTCCTCCTGCCGCTCATCGTATTCAAAAAGCACGGTATTGCGGACCTGGCCGCCAGTGACCCTGCTGTCGTCATAGGTTACATCAAGGTGATCGATGGCGCCGGCCCAGAGGGCCAGGGCCTCTTCCATGGCGTATTCCACCTCGCTGTATGAAATTCGGAATCGCGGGTCGATCGGACCGATGGTATAGCTGAACGCCAGGGTGCAGACCGGACCCGGGTTCCGGTCTTCATCGAGAGTCGTTCCGTGCGGGTTCAGCATGCTGCCGCTTTCTGCTGATCCGCTGCCGCCATTGCCGCTGCGTTCCTTGCTTCCGTCATTTCCACCGGAGCAGCCGGGCAGGCTCAGCAAACCGGACAGGAGCAGCAAGAGCAGGAGGGGTGGTTTGTGCGGGACATTGCGGTTCACGCGTTGAGCGGTGCGGGTCATCGAATAAGAAGTGTTTTTTTCTAAGGCAATGGGCAAGTCAGGCAACAGACAATCCGGGCAAGTCAGGCAACAGACAATCCGGGCAAGTCAGGCAACAGGCAAGCCGGGCAACCGGTCGCATGCATCACGTTACGGTTTTATCCGTCCGAGCAGCAACCGGAATCCGCCGGCCGGATACCCATCGGCGTCAAACGTACCGCTGTCACGGCGCAAGGCATCGCGCAGCTGCCTCAGGGTGATGCTGATGCGGTCACTGTGGGTTTCATCGCGGACTGGATCGCCCCGCAACTCGAACAGACGCTGGTCCATGGGCTTGCCTATCCTCACGAACAGTTCGGGCTTGTCACTGCGCATATGGTGGATGTGACTGGCAAACGGCACGATGCGGGTGCGTGCCGGATCGAGCTTGCGGACCAGCCAGGTAATGCCACCTTCTACGGTTACGGGTTTTTCGGGCCGGACCAGCTTTCCTTCCGGGTAAAACCAGAGACCGACGGGGCGCAGCGATGGTGGCAGATCCCGGGGTTGCGTCGTCTTGTTGATCCCGGCATGCTCCGTCCCGGCTGCCGGGGGGCCGGTTTGTTCCCTGGCGGCATTTGGGGGGGCATCCTGTTCCCTGTGGGACGTTGAGGCACTTCCCGGTTTCTTCACGGGCATTTCGCCGGGTATGTATCCCGAGCCATTTAGCAATGCAGCGGCATGTTCCAGGCTGGCCAAGGCCCGGCGCGGATGTTTCCGGTCGATTGAAAACACACCCAGACGCCGGAAAAACGGGTATCTGCGCAGCTGCTCCTCGTCCATCATCGCCCGGGCCCGCTGGTGCAGCACGCGCTCATTGAGCAACAGGGGAGTCAGCGCATCCCACCAGGCATTGTGGTTGCCCATGTAGAGGGTCGCGCGCAGGTCCGGCTGCACCGCGGTATCGTCCAGCCAGACCGCCTGAAACCGGCGGCGGTAGAGCGTGAGCACGTAGCGGTAAAAAATGCGGATAAAAATCCTGGAGTTTCGTTCATGCAGGAAATCCGATGACTTGTTCATGGTGCAGGAGTTTTTTGATTTTTTGCGGCCAACGGCTAACGTGATGCCGGGGCCAGGTCGGCCCATCCAAATAATATTAAGAATTTTTAATAATTCTGTAATTAGTGATATTATGGGGGATTAGATGGAGGTTCACTGTATTACCACGACCGCAACAGAAAGTATTTCAATATAGTACCTGTAAGAAATCGATGCTCGTAGCCGAAATTATTTATAATCTGTCTCTTTTGGCTGTATTGAGTGTGCTGTCCAACTTGTTGGATGACCGGCTTGATCGTGAGCAACTGCGCGGACAGGTGAGCCAGGGGGTGTTGTTCGGATCGATCGCGCTGGTAGCCATGATGTACCCCTTTACCTATGCCGAGGGGATCATGTTCGACGGCCGCACGGTAGTGGTGAGCATCGGCACGGTTTTTTTTGGACCCCTGACCGGCGGCATCAGCATGATGATGGCCGGGGCCTACCGTGTCTACATGGGCGGGGACGGCATGGTCATGGGAATCCTCACCATCCTGTTCGCCTGGTTCATGGGCTGGATCTTCCACCTGATGAAGGAAAGCAGTCCGGACCGCCGGATTACCACACTGCAGCTGCTGTCGCTGGGTGTTCTGGTGCACTTCATGATGATCGTTTTCATCTACAGCCTGCCCTCTGAGCACGTACAGGATGTGATACAGACTGTTGCAGTTACGATACTGGTGGTCTATCCGGCCGTGACGATGCTTATCGGCAAGATCCTGTCGAACCATGAAGAGCGCCGGATGCATATGGAAAAACTGGCCGAAAGTGAGGAGCGGTTCCGGATGCTGATCGATTCCAGTGAAGACATTATTTTCACCATGAACCGTAGTCTGGTGCTCACGGGCGTCTATGGCAAGTGGATGGAGCCGATCGGGAGGACGGCCGGCGATTACCTGGGCAAGACAGCCATCGAGGTCCACGGCGAGGAGCTCGGCCGCTACCAGGAGAAGCAGTTCCGAAAAGCACTGACCGGGGAGGATGTGGTCTACGAGTGGGAAGACGATATTGGCCAGGGCCCGGCACATTTTCAGACCAAGGTCTCGCCGATCCGGCGGCCGGACGGGCAGATCGTCGGCCTGGTCGGCATCGCCCGCAACATCACTGACACCAAAAAGATGCAGCTGCAGCTCAAACGCTCGCTCAAGGAGAAGAACATCCTCATCGCCGAGATCCACCACCGGGTCAAGAACAACATGGCGATCATCTCCAGCCTGCTGAACCTGCAGTCCGGCTATGCCCGAAGCGAGGAAACACGGGAGATGATGCTGGAGACCGAGAGCCGGGTGCGGGCCATGGCCCTGGTCCATGAACTGGTTTACGAAGGCGATAATTTCATTGAAATGGACATGCGCGACCTGCTCCAGCGGCTGGTCAACCTGCTTTCACGGTCCTTCGATACCCCGGAGAAGCGCATCACCACAAGGATGGAAGCCGACGATATCACCATGGACATGAGCCGGTCGATCCCGCTGGCCCTGCTGGTCAACGAGCTGGTCACCAATGCATGGAAGCACGGGTTCCGCAACGGAATGGAAGGAAGCATCCGCGTAAGCCTGCTGCGGAGCAAAGGACAGTACGAGCTCACCGTCAGCGATACCGGAGTCGGGGTGGATGTGGCCCAGCTCGAAAAACTGCAGAAACCGTCATCATTCGGCTATACGATCATCAACGGGCTGGTTCAGCAGCTCAACGGATCCATCCATTATTCCAACAGCGAAGATGGGCTTTCGGTGTCGATACGCTTTTAGGCATCCATCGGCACCCGGCGGAGCAGCTCACAGGAACAGCAGCCGGGTACCGGTCTCCAGGTCGAAACCCATGCGGTCGTATCCTTTCAGGGTTTCCTTGCTCTGCCAGCTCACCTGGTGATGGTCCCAGGTGCACGCTTCGGTATCCAGGATGCCGAACGAGGCCATGCGGCTGCTGTCGCGGGGCTGACCGATGCTTCCCGGATTGATCACATAACGGTACCCCGGTTTGACCCGCAGCACCCCTATGCGGTCAGCAATCACACCGGGTACGTGTGTATGTCCGACCAGGCAGAAGGTCTGTTGGACTTGTTCGAGCACTTCGCGACATTTTGGGGCTGAGTTGAGGTAGGTCCACTGTTCGGGATCAACCGGGGAGGCGTGGGCGGCAATCCACTTGTCTTCCTGCAGAGTGAGCGGGGCTTTGAGCAGATAGGTGCGGTTTTCGGCAGTCAGATTGTCGCGCGTCCATGTCAGCAGTGAATGGTTCGGCTCGCGGAACATGTTTAGCGGAATGCGCCCGACCGCACCGGCATCGTGATTACCCAGCACGGTGGGGATCTTGAGTTCGCGGAGGATGTTGATCACCTCGTTGGGAAAGGGACCGTATCCCACCTGATCGCCCAGACTGATCACATGATCGAAATCCAGCGAGTCGAGCTTGGTCAGACAGGCCTCAAGGGCCGGCAGATTGGCGTGGATATCCGACAGGACAGCGATGCGCATAAAGATAGTGGTTGCGTTTCTGGGGATGCATGCAATAATATTGGATGCCGTTGGCGGCTGCTCAGCGGCAGGGTTGCGATGCATCAGTATCTGAGAACGCAAGATAAGAAATTATGTGCCAAGTGTGCCGGTGATTTGGCCGGGAGCATGTGCAGGCTGTGAGTTGCCGGAAGGATGCGCTTGCCGTGAGTTGAACAGGAGAGTGTGCAGGCGGTGAATTGACCGGAAAGATGTGCTCAAAATGGACGTTCAAACCCTCAGGGAAATCCTTCAGAGGGAATCGGTGTCGAAACGGTGTTGAATCTGTGTCGAATCGCTCAGCGACTGTTGGCCAGCAGCTCCGGCACAAGCCGGGCCGAGATGTGAAGTTCCGGCTGACCATTCACCTGCACCAGGAAGACTTCGGGCGGATTCACGCCGAAATCCCTGATATCGATCTGGAAATCGGCTTCCAACTGTATGCTGTTGCCCGTTCGCTGCAGAAATCCATCAACGACGAGTTCACGGTCCACACCGTGCAGATTAAAGATGCCTGTGGCGGTGACCGGCTGCTTTTCGATGGAGTCGGGATCGAAATCAGGTTGGAATGAGCCGGAAAAGGTGATTTTGGGATGCTGGTCGGCATCAAAAACCTTGTACAGGTCACGGTCGCGCCGGGCAATCCCGGTCTTCAGCGACCGGATATCGAGTGAAAAATCAAGCTGGTTGCCGGACAAATCCAGCGTCCCGTTCAGACGTTCCGAATGACCGGTGAAAATACCGATCGTGCCCAGGGCCAGACAGGAAAAGTCGGTATAACCGGATTTGGTGATGAAGCGGCTTTGTATGGTGGGTGCGGATGCATCCGAGGCGGCCGGCAGCGGCATGACACCGGTCTGGACCCCGGGCGTGACGGCGTCGGTTGCCTGGTGGGATTCACTTCTGTTACAGGCAAGGATGAGCAGCAGGATGCAGGGGATGAGGATGGCGTGGTTTCTGGACATACGAATCTCTTTGGAGTAGGTCGTGCAAAACTTTGGACATTCGTGCAACAAAGTGACGTACATTCCAAGACCCGGAAAGGGCCGTCGGTACCAATACGGAGATTCAGTCCTTTACATCTGCATTTCAGGATGGGCGGATAAACCGCTGAAAAACAAATACATGTATTGGATGGTACATAAGGTACGCAAAGAGGGGATTATGTGCAAATTAAATTACGGTTATGTAATGCAATAAACTCAGTCAATTGATACCAGCAGCTGTGGCTCAAGTGTGGCCTTCAGCCGGATTTCCTGCTGGTCGCTGACGGTCACGGATAGGAAAACGGGGGGATAGATGCCGTATTCAGTGATGTTCAGCATCCATTCGGCTTCCATGTGTATCCCGTTCTCGCCGGGTTGCAGCGTGACCGGGATCTCCAGAATGCGCGTGATGCCGTTTAATGTGAACTCGCCGGCGGCGGTGACGTGCTGTTTGGCTTCGGAAGAGGGATCGAAGGAGGGCTGGAACGAGCCGCTGAATTCGGCAAAGGGATGATCATCCATGTTGAGCGCGTCTTGCAGGCCGGTGTCGCGCTCCGGGATGCCGGTCGACAATGTCTTCAGGTACAGGTGGAAGTCGAAGGTGCCGTTGCGCAGGTCGATGGTCCCGCCCAGGCGGCGTGAATCACCGGCGAAGACACCGACGGTGCCGTGCAGTTCGGCGGTGAATTCAGCGTAGCCGCTGTGCGTGCTAAATATATCGGAGCCGGCGAGTTGGAAGGGCAGGGCGCCGGCAAAGGTGGCGCTGTGGTTGAGGGACGGGGCCGCTGTGACCGGGTCGGCCTCGCTCCGGGTATGGTTGCCATGAGCGACAAAAAAGATCACGATAAGCAGGGTTGCGGCCAGAATCAGGTTCGTCAGCACGGTGCTTTCTGTTCGGCGCACGGTCCGGGTAATGGTCGAGAAGACGGCGGCAATGGTGGAAGCGCTTTCTGAACGGGTTGGATGTTGGTTGGGGGTGTTCATGGGAGTCACGGTTTGGATGCGGGTGGACGCAGGGTTGTGGTGTGAGAGCCGGGCCGGAAGATCGTGTCTGGGCGACCGGGCCGAGCGGCACTGATGGTACTGCGGCGCCGGGCATCCCGGGCGATCGGCCGGACCGTATCTGTTTAACCGCACTATACGTAGTTGCTGAAGAAGGGTTTCACTGCGGTTGAGTTTAAAATTCACTGTGGCTGAGTTTGATTTCATTGCGTTTAAGTTAGGTTTAACTGCGGTTGAAGTACGGCTTCCATGCTGCCGATACAAGCTTTCGCTGTTTTCATGCAGGCAGCCGGCCGTATTCTATACGGGTGTACACCCCGTTCCGCCGTAAAAAGTTACATGTCCGGGTGGATGGCAAATGTTGGCTCACCGCCACAGCGGCGGCAATCAGACAGGCGGCTATGTGTTGCACATCATCCCGATGCGGAATCTTTTTTTGCTTAAACAGCACAAATTGGTACTTTTACGAAAATTGGAGGCGGCACTTTGTACAAAGCGGCTTTCGATGCGGATGGCAGCGCGGTTGAACGACAGATTACGAGACGGGCCATAAAGCGGACGTCCGTCTCCACAGATACTCCGGACGATGACCGTTTCCTTCATTCTTGGGGCACCGGTTATCTCCGTGACAAGCCGGAGGTGGAACGTGCGGCCGGGGAGGGCGCGTCGTTTCCCCTCCGGCTTACTTTATCAGCCTCTCTTGCTAACCGGGCAAATCCCGGGTAATAATGAGACAATCCGGTTAACAATGCGACATTTTGCGCTCTTGGTTTCGGCCTTTCTGATCTTCGCGTACATCCTCCCAGCCGTTTCACCGGCCCGGCAGGCCGTCCCGTCGCCCAAGCACGAATTCCGCAGCGCCTGGATCACCACGGCCTGGAGCCTCGACTGGCCCTCCGGCAGCACCCCCGCCGCTCAGCAGCAGTCAATGCTTGCCATAATCGACCATCTGGAGGCCCGGCGATTGAACGCCATCATCTTCCAGGTGTCAGCGCGCGGTGATGCCTACTACCGGAGCGACCGGTTGCCATGGGCCTGGAACCTTAGCGGGACGCCGGGCGAAGATCCCGGCTGGGATCCGCTCCGGTTCGTTATCGACGAGGCGCACCGGCGCGGTATGGAGGTCCACGCCTGGTTCAACGTCTTCGCCGTGGCCTACGGAACGGACAGAGACAGTCCGGCCACGGCCGAGATCCCCAACATACGCTTTACGCAGCCGGAGTGGATGGAAGACGGGGGCTGGATGAATCCGGGCATCCCCGAGGCGCGCCAGTGGCAGGTTGACAACGTAATGGAACTGGTGTCCAACTACGACATCGATGCCGTCCACTTCGACCGCATCCGCTACAATCGGGGTGGATACGACCGCGACCCAGACTTGATGGCGCAGCACAATCCGGACGACATCACGGGCCTGGATAACTGGCGCCGGCACAATGTCTCCGAGTTCGTGCGCATGGTCCATGAAGGCATCCGGCAGATCGACCCGGCCGTAAAAATCGGCGCGGCGCCCTCCGGACACTATAACGCCGAGAGCGCCGATGGCTGGGCGGCGCAATACGGGTACAGTGATGTTTTTCAGGACAGCCGGTACTGGGCGGAGCAGGGCTGGTCCGATTACCTCGCGCCGCAGGTCTACTGGGATATCGGCACCGTGGAACCGCCGCGGTTCGGGTATATCGTGGAGGACTGGGTCACGAACCGGCGCAACAACCGCCATCTGTACATAGGTCACGGTCCGTACAAGTCGGAAATCCTGGCCGAACTGCCCGACCAGATAGGCATCACGCGCACCGCCGGCGCCGAAGGACAGGCCTTCTATCGCTACCAGTACATCGCCGGCTACGACTTCTCGCCCGCCTATCCTCATCGGGCCCTGGTCCCGCCTATGCCATGGCGCGACATGCAGGCACCCGGTGCGGTACAGAACCTGTCCGCCACCCGATCCGGCGAGGATGTGCTGCTTACCTGGGATCCGCCGCCTGCTTCCGGACAGGATGCGCCAACTGCTTCCGGACAGGATGCGTCAACTGCTTCCGGCCAGAATGTGGGCGCGGGTAGATTTGCGATCTACCGGATCGGGGAAACGGGCGTGGCCGATCCGGCAGCAGTCCTTGACGATCCTTCGCATATCGTAGCGCTCACGGGAATGAATTCTTACCTCGATGAGACAGCGGGAAGCCTCAGCAAGCTTTCGGTTGCATTCTCAGGCCATGCGGAAAGGATGCAAGAACAGCAGGCGGCCAGCAATAAGCTTGCGGGCACCTCGTACAGCCATGCGGAAACCACGGATGAACCTCAAGCCACGTGGTTTGTGACCGCTCTGAGCCGGAACAACGTGGAGGGTCCGGCAGCCAGTGTGGAGATCGGCGATCCTGCCGGATCCGGCACGGCTTCCGGTCTGCCGCACGAATTGGCCCTGGCCCAGAACTATCCGAATCCGTTCAATCCTTCCACAGTGATTTCCTATGCGCTGCCGGAGCCAAGCCATGTGCATCTGGCCATCCATGACATGGTGGGACGCACGGTCAGTGTACTGGTCGACAAAGTGCAGAGTCCGGGGCGCCACGACGTCACCTGGGACGCCTCGCAGCTTGCCAGCGGCATCTACATATATCGTCTGAAATCAGCCGGAGAGACCCATACACGCCGCATGACCCTTATAAAATAGGATCATGTTACCACAGTTAAATTGTCATTGCTACCCGTCGGAAAATTGCGTTGCAGACCTGCAGATGTACCATTTTCCCGGGAATAATTGTCTGGCCATACTTGCCGGAATCATGCGACTGCACGGAAAGGGATTTATAAACTATCGGTGCGGGAAACGGCAGGGACTTTGATCTGGATCAGTATGACACCAGCGAGAAAGTCTACTATCGGATTGTCGCATGGAATCCTGATGAAAGGGAGATGATGGTCATCGTATCGCTGGAAAATATCGATCCCGCATTCCGCAACAAATTCATGCAGGACTAGTGATCCAGGCGCAGCGCCTGTCCCGGCCCCAGCCCCAACCCCGCCCCGGCCCCAACTCAGCCCGGTCACAACTCAGCCCGGTCACAACCCAGCCCGGTCACAACCCAGCCTCGGCTCTTTCCATGACCCTGCCTGACCTGTACGCTTGTTTGCGCCATAAGGTGCCAGGCAGGGTATTCGTCACGCCCGCTTATTTAACCAGCATGATCTGCCGTGTTTGAGTCGTGTGCGGGGTTTGTAAACGGATGATATACATTCCACTGGCATACCGGGAAGCATCCCAGGAACGTTCGTGGGTACCGGCATCGAGCCGGGTGTCTGTGAGGGTGGCAATGCGACGTCCCAGGGCGTCGTAAACCCCCAACCGTACTTCACCCGCTTCGTGCAGGTCAAAAGAGAGGGTGGTGGACGGATTGAACGGATTGGGATAGTTGGCGTGCAGGCGGGTAGTCAACGGGATGGTCCCGAGCAGTTCGCGATCGGTATTTACGGGAAGGTCCTGACGGACCAACTCCCATTTTTCGGTATCAGGACGGTCGTTCAGGCCGTCAGCTGTGGACAGACTTATCCGATGCACACTAAGCACCGGTTCGGCTTCCCAGTCGTCTCGTGCCCGGATGGTCACGGCGACAAGATCGGTGGCCATAACAGGGTCCGTCAGGCCGGCATGTACCCAGGCTGCTGACCAGGAGTTGGCGCTCTGGAAATCCGTGCTGTGTTTGTCCCGTGTATAATGCCCGTCCCGATCGTTGTATTCTTCTTGTATCGTTGCCGGTGTGCGTCCGTGATGAAAACGGATCAGCCGTTTTTGGCTCTCCCATTCACGAGCCCAATCGACCGGCGAGAATTCCACAAGCTCCCATGCATCCGGCGGCAGCGGGATGCTGCGGCCGATGATGGGTTCGATCACGGTTTCGAACTTGGCCGGATGAGCCGTGGCCGCGACCAGCATGGGCCGGTCGTGGCCGTTGGC
>JAWOCT010000042.1:0-26843 GCA_046483675.1 Cyclonatronaceae bacterium
GGTATTTATCCGCTGCAAGCCTTCGGCCAATGGTCGGCACACATGCTTGAAACAAAAAGGTACCTGGAAAGCCATCATGATGACATCCACCCGAAGCTTTCGGAAAGTGGGTCATCCGACATGCTGCATGATCAGATGCACATCAAGAGTCTTTTGTGGCATCCCTTTGCGTTCAGCCCGGATGGCTGTTACGTCCTCGCATTTGACCAGATCCGTTACAGGCGCACCTGGAAAAAGGAAGAGCTCGACTTTCTCAAAACCGTCAACCGCCAGGTGAGTCTGGCGATGCAGAAACTGGCTTTTCTGGCAGAGCACGAACAGGCGAAAGAGCAGATGCAGGAAAGCGAGAAGAAATTCCGCGGGATATTTGAAAACGCGCCCCTGGGTATCTTTCATTTCGACGATGCCGGCATCATCACGGAATGCAATGATCCTTTCGTCCGGATCATCGGATCCACCCGGGAGAAACTGATTGGCCTGGATACGACGAAGCTGTCCGACAGGAAAATGGTGGAAGCATTGAAGCGCGTGCTCGGTGGCCATGCGGCGACATACGAGGGCTATTACCGTTCCGTGACCGCAGAAAAAGAAACGCCGGTCAAGGTCTATTTCGAGCCTATCCTGTCCCGCATGGATCTTATTCAGGGGGGGATCGGGATCGTGGAAGACATTACCGAACAAAAGAAAGCGGAAGATTCCATAAAAAGGAGCCTTCACGAGAAAAACATCCTTCTTTCGGAAATTCATCACCGGGTGAAGAACAACATGGCGGTCATCTCCAGCATGATCACCCTGCAGACCGAATTCTTCAATGACCAAAAAAGTGCCGACGAAGTACTACAGGTAACCCAGAGCCGGATCAAATCCATGGCTCTGGTTCACGAACTGGTATACGAAAACAACAACTTTGCTGAAATCCATATCGGAAAACTGCTGCAACGCCTGGTGGACAATCTGGAGGAGATCTACAATCCCGGTGACAAGGAGATTTCCGTGGACGTCCGCACCGAGGACTTCATGCTGAACATGAACGATTCAATTCCATTCAGTCTTTTAGTCAACGAGGTGGTGACCAACGCCTACAAGCATGCTTTCCAGGACCGGGACAGCGGCAAGATCGAAATCACCCTGGACAGAAAAAACGGCTTATGCCACGTGTCCATTGCCGATAACGGCATCGGCCTGTCGGATACAGCGCACATTGAAAATCCTCAAAGTCTTGGCTATACCATCATTAATGGATTGGTCAATCAGTTGAACGGGGCGCTTGCGTTCCGGACCCGTGGTGCCGGGCTGTGCCTTGAACTGACCTTTCCCCTGAACGAAACGGACCATGCAAAAACCTGATCACGCAATGAAGCAAATCCTTATCGTCGAAGATGAATACATGATCGCACTGGTTCTGGAAAAACAGATTCGCCATAATGGCTGGGAAGTTCTGGCTGTTGTGGATAATGGCAAAGAGGCCATATCGATGGTAAGGGAGCATCGGCCCGATGTGGTGCTGATGGACATAACGCTCCGTGGAGAGATGGATGGCACCGAAGCCATGAAGGAAATCCGTTCGTTTTCGGATGTGCCTGTTATCTATCTCACTGGCAACGCTGAATCGCATGCCATTGTTAAAACCAAAGGCACACGGCCTACTGCCATTCTCATCAAACCGGTAGCATCGGACGATCTGCTGGAAACAATCCGAAAGGTCACCTGATGCAGGTCCACATTTTTACCCGTTCACCCGGCTGAATAGCTGATGAACCCCACTTCATCCGGATGGTCCATCACCCAGTCATTGGCATCAAACTGGTAGAGCGTAATCAGGGCGATGACATCCCCGGCGGCAGCAATCGTGAAAACGAATCCGAACAGGAACATTGGCCCGTTCCCCGTGATCATGGCAATGGCCCATGGGATCAGCCCCAGGGCCACCATCGGCATCGCCGCTCCAATCCTGTAGTGTTTCACCTCCAGGGGTTCCCGGCAATGGCAGTAAGGCGTGAGATACTTCCACTTCATCCCGAATTTAATGGATTTTACGCCCGTTTTTGCATAGAGCGCCCAGGCGAAACCATGCAGCAATTCATGGATAACGATACCGGTAATGAGCACGATCATTGCGTAAAGCAGATCGAACTCAAACGGAATGAGGTTGTTCCCCCAAAGGAGCAGATAAGGGATTAAAAGTATGGCTGCCATTGGAATACTTGCCAGCGCACCGTACGCATTCGCTTTTCCGAAGCTGATGGTATGCTCGCTTGCATGGGTTAACGGAATGCCTGTCTCATTCATTAGCTGGTACCTGTCCAGGTTACTTTATGATAAGCCCCCCCGGCCTCATACATTTTTCGTGGGCATATGTTTTTGGAAACACCCGTTCGTTTGGTGCCGTTCGGCTAAAAGCTTTTCGACTTGTCCTTTGTTATCTTGGGCTTTCGGGAAGCAACCATCACCCTCATCTTTTTGAATGTATTTACTCTCTGGTGTATGCGGGTTGCGGTGTGAATCCGTGACCGACCGGACCATCGCAAACATGACGGCACGGATGAACGGTCAGGACGTCCGGCTCCTCACAACCGGACCCCTGTTCAAAGCGCAGACGGCGGAACCGGATATGGCGGACCGGGCAACTCCTGGTCAACCGAGCACCTGTTTCGCATCCGACGACCGCTTCGATGTCATTTTCCTGGGTGAACTTTACCGGTGCTATAACGGGGGCTACTTTTGTGATCCCGCTACCCTACATTCCACCGGTTTGCCCGGCGACGATGCCGGGAGCCCTGCCGGAGGCGTGAATCATGCCAGGCTGATCCTGGATCAGGTCCGTCACTATCGCATGGAAACGGAATCTGAAACGGCATCGGAATCGGCATCTGCATCGGCATCGAAATCGGAATCGGAATCGGACCGCGCAGCCGCCCGGGGTAGAGGCCGTGATCCTGCCGGGACGGACCCATCCACCCCTGTCCTCCCGGATGCGATCCTCAACCATACCGACGGTATCTTCATTATCGTCATCTTTGACCGGGAGCAGCAGCGTGTCCATTTTATTTCGGACCGGCTCGGACTCCGTTACCTCTACTTTCACAGGCAAAAAGGACGGCTCTGGTGGGCAACGGAATCCAAGGCCTTCCTCGCCTGCCCCGGATTTTCGCCCGAAATTTCAAAGGAGGCGCTCGATGACTTTTCCCGCGACAATTTCATCCGGGGTCATAAAGCCCTGCTGAAAAACGTCACCCTGATGCCCCCCGGAACGGTACGCACTTTTTTCATCGGGGAGGATCGGGTTGCCGACCGTACATACTGGCAATGGGGGCACACATCGCCCCACCCATCCAACCCGGATGAGATCGCCGAACACCTGGCTTCGCTGCTTCGAACGTCGGTCACCCGCCGGATGTCCGCCTCCATGCAGGTCGGACTGGGTCTCGGCGGCGGTCTAGACTCGCGCGCAATCCTGGCGGCCATACCCGATCCTGCCGGCATGTACACGTTCACCTTCGGCCGCCCTGACTCACCCGAAATCCGCGTCGCCCGAACCGTCGCACAAAAAGCCGGTGCCGATTTCCATTTCCTGGAGATCAACAGGGAAAACTGGCTCGAGCCGCGCCTTCCGGCTGTCTGGTGGACCGACGGGCAGTTCAACCTGGTGGATATGCACGGGATCGAGGTGATGGGGAACGTCACCCGGCACATCGGCATCCAGCTGAACGGCGGCGGCCGGAATTTTCTCGGAGGCTATGCATCATCACCCGGAGAGGGCTCCTACTGGCTGGAGCGGCTGCGGCGGTTTCAGCGGATGGGCACACTGATCGATGACAAGCTGATGGTCACCCGGCTGCCGTTTTACGATTACGAAATGCTGGACTTCCTCGGGTCGGTGCCCGAAACGCTGCTGCGCGACAACCGCATGTATCACCACATGCTGGTCCGGCAGTTTCCGGACTTCTTTCGCGGCATCCCCTACAGCAACACCGGTTACCCGCTCGACGCGCGCTTCCGCCGCATCCGCCACCTTCTGTTCCGCGTCAGGCGCCGACTCGGCCTCATCAACTACTCGCTGCATGATTATCCAACCTGGATACCGCACAAAATCGCTGTTTTCCGTCATTTCCTGGAGGATGGCGGGCCCCGGCTGCATGACCTCGGCTACGGCGACGAAATCCGGCGCCTGCTGGGCAGACACCAGAAGCTGACACTGGCCGAGTGCACGGACCTGTGCCGGTTCCTCACGCTGGAAATCTACCTGCGGCTGCTCGAAGATCCGGAAAAGGCGGAGTATATCGGGAAAAAAGATTCAAGGCATTGACAGGCTTTTTCCACTGACCAGCCTCACGGAAGCCTTCGGATCACTCCCGCCGGGTTCACCGGCAGACGCTGACTGTCTGCAATCACCGGTACGCCACTGACAATCACCCACGACATTCCCTCGGCCAGCTGATGCGGTTCCTCGAATGTGGCCGTATCCCGTACCCTTGACGGCTCAAACAACACCAGGTCTGCTGCGAACCCCTCACGGATCAGCCCGCGCGGGATATCCACACGATCCGGATCGTCCAGTTCCAGGGTGGATGCAGTCAATCCGGTCATCTTGTGCACCGCATCCTCCAGTGACAACACCCCCTCCTCCATCACAAACTGGCGGATGATCTTTGGAAAGCTTCCGTATCCGCGTGGGTGGCGCATGGTCGGACTGCCATCGCTCGACACCATCACAAGTGGATCGAGCAGCAGCCGGCGCATAACCTCTTCATCCATCACAAAATAGGCCGCGCTGGCGCTGCCGGGTGGTATATCATCGATAAGCACATCCACAAACGGCTTGTCGAGGGAGTCGGCCACCTCGGCCAGGGTCTTGCCGGCCCAGGGAGCGGTGCCGAACAGGGTGGCCTCCGGACCGTTCCTCAGCATCACGCGGTCGTGCAGGAATTTCTCCAAATCCGCCCGCCGATGTGTGCGGACCGAATCAAAATCGTTGGGCGGCATAGCCCAGTCAGGAAATACAATACCGATGCCCGTGTAGCTGGCCGAATACGGATACAGATCCGCCGTAACCTCAACACCCTTTTCGTTGCCCTCGTGAAGTACCGCAAGTATTTCTTCGGCGCGCTCCTCGCCCTTTCCGTAGACGATCTTGATGTGGGACACCTGCACCCGGGCTCCCGATCTCCGGCCCTGTTCGATCAGTTCCCGCACCGCTTCTTCCACCAATTCATCATCTTCGCTCCGGATATGGCTCATGACCAGCCCATCGTATTCGGCCACCGGACGGGCAAGGGCAGCAAGTTCCTCCATATCGGCATGATAGCCCGGGCTGTACTCAGTTCCGGTCGACAATCCAAATGATCCGTCCTGCATGGCTTCTGCGATGATTTCCTGCATCTGTTCCAGGATGTGCGGATCCAGGCCGGTGACAGGCGGCGCATCCACCCGTTCGCGCACGGTGCCGTGCCCGATGAAATGGAGGATGTTTACGCCTGTCCCGCGCTCATCGACCCGGTCCATCCATTCCTTCACACTTTCCTGTTCCGGACTCCGGCCGTCCTGACCGAGCGTGATCGTGGTTACGCCCATGTGCAGGAAGTTGTCGAACGCGGGGGTGGAAAGCGGATTGCCGTGTGCATGTGCATCAATAAAACCGGGCGCCAGCACGCGTCCACCCGCATCGATCCATACTACTCCTGGATCATCCGTATCCGGCCGTACGGCAAGCGACCTGGTGTCATTTGTGTCTTCGCTTTCATCATCGGTATAGAACACGCCGGCAATAAGCCCGTTTTCCAGCACGAGATCCCCGTTGCGGGCAGCCGATCCGGTTCCGTCAACAATCCGGGCATTGGTAATCAGCACCGTTTCATCGGCCGTAAACGGAAGTCCGTCAGCCGGTTGCCGGCTGATATCCCCATCCGGGGATTCTGCGGGCCCGCATGCCGATAAACCAAACGCCATCAGCACGAAAAAGAAGAGAAAGCAACGGACAGGCAAGATGTGAATGTTCCCTTGCAGGCAGGAAATTCCGAATAGCCGTCTGGTCAGACGTGCCAGCTTTGATGGCACATTCGAATGCACGTAGATGGATGTCCGGAAGCGGCTGGAGAAATGGTCGGTAAGGATAGAAAAATTCATGGCGACATGGTGCAATGGCAGGGTTTCATTTCAGGGCGGATTGGCGGTTCCTGTAAAAAAACTGCAACCCTTCCCTCCGTGCATGATAGTAAAAGATTCGAAACTATGGTACGATGCTGATTTGTTATATTAATAAATGGTTTTTTATACACAACGGCTTCTTCAGGATAGTGTGACCGGGATTGCCGTTTGCCTGTTGCACATGATCATATGCAAAATATTCAGCATCATATGCAAAATATTCAGCATCAACATTTTCTGATATCCAAAAAAGGAGGAATCATGTCACTATTTCGCAACCTTCATTTACCTGTTTTTTTGACGATTGTCCTGCTGCTCACGGCAGCGTGTGAAGGCAGGAAAGCAGAAGACATCATCGAGGATCCCGGACTGTTGCAGGGAAAAAATGTTGCTTTTCTGATCACCGATGGATTCCATGATGGTGAGACCCTGTTTCCGATGGGTTATTTGATGAATCATGGTGCCGTCGTTACCGTGATTGGAGTGGAGTCCGGTGAATACACAGCTTATAACAGCGATATAAACGTCCGCGTACAGTACCCGGTCAGTGAAGTGGTCCCTGCTGATTTCGATGCTCTGGTGATCCCGGGCGGACACTCCCCTGCCAATCTGCGCGAGAATGAGGATGTTATCGCTTTTGTGCGCTCATTTGTGCAGGCCGACAAGCCGACGGCGGCCATCTGCCACGGTCCGCAGGTCCTGGTGACAGCTGATGTCATTGACGGACGTACGCTTACCGGTGTGGGGGGTATCCAGGATGAGATCACGGGTGCCGGAGCGACTTTTGAAGACGCGGAGTTGATAGTTGATGGCAATATCATCACCTCCCGCACACCGCCCGATCTGCCGGCCTTCAGCCAACAGATAGCTCAATCCCTGCGAAATCAGAATTAACCTGAACCTTTGCAACATTTCTGTTTTTCCGCGGGCTACCGAAGCGGCCATCATCTTCCTGAATTGCATATAGACTGGCACAGATAACCGGCTTTTTCAGGCGGATAAATTGCCGGCACAAAAAAAAATTTGCGATAGTGTTGATTTGTTGTATATTGTACGTGCGCTCAAGTAGCGTCTCTCTTGATGAATAGTTTAGGGCGATACACCTGATACGTGTGTCGCCCTATTTTTTTATCAACTGTTTTCCTAACCGGTTGCAGAACAATACGCTTTAATACCGGTTGAACGGCCTGTATCCGCGGCATGCGTTTCCGCCCTCATTCCGGCCCGTGATGGCGTCCAGCACGGCACTGTTTCCCCGTTTCCCGCAACGGAAGGCATCCTTTCCATCTCAAAAAGGCACCCGCCCAGGTAAACAGATTTGCCGTCCGATCACCCGGCGATTCCGTATATCCTCCGCATGGCAATTCCAACTGGATGTATTTGCAACTTTTCCATGTATATTTCGTAAACCCCGGACCAGATCGGTAGGGTCTGTCTTGCTATTTTTATACATTGTCATGCATTTTACTGCTTTCAAACCGATCCAACCGAGTAAAAAATTACACATATGAGCAAATTCGAGATCCAACAACGGTCCCGGGAGGACGTAATCATCCTGGACATCCATGGTGAGCTGGATGCCCATACCGCCCCCATTCTCGAAAAGGAATTGCAGGAACTTATTGAAAAAAATCACGTACACATTGTAGTGAACGGAACAGGCCTGGATTACATCTCGAGTGCCGGCCTTGGCGTTTTCATGGCCTATATCGAGGACATACGCTCAAAAGAAGGCGATATCAAGATATCCAACCTGAAACCGAAAGTGTTCAACGTATTTGATTTACTGGGCTTTCCGACCCTGTACGATATTGTAGACGAAGAACAAGAAGCCGTAACCCGGTTCAAGCCGTAACCCGGTCCGCAAGATACCCCACCACAATCCATTGATCTCAGCGCATTGCCTGAAATAACGGAACATACCCTGCGAATCAGCGCATCCACCGATGAACTGGAACGGATTCGGCATTTTGTCGCGGATCATGCCAGAAATTTCGGGTTCGGCGATGACGACATCAACGATATCATCCTGGCCGTGGACGAGGCCTGCACCAACATCATCAAGCATGCCTACGGGTGGCAAAAGGGCAAACCGATCCACATTCAGCTGGGTATGCGCGGGAAGGAAATGCTGATCACCATACTGGATGAGGGGAAGCCCTTTGATCCCGACAGCTACCGTTTGCCATCCATGCAGGACCAGCTTGAACAGAAAAAAAGGAGTGGATACGGAATCCTGCTGATCCGTAAATTGATGGACCATGTGGAATACCGGAAACGGAAATCCCGCAATGAAATCCGGATGACCAAAAAACGCTGAGTTCCTGTGCCACTAACGAACGTGCCTGATGACGAAAGGAAAAGCCGGTTCGGACTGCGGACGCTTCTTGAGACCAGTCGCCTGCTTATCGAATCGCATGACGTCGATTTTGTGCTCAACAACCTGTTGCTGATCTCCATGGGCAAGTTGATGGTCAACAACGCCGCCATCCTTTGGTTTCAACCCCAAAAAAACACCTATTCGGTACTGAAATCCAAGGGACGGCACACTCTTGCCGGCGAAGTGACCCTGCGTCGCGACCTTTTCAAACACAATGCCACGGCCCTCTGCGCCGATCATGAGGAGCTGGAGCATATCTGCAAGCACGGCTTCGAACTGCTCATCGCCATCCGGAACAGCGAGCGGCATTTCGGATTTCTCGCCTTGGGTCCCAAAATGGACCGGACACCCGCTTCCAGCGAGGAAGTCGAGGTGCTGGAGAGTCTGGTATTCATGTCGGCCATTGCCGTTTCCAATTCCGAACTGGTCAGCGAACTGCGGTCCACCAACCGCAAACTGGACTACAAGGTTCAAGAACTCTATACCCTGTTCGATCTCAGCAAGTCTTTCAACGCTTCCATCGACCGAGACGAGATCAAGCGCATTTTCAAGTTCACCCTGCTCGGACAGCTTTTCGTCCGGCGTTTTTTCCTGGTCATCCGCCGGCATGGAGAGCCTCATGTTGTTTCCCAGAACGGCCTGGGCATGGACCTGAGCAGGGAGCATATGGAGGCCCTGTTTGCGATGGAGCGGAATATCGTGATGGTAGATGAAGATATCCGCCAGCGGCATCCTTTTCTGGAACAGACCCGGATCCATCTGTTGCTGAAACTGAATACCGAGGGGCAGGAACCGGCTGTGATCGGGCTTGGCAAACGGGCCAACGGAGTGGAATTTGAGCAGACGGACCTGAATTTCCTCCTTTCACTGGGCAACCTGGCCCTCATGTCCATCCAGAAAACCTACCTGCTGGAAGACCAGATCGAGAAGGAGCGGATGGAAGAAGAACTCTCCATCGCGCGGTCGATCCAGCAGAAACTGCTGCCGGATGTCACGCCGGAAGTACCGGGCCTGACTGTTGCCGCGAAGAACATTCCGTCCTACCAGGTCGGCGGCGATTACTATGACCTCATCCGTGACGATGAGCAGAATCTGACCCTCGCCATTGCCGATGTCACGGGCAAGGGAGTGCCGGCCTCGCTGCTGATGGCCAACCTGCAATCGGTATTGCATATCCTGCAGCCGTTTGCGATCGGCCTGGTGGAAGCCACCGGGCAGATCAACTCACTCATCTACCAGAACACCCCGAGCGACAAGTTTATCAGTTTTTTCTGGGCGCGATACCTCCAGGACAGCCGCTCCCTGCGTTACGTGAACGCCGGTCACAATCCTCCCATATTGATGCGCAAGGGCCATGAGCCGCAGCTGCTGTCCGAGGGGGGCGTACTCCTCGGAGCCATGCCGACGATGATGCCGTACAGCGAGCAGGAGGTGCCCCTGCAACCGGGCGACGTGATTGTCATGTACACAGACGGGGTTACCGAAGCCATGAACGATGAGGAGGAAGAATTTGATGAACACCGTCTGATTGCATCGGTGCAGAAGCGAATTGACCGGCACCCGCAGGAAATCCTTGATGGCATCATTGCAGATGTAACCGAATTTTGCGTCAACCGTTACACCGACGACCTGACGCTGATTGTCTGCAAGGTGGACTGACAAATTGCGTTGCAGAGTAGAAATGACAGGGGAAAGTGAAGGGCTTGTAACATCTGCCCAGATGGACTCATGACTTGTACCCAGATGGACTCATAACTTGCCCTATCGGCTCGTCATCACATCATCCAATCCCCGTTGCTGGAAGTGATCGGCCAGTTCGGCAATGGCGTGATAGCGGCGATAGCGATCCATGATGTCCTCGACATAGTTGACCGTCTCGATGCCTCTCTTGAAACCGTAACGGGCATGCTGATAATATTTGCGATGCATCAGCTTGAGCAGGGCATCCTCGATGTGTTCCCATTCATCCGGATTATTGCCCAATTGGGCAGCCAGGTGGCGGGCATCGGCAACATGCCCCATTCCGACATTGTAGTTGGCCAGTGCCATGGAGTAACGGTTCAACGAATCCAGATGGGAGTAGCGGTTCAGATGCTTTTGCAGGTAACGCACGCCTTCGCGGATATTGATTTCCGGATCATACAGCAGGGCTTCGTTTTCAACGCGCGAAAACCGGGGGATAATTTGCATGAGGCCGACCGCACCGGCCCAGCTGCGGGCGTTGGGATTGAACCGCGATTCCTGGGCCATGACGGCGAGAACCAGTTTCCAGTCGATTCCGGCTTCTTCGGCAATGTCTCGGACCATATCGTCGTACGGTGAGATATATCCAGTGTATATCATGTCGAAAGAACGATCCCGGTAACGGCTTGCCTGTTTCTCATCCTCAAAATAGCGGCGTCGCAGAATATTGAGAAACGCGGAACGCAGCATCCGTCCGTCCGATTCGCGGATGCGGAAGTGGTCGGTCATGAACGCATCCATTTCTTCCTTAAGTTGTGGCGCGTTTTTGCGGATAGCCCAGGCTACGGTATCCTGCTCAGCGAGGACGAGCCCGGCCTGCACTCCTTCAATGTAATTGGATGCCACCCGGAAAAGGTTGTCATCTGAAACGGTGGCCTGCATGCGTCCTTCCGCTACTTCGTGTATCAGGGCCTCGGTGTTCCAGTCCTCACCAACCTCTTCAATGGTAATGTCAAGCCCCTGTTCCTGAAGTGATTTCAAGGTGGTGTAATAGGAACTGGTTCGCCGGACACTCACGGTCTTTCCTTCCAGTCCGGAGACATCCTCGACCAATGCTTCACCCTCCGGTTGCACCAACACCTGATTCACAAAATTATAGGGTTTGGAAAAAGCGATATGCGGAGTGCGATCGGGTGTTATGGCGTAGTTACTGGCGATCAAGTCGCCTTCACCCTGGTTGAGCAGCGTAATGGGGTCGTCGTCAATACCCAGAAGCACCACTTCCACCTTGAGTCCGTGATCCTTGGCGAAGCGGGAGACCAGTTCGAACTCAAAACCCCGGTCCATGCCGCGATGCAGGAAATAGGAACTGGAGTTGTAGCGGGTGAGCATGCGGATCGTCCCGCGCTCTTTGATCTCGTCGAAGTCAAAAACGACAGCGTCCGGATAGCTGACCTCCGCCTCCTCAGGTTGTTCACTGCAACCGGACAGGCCCGTTGCCAGAAAAACCGAAAGGAACAGAATGGCTACAACTGCGATTGTATGTTCAATTGCCAGTTTCATAAATGTGGGAGGACGATTTTGAACCCTCGCGTCATCCCTGCGTATCATTTTAAACTTTTCAAACTTTGGTCACTTTTCGTGATTCAAAGACTAAACTCCGATGATGTCAAATAAACAAAAAGACACTGGAAATCGTTTGATTTTCTGCCTAAGGAAAGATACGCATTAAATCTGTTTTTGTTACACTTAATAGATTAGAGTTTCTTAATGAAAAAGTCTGTATCAGAGCTTTGGAAAAGGGCTTTCATTGCCTTGTAAAGCTCCGGTTTCCGTGGGCTTATGGCGAAGAAGCGGGGCGCTTCCTTCGGGCCGACCAGGTTAGAATCACACCGGAGATGATCACGGCCATGGCGGGATAGGTGAGCACCGGCGGTACTTCGGAAAAAAGCAGCCAGGCCAGTATGGTAGCGAACACCGGTTCTGTGAGGATAAGGGTGGCCAACAGCGTCGGGGCCACGAACTTGACGGTATAGTTGAGGGAGCCGTGACCGAGTATCTGCGGTCCAAGCGCCAGACCGATCCCGGCCATCCAGACCACGGGCTCCACGCGGAAGCCGCTGCCTGCAATGAGGGCCACGATCAGGCAGGTGGCTCCTGTGGCCCCGTAGACGCGAACCACGAAATTCAGCCAGTCCGATTTCTGCCTCAGGCGCTGGCTGATGAGGAAATAAAGGGCGAAAAGTCCCGCTGCGATCAGGGCAAACAGGTCTCCCAGCAGGGCATGCTCGAAGAGGGTCACCTCACGTGCATCGGAATAGCCCAGCAGCACCGAACCGGCAAAAGCGATGAATACACCCAGCCAGACCATCGGCGGGAAGATCCGTTTGAAAAGGCCGGCCTCGATGAGGATGAGAATGACCGGGTGGATGGTCACCAGGATGGATGCCGAGGCCACGGTGGTATTCTGCAGGGCCAGTATCCAGAAAATGAAATGCAACCCCAGCACCATACCGGCCCCTCCGGCCACCAGGTTGTCCCGGAAATCGAAAAACGTATCCGCCTGGCTGGTGCGGCCCAGCCAGAAAGGGAGCAAAACCACGGCGGCGGTAACAGTGCGGATCGCTGCCAGGGCCAGCGGATCGGCCTCCCCCGCCACGCGCACAAAAATGGGGGCAAAGGCAAAAGAGGCCATACCAAGCGCGAGCAGCAGCACGACACGAGTGGTCACCGCGGGATGAGCGTTATTGTGCATGGGTCATTATGCAGGATATGGTTGCCGGAAGGAACGGCCTGGTTGCCATAAAAAAACGGGTTATTTGCCGTAATGAACAGGCTTGTTGCCGATATGAATGGGTTGATTGCCGGATTTCGGTTGCCGGCTCAATGATACGCGGATTCGATCCGTGACCGGATTATCCTCCGGCGCTCAGCGGATACGGTCCATGGACTTCACCAGTTTCTCGTCCTTGTCGATATAGTGCAGGGCCAGGTACTGGAAAACCAGTCCGAGGACAATCAGTCCGACCGAAAGCACCTCTACCAGCAGGTGCATGCCCAGGCGTCCGACCGTGAAGAAAATACCGATGTTCACGCCCAGGGCAATCAGCTGGAACAGCATGGCGCGCTTTACCCAGCGCATCTGTCTCACCCGGTTGCGGAACAGGGCGACAGCGTAAAGGCTCAGGGCCATGGAGAACAGCAGCGCGGCGATGAGGCCGTTGCTCAGCCAGCCGCTCGGATCCTGCATGGCGTGGGAAAACATGGGTGTGAAGGCGTACCCGATGTTAACGGGCAGCACAAGAAGAAGAAACAGGGTTTGGATGCGTTGTATCACAATAATTCGCTGGATTTCGGTGACAGCGGCCGTCACCCGGGCGGCCGCGAAAGTCGTCAGATGTCAGTAGGTTTCAGTATAAGTTGACGTGTGTCAGGTTGTGCCCCAAGCCATGCCGGAGTACCTGTGCCGGGTGGATTTTTCAGGCGGACAAGATACGAATTTTCGATATCATACGCTCGTTACTCACTATCCCAACAAAAAGTACCGCAACACGAACCTGTCACCATGCTTCCGAAACCATCCGCCCGAACGCTGGCCGAGCTGCTGCTCCTGTTCATTGTCGTGGTGTGGGCGCTGAACTTCTCGGTGGTCAAATACAGCCTCGACGAGATCGACCCGCTGTCGTTCAATGCCTTCCGGTTCGCGCTGGGCATGCTCCTCATGTGGACCGTAGTCTGGTTCCGGGGGATCCGGATCCGGATAGCACGAAAGGACATAGGCAAGGTTGTGCTGCTCGGTCTGCTCGGAAATCTGATTTACCAGATGCTGTTCATCGTGGGCATCGACCGGACATTCGCCTCCAACGCGGCGGTGATGCTGGGCACCATCCCGGTCTGGATCGCCGTGTTTTCACATCTGTTCACCGATCAGAAAATGTACCGCCTGCAAGCCATCGGGGTATTCTTCGCCTTTTCGGGGGTGGTACTGATCATGGGTTTCGGTGAGCATGGGCTGGATTTCCGGGCCGAATCCGTTCTGGGGGATGCGATCATTGTCTCGGCCGCCATGGTATTCGCGGTCTACACGCTGCTTTCACGCTCCATGCTGGAGACCTACTCGCCGCTCACTCTGGCCACGATGGTGATGACCATTGGCGGGACGCTGCTGATCATGGTGGCGGTCCCCTCGCTCATCCGGCTCGACTTCCACGCCATTTCCCTGGTTTCCTACAGCGGCGCGGCCTACAGCGGGCTGTTTGCGATCGGTTTGGCCTATCTGATCTGGAACTTCGGTATCAAGAACGTGGGGGCCATCCGCACGTCCACCTACCAGAACATGGTTCCGGTGCTCGGGGTGCTCTTCGGGCTCATTTTTCTGGGTGAAAAACTTCACATTATGCAGTATATTGGCTGTTTATTAACCGTTGCCGGTATTTTTCTCACACGTACCGGATTCATGCGCGGTCGTTCTGATAAACCCGCTGATACGGCAAGTCGATCATGATTACCAAATACAATCGTGAGCCGGTTAATTTGAAATTTCCGTAAAAATACGGGCTATTATTCTTTATCAAACGCATGACCTGGCAACCCATTAACATCACTTCCACTCCTGATATCACTAACAACATGAAGTCTCACCGAGCAGCTCTACTGGTGTCCATGGCATTTCTTCTGGCCTCAGCTTTCCTCTGTCAGCCGGGAGCCCATGCACAGCAACGACAAGAACAGAATCGTCTGATGTCCTTGCAACCTGCAATCAATCAGGACACTCCTCATTTTATCGATGAGCTGGGCTTGCAATTGTCTATGGGATGGCTTTATCAGTCATCCATAGACACGGAAACATATCGGCTTGCTACCGGTGATTTGCTGGGTGTTTCCCTCGAAGGCAATATCTCTGCCACTATGCGGGGACTGAGAGTTAACAGCGATGGCAGCATCGTGATACCCGAAGTGGGTATTATACGTGTTGGCGGATTGCTTTTTCCAGATGCTGAAGAGAAGATTCGTCAAAAAATTTCTGAAACTTACCTGGATACCCGCGCCTCCTTGACACTGGAACAACCAAGAACCATTCAGGTGCACGTTGTGGGTAATATTCCATTTTCAGGACCTCAATTGGTGTTTGCACAAACGCGGCTGGACCAGGCCATTTTCAGGTCCTTTTTCAAGGTCAGGATGCCTGTGCAAAGCAATGAAGAAGCGGAGGATAAGGTTCCCGATCCCGAGGAGGTTCCGGATGTTGACAGAGCCATTACACCCATCGGGATGCTTGGCAACAGGTACCCGGAGGAGTTTCTTTCATCCAATCGTTATGCACTGAGAAATATCACCATTAACCGGGCAGATGGTTCAACTGTAACAGCAGATCTGATACGATATCTCAAAACCGGCAATCTTGAGTCAAACCCGATCGTGAAGCAGGGCGACATTATCTCCATTAACCGCTTTTACGAGTATAATCCTCGGGTTTCCATATCCGGAGCCGTACACAAATCACTGGAACTTGAATACCGGGACGATGACAGTATTCCTGGACTGATAGAAATGGCTGGTGGGCTCACGTTTGATGCCCCGGAAGCATCTGTAAGGATTTTGCGAATGTCAGAAGACGGGTTGCAGGAGATTGTACTGGATAACAAGGAGCGCATCTCGGAATACGAGTTGCATCCGAATGACAGGGTGATTATCCCGTATGACCGTACGAAACGGGCGTCTCACTCAGCTCAGGTTTTGGGAGAGGCCAAATACACCGGCATGTTCCCTATTGAAGATGGTGTGACCACGCTTTACGATCTTCTCGCAATGGCTGGCGGAGCCACCGACCAGGCGCTTCTGCGGGCGGCCTATTTAATCCGGTCACGTCCCGGTAAAACGGAATACGGATTCAGGGATGATCTGTTCACACCTGAAAACCTTCCGTTCATACCCATTCCAAACAGTGCTTTTGGTATACGTCCAAGTTTCGACCCGGTCATTTTGACCCGTACTTCAAATCAATACCTGCAAGGATTTGAATACCTCGAGCTCGAGGCTGAATTGATCCGGGACCGTGTCCATATAGACTTGCGTGATACGGATCAGATGAAACGTGTCGCACTTTTTGATGGAGACCGGCTCCAAATTCCCAAAGATGAGGGTACCGTTTTTGTTTTCGGACAGGTAAACAACCCGGGGTATTACACTTTTATCGAGAACCAGACCGTTTCCGAATATATTGGCGCCGCGGGCAGTTTTGCGCTGGCAGCCGAACCTGAGCGTGTTTATATTATCAAATCGGGTACTTATTCCTGGTATCGGGAGGGAGATACAACCATTGAACCAGGCGACCTGATCTTTGTCGGCCGCACTCCGTTTGATGATGTGCAGGCTGCCCGTACCTACGATTTGGAGAAACGCTCCCAAAGAAACAGCAACATCCAGTTGATCATGACCGGTATGGCTACAATTACCAGTATTATTACAGCCTACATTGCGGTCACACGCTGACTCGTAAACCGAATTATCCCGCAATTCCATCTGAAATAATGAGCACAGAAAATCAAAAAGAAATCAACATCCTTGATGTTCTTATTGCACTGGCAAAACACAAGTTTTTCATTATCAAACTGGTGTTTTCCATCACACTGATCGCCCTCATAATAAGTCTGCTGTGGCCCCATACCTACAAGTCCAGCAGCACGTTTATCCCCGTCACGCAGCAGCGCGGACTGCCATCGGGTGTAGCTGGTATGCTTGGTGGCTCCATCCAGCTCCCAATGGATTTTCCAAGGGTGAACCCGGAAGTCTACATCAATATTCTCCGAAGTCGGGAGTTGCGGGAAACGACAATCAACGAGTTCAATTTCCAAGAAATTTACGGCTCCGAGTTAATGGAGGAGTTGCTGCTTCAACTAAATAATGATATTGAAATCACCGAAAACAGGGAGGGAGGATTTGGCTTTAATCCAATTTTTTCCATCAATCTTGCTTTTTACAGTGAAGAACCAGAACTCTCCCATGATGTCGTTCTGTACATGCTTAAACAACTAAACAGCAAGGTGCAGCACATAAATTTGGAAAATGCCGTTGAACACCTGAATCTACTGGAAAAACGCTATCAGCAAAACATGGCAGAACTTCAGGCGGCAGAGGATACACTGCAGCAGTTTCAGGAGAGATACGGTATTTTGGAAGTGGAGGAACAGGCAAAGCAACTGATTCAAAAACTCGGAGATCTAAAAGCTTCAAGTATTGAAACAGAAATGAGGATAGCCGTCTTGAGGCAGACCGTCGGTCCTGAAAATGTTGAATTGCTCAATCTGAGAAGAATGAAAGAGGAGTATGACCGACAATACCGAGATCTACTGCAGCGAAGTGAACAGCAACCTATTCAGGCATCCGCCTTTCATCCATTGCTGGACCTTCCTGAACTTGGTATGACTTATTTCAGACTTTACAGAGAGGTGCAAATACAAGCCAAAATCATGGAAACCATTTATCCGCAGCTTGAAAGCCAGAAAATGATAGTAAGCGCCAACCAGCGCGGCATTCAGATCATTGATCCGGCTGTTATCCCGACCTACAAGGACGGGCCGAAACGTGCGCTTATCGTGCTGGGCGGAATGTTTTTCAGTATCTTCCTGGCGCTTACCATCGTCTTGTTCCGGGAAATGTATCAACGTGGGAGGCAGAGCAATTCCGATAATTACCGGAAGCTTCGGGAATTGGGCGGGCATTTCCGTTTCCGGAAGAAGACCTCAGACGCAACCGCATCTGATAAACACTCTTAAACCTCCGATCCATTGTTCTCTGCAATGACCAGACAGCTGGAGAAGGTTCCGGTCCAGGCCTGGCTTCTCCTCGGCGGAATCCTTTTCTACCTGGCCTCTTTTTATGTGGTCCGGTTCCTTGGATTCATGTATGCCGTTCCGCTGATCCTGGTGCTGCCCCTCCTTGTCTGGTATATGGCACAGTCGGTGATCAAGCCCATCCTGATTCTAATCCCCCTGCTTGTTGCCACCTACCTCGGCAACGTTGTCGCCGTAATCCCCGAGGGCACTGTACCTCTTACCCTGTTTCAGTTACTGCTTTTCTTCACGATTATCGTTTTTTTACTGCACTATCTGATTACGGGTCCGGAGCGATTTCGGGTAATCGGTGTTGAACTGGAACTGCTTTTAATCCTAACGCTGATCAGTTTTTCCATCATCTACACCCCCAACCGGGAGGGGGCCCTGCTCAACCTGACCCGCATCCTGTTTCTGATTACACTGGTCTATCTGATCATCAATATACTCAAGGATCACAAGCATTTTCATATGATTTTCGTATTCATGACGATCATTGCTGTGGTCCTGGGACTCTTCTCCATTCGCGCCACACTGCTCGACCCCATAATGGCCGTCATGAATCTGCGGGCCGGAGGCACCCGGATTTTCGGACGCGGAGCCATCACTGTGGCGGATCCCAACATATTTGCCACGCTTTTTTTCCTCCCGATAGCATTCACTACATCTGTATTTCTTTCGAAGCTTGATTACATGAAAAAAATACCGGCTTTATTGACATTGCTTGTCATACTGGCCGGTTTGGCTTCAACTTACTCCCGAAGCGCCTGGATTGCCGCCGCTTTCCTGATGCTCATGCTGGTGATTTATTACCGTAAATATAAACTGATGGCTGCAGTCATTTTCCTGACCCTTGTGATCATCATTTCCGTGCCAGAACTGCGTACTATGTCTACAGGTATACTGAATAGGATTTTCGACATTTTTTCAGGATCAACCGATGATTCTTCGCGGATACGCCTGTTGCTGGGCAGCGCTGGAATGCGCATGCTTTTTGACTCCTGGATGATAGGTGTCGGATATCGCGGATTTCCTGATAAATTTACTGACTACTTCACTACTCAGGAGTCAATCGGTGTTGTTGAAGCACATAATGTAATTTATGAAATTCTTGCTGAACTGGGTATTATCGGCTTTGGACTACTATTGTTCTTTGTGTACAGAATATTCACTAAGGCATTACAAAACGTTCGTCTTTCCAAGACTGAGCCTGACAAGATCATAGCAACAACTTTGATCAGTACACTTGTTGCCTTTGTCATATTCTTTCAATTCTATGGTGGGTTCCTGGTTTCAACAACTTTATGGGCACTAATCGGATTGATCTTTGCCCATGGACATTATCTTGATCAGTTAGAATACCACACATGAACTTCTTGATATGATCGGGGTTACATGATTTCCCGGATATCCGAATTTATTAGAATACTAAAGGCTTCCAATTTCATTCGGAATTCTGTGATAATGTCTGCCGGATCGGGTATTTCGCAGTTTATACCAATCCTTGCTATCCCGATTCTGACCCGAATCTATACTCCTGATGAAATCGGGGGACTAGCTGTATTCATTGCTCTTTTTGCCATACTCTCCATTATTGCAGGTGGTCGATATGAGTATGCTGTCATTATGCCGGATGATGACCGAACTGGTATCAGACTGTTACATATTGCCGCAATACTTTCTATCCTGAGCGGAACCGTTCTTTTTGTGATAACTATGCTCTTCGGTGGCTCAATATCCAGCGCTCTGGGGATTCCATTTCTTGCTCCCTGGCTCTGGCTATTACCATTGGCTGTCACTGGGCAGGGACTGTTTATGACTTTCAGTTTTGGTCTGAATCGGGTAAAATCCTACCAAGACATTTCTGCAGGAAAAATATCACAAACCGGATCGACTGCTGTAATTCAGATTCTAACGGGATTGTCAGGCTGGGGATTGGCCGGACTAGTAATTGGAAAAACTGTGGGTGTTATCATATCAGCATTCTGGCTCATCGCAAGATTGGCAAAAAAAGCACCGTTTTTTTTCGCAAGAGAACACTCACATGATTTACGGTGTACAGCACTGGAATATTCCAATTACCCAAAATACAATGCTCCTCATGCATTTATAACAAATGTATCAAATAACCTGCCTGTCATTCTTTTTGTTTCCTTCTTTACTGAAACAATAGCGGGATTTTATGCAATGGCCATTCGCGCTTCCCTTGCACCGGTCCAAATCATTTCCACTGCAACGGGTCAAGTGCTTGGAAAACGCCTTGCAGAGAAGAAACATTCAGGAGATGATCTCCATGCTTATGTTAAAAAAGTGATTTTGTATTTTTCCCTTGTTGGGTTAATCCCGTTTGGATTGCTCTTTATTGCCGGTCCAACATTTTTTGGTCTTGTTCTTGGTTCAGAATGGGCAATTACTGGAGTATATGTAAGAATCATCATACCATTCGTATTCCTGACATTCGTCACACAGCCCCTGAGTTATATTCCCCTACTATTTGAAAAGCAAAAAAAGGCTTTTGGCATTTACCTTTTTTCACTAGTGCTAAGAATGTCAGGAATTTTCACAGGTATCTTAATGGACTCCTTTTATCTTTCACTTGGATTATACTCAATAACAGGAGTTATTGTTTTGCTTTATCACCTATACTGGTATCTCCGTTTGTGCAAATCTCCTTCGGCTGGTTGATGACAGGCTAGATCCACAATAACTAAACTACGCTGGGTTTCATATGTCAAGCATTCGAGTTTCAATAAAGATTTCCAAAATGAAATCTAAAGCATGAATGTCACTGTTATTTCCCATCTTTATCCCAATCGGAGCTTTCCGGCCAAAGGTACATTCGTCCGATCGCAATATCTGAATATCGCCAGACGTCTTCCGGCTCAAATGATCGTACCCTCTGTTTATTCCATTCCGTTCACGGACAAGTGGAGATATACTCATGCACCGTTTTTGACTGATCTGGAAGCAACTCGTGTTCGTTACCTATCATTTCCCTGGGGATCGTTTCCACGAATCATAAAAAGCAGCCTCTCCCGGACACTTGTGTCACAAATGAGCAAAATCGACCCTGGTCTGGCCCACGTTCACTGGCTCTTTCCGGACGGCCTGGCAATACCCGCCTTAAAAGCAAAAAAACTGCCTTGTGTTCTCTCCATTCATGGCAGCGACTGGTACACCACTCGCAATGTACCCGTTCTAAAACAGATGCTGCGCGAGAGCCTGATTCAAACCGATGCCGTACTCACGGTCGGACAAAAGCTTAAAACGGATATTCTGCGGGATTACCCGGATCTTGAAGAAAAAACACATGTCACATACAATCCGGTCGATTTCGATGCTTTTCATCCTGCCACCTCCCAGGAGGAGGCGCTTGCCAAAGTGGGATGGCGTCCGGATGTTAAACACATTCTCTGCGTGGCTAACATCACACCGGTCAAGGGTGTGGATGTTCTCATTAATGCGTTCAAAAAGCGTGATCGGGAGGATGCGATTCTGCACATCATCGGGAATGTACCCGATATGGCCTATTCACGCCAGGTCACCCGGGAGATCAGAACCACCCGGAATATCAAACTCCATTCTCCGGTCTCCCATGAGGAAATTGTGACCTATTACCAGGCTTGCGACTTTCTGGTACTGCCGAGCCGGCGTGAAGGGTTCGGTTTGTCCCTGGCCGAAGCGATCGCATGCGGCAAACCCGTAATCTCGACAAAGAGCGGGGGTCCGGAAGATATCGTCAGACCGGAGAACGGTTATCTCGTTGAGCCGGAAGATGTCGATGCCCTGGCTGATAAAATGGACCAGTTGCTCTCTGACCGGTTTGGCCACAGCAGCACAGAAATACGGGACAGCATTCGTGAACTCACTGACTCAAAAGCAATTACAGACAAAACGATTGCCCTTTACAAAACAATTTTGAACAGTCAATCACGCTCGTAACTGCGGTTTTTTTACGATTTAATGGTTATAATTCAGCACATTTTTTTTACCTCCCGACAGCTGGCCATTCAGCACGCGACGATTGACCAACCGAGCATATGAAGCAAATTATTCAAGATCTCAAATCCGGCGAAACCCTGTTGCAGGATGTACCGGTCCCGAGGGCGGGAAGCGGCAAGGTGCTCATCAGAACGCACTGCAGCCTGGTCTCCCTCGGCACGGAAAAAATGCTGGTCCGTTTCGGGAAGGCAAACCTGTTTGAAAAAGCGAGACAGCAGCCGGAACGCGTGAAAATGGTTCTGGACAAAATGAAAGCCGACGGGGTATTCCCGACCATAGAGGCGGTTTACCGAAAGCTGGATACCCCGCTGCCCCTTGGGTACAGTCAGGCCGGTGAAGTGGTTGCCGTTGGAAAGGGTGTTTCGGGCTTCAAAACGGGTGACCGTGTCGTGTCCAACGGACATCATGCCGAATATGTGGCTGTCCCGGAGAACCTGGTTGCAAAAATTCCGGATGGGGTTTCGTATGAGGAAGCCGCATTTACTGTGGTAGGTGCCATCGGCCTGCAATCCATCCGGTTGATCCAGCCCTCCCTGGGCGAAACGGTTGTCGTGATCGGTCTGGGTCTTATTGGTCTAATGACGGCTCAGCTTCTGAAAGCCAGTGGCTGCCATGTCATCGGCTTTGATCTGGAAGAAGATAAACTGAATCTGGCAAAAAAACTGGGAATCAACGTTGTTCATTCGGGTCGGCAGGATCCGCTCCGTTATGTCGGGCAGCAGACCGGTCAAGCCGGAGCAGATGCGGTCATCATTACGGCATCCACAACATCGAATGCCATCATCAAGCAGGCCGCCAATATGAGCCGTAAACGCGGCCGGATTGTGCTGGTGGGTGTAGCCGGACTGGATATCGACCGCTCGGATTTCTACGAAAAAGAACTCTCTTTCCAAGTTTCCTGCTCTTACGGACCCGGCCGGTATGACGAGAACTACGAACAAAAGGGTCAGGATTATCCCTTGGCTTATGTCCGATGGACCGAAAACCGAAATTTCAAGGCGGTTCTTCAGTCGATTCAAACTGGAAATCTGGATGTCTCATCTCTGATTACCGAACGGGTGCCGCTCAACCGGTATCTGGATATTTACGGGGATATGGAAGGATCTAAGTCCGTAGCCACGATTCTCGAGTATCCTCTGAAAGATGAAGCATCCTCCGCATCCGAAACCGATCTGCGCACTGTCCACCTCGGCAAAGCCACAGTCAAGGGGGAGGAAAGTGGTAATGTTGGTATGGGTGACAAGAGTGGCAAAGGTGACAATGGCGGCAAGGGTGTCAAAGGCGGTAAAGGTATCATCGCTGTCGTTGGTGCCGGCAATTTCACCCAGGCGGTTGTACTGCCCTCATTGAAAGCCGCTGGCGCATCCGTAAAGTACATCGTAAGTTCCGGTGGTCTCTCCGGCACAACTCTGGCAAAAAAATTCAATATTGGATACAGTTCGACGGACTTGGAGTCCGTGCTGAAGGATCCGGAGGTAGACGCAGTAGTCATCACCACGCAGCACAACCTGCATGCGGGAATGACCATCCAGGCGCTCGAAGCCGGAAAGCAGGTGTTCGTGGAAAAACCGCTGGCACTGAATGATGAGGAGCTGGGTGATATCATCGAAGCTGTGAACCGGACCGGCAACACAGTTACCGTCGGTTTCAATCGCCGATTTTCACCCCATGCCAAAAAAATGAAAGCCGTTCTGGGTCCGGATTGTGGTCCCGTGAACATCATCGCAAACATGAATGCCGGTTACATTCCTCCGGAAGTCTGGGTGCATGATATGGGAACCGGAGGTGGACGTATCATCGGAGAGGCGTGTCACTATGTGGACCTTATCACCTATCTAACAGGATCGGAAGTCCTGGAAGTGCAAGCGCACTATCTGGGGACCGGTTTCCGTGAGAACACGGACAACGTATCCATCCACCTGAAATACCGCAACGGGGCACTTGGTGTTATCAATTATTTTTCCAATGGTAGCAAATCTTACTCCAAGGAGCGTGTGGAAGTCTATTGGAATGACAAAAACCTGATCCTTGACAACTTCAGAAAACTGTATGGTTACGGGCTGAAGAGAGGGCTACTTTCCCGAAATATAGTCATGAAAACCCGGCAGGACAAAGGCCATAAAGCCCAGTTTTCCCAGCTTTTAACGTCATGGGAGGAAGGTACCGCTCCGATTATTCCTTTCGGAGAGCTGGTAAATACTACACAAGCCACTTTTGCCGCAATCCAGAGCATGAAGGAAAAGCAGCTTGTGACAATTTCACAAGCGGGAACGGACTCCCATGCCTAAAAAAGAGCAGGAATCCATGGAAAGAAGCATTGCACTACTGCTTCCGGTCAGCAACCAGCCGCGATACCTGAAACGGATCCATTTGCTCACCAAACTGGGGTATCATGTAACGGCATACTATTTTGACCGGAATGACCCGGTTCCGCAGCTTACCTATAAAAACGTGCAGTTTGTCCGTATTGCATTCCTTGAGCACGGAAATTATCTGAAAAGACTGCTTCCTTTGGGCAAGCTGGTCAAAACGTTACGAAGAGATCCCTCCCCGGTAACCTATGTTTTCAGTGCCGACCTGCTCCTGGCAGCAGTACTTGCCGGAAAAAACGAAATCATATTTGAAATTGGTGATATCCGTGAAATCAATTCACCGCTGTTCCGACGTCTTTATGCATACTTGCTGAGTAAATGTGCCCGTATCATTGTCACCTCCGATCGTTTTGCAACCTATCTCATTGAAACATATGGTGCTGATCCGGCCAAAATCCTTTTTCATCCCCACCTGCTGGAACCGCACCAGTTCAATCCCGATTCCCGTATCCGCAGAAAATCACTGATTTCCCGGAAGGAGTTGCACATCGGGTTTGTCGGGCTGCTGCGCTACACGTCCGTCGGGCGGTTGCTGGACACCTGCCGGGACTTCCCGCATTTCCGGGTGCACATTCACGGACGGGGAGCGTATGAGGAAGAAGTACGTGGCAAAGTGGTTTCAGGCAAGGATGAGTATGCGGGAGCTTTCCTTTATCCCGATGATCTTAAGGAAATATACGCATCCATCGACATCAACTATGTCATGTATGACACCTCTGATGCCAATGTGACCATGGCCTTGCCCAATAAGCTGTATGAATCCATTTACTTTGCAACACCACTTATCGTGTCTTCCGGCACGTACCTTTCCGACCTTGTGGAAGGATATGGCATCGGGCTTGTCTGGGACTACAACCGCATTGACACCCTGTGCCAATATCTGGATTCTGATACGTTTCGGCACCGTCATGCTTCCATGGTCAAAAACATCCTTGCCATTCCGAATGACGACATCATGCGAACCCATGACCATTTGAAAGAACTTTTCAACGATTTGAAGAAAAAGTGACCAGGTGCTCAAAAAAGCAGGCACATATTACCACACGATACGTCATCTGAAATGGAGACAGATAAGATACCGTATATGGTACGGCCTTCGGGACCGGGTCATCTCCCATCGGCGGCACTATATGCGCAACTATCCAGCCATCACGCTCCGTGGTATTCAACCCATACCATTCATCCCCAAAAAAGAGACATTTACCGCACCTGGCCGTTTTACCTTTCTTAACCGGACGAAATCATTCGGCGAGGAAGGAATCCGGTGGAATTATCCGGAATACGGCAAACTTTGGTCTTATCATCTCTCATACTTTGACTTCCTGAACCAGGAGCTGATGTCGCGTGAAGACGGGCTCCGCCTCATCCGTAATTTCATGGTCTCCGGACCCGGCCTGAAGGACACCATGGAGCCATATCCTGTTTCACTGCGGCTGATCAACTGGCTGAAGTTCATCTATCGACATCAAATCGACGATCAGGAAATCAATGCTTTCATGATGGCCGACCTCCGGACGCTGGACCGGCGGCTGGAATACCATCTGCTGGCGAATCATCTGCTTGAGAACGCTTTTTCGATGACCATCGCCGGATACTGCCTGCAGCACAAACGGTTCTATGAAAAGGGCCGACGGCTGCTGGATGAACAGCTTGCGGAGCAGGTAATGGACGATGGAGCACACTATGAAAAAAGTCCCATGTATCATCAGATATTGCTCGACCGGTTGCTGGACACCATCAATTTCCTGGGTGATAATGCGGACACTTCTCTTAAGGAAGCAGCTTCCCGGATGCTATCCTGGTTGGAACAGATGACCTTTTCAGATGGATCCGTTCCGTATTTCAACGATGCAACGCCGGGCGAGGCTCCGGCTTCAGACAAACTGTTGGCCTATGCGGAGCGGCTTGGTATCAAAACACAAAAACGACCGCTGTCAGATAGCGGATATCGGGTGTTCCGCAATCCATCGTATGAACTCGCTGCGGATTGCGGCGGACCGGGTCCAACATATCAACCGGGGCACAGCCACAATGATGCCGGTTCCTTTGTGCTGCATATCCAGGGGAAACCGGTTATTGTGGATACGGCCGTATCCACCTATGAAATATCCCCCGAAAGGCAGTACGAACGCAGTATCCTCTCCCACAACACCACACATCCGGCTGGCGCTGAAACATCGGAAATATGGGGCAGTTTCCGAATGGGGCGCAGAGAAATGGTGCTTATAGCGGAAGAAAAGACGGACAACGTCGTTATGCATCGGAGTTTCCCGCACCTGACTTCCGCCATGCTGATCCGTCGCATTCAATGCGATGATAAAACAATCCGGATCACAGACAAGCTGACCGGTACAACATCAGAAATAACGATTATAGCCTATCTTCATTTTGCTCCTTCTGTGCCTGTCCGGGTTGACGGGAACAGGATTG
>JAWOCT010000069.1:0-6976 GCA_046483675.1 Cyclonatronaceae bacterium
GGTCCTTGATCTCGTCGGGGATGCCCGGGCCGTTGTCCTCGATTTCGATGAGGATCTGGTTATTCCCGGATTTGGTCCTCACCGTAAGCTTTGGAACATAATCCTCCTCTACAGAAACACCCTTTAGTGCCGGCCCCGAACCCGTATCGGGAGAAGAGCCAGGGGTGGTGGCGCGCGACCTCATGGCATCAAAGGCGTTATTGCACAGGTTCAGGATCACCCGCGAGAAATCCTCGGCAATCAACGGCACGTCGCCGATGGATTCCTCCAGTTGCAGATCAATATCCACATTGATCGGGTTTTTACCTGCGCGCATGCCATGAAAAGCCAGGTTCACGTACTCTTTGACCAGCGCGTTCAAATTCGTGGGTTCCATTTTTCCCGTTCCACCCCTGCTGTGTTGCAGCATCGACTTCACGATGCCGTCGGCGCGGGTGCCGTGCTCGTGGATTTTGGACAGGTTCGATTTGATGTCGGACAAGATGGCGGCAGTTTCAGCAATGTGCTCTGCAGCGTATTTTGCAACGTGCTCTGTGAGATGTTCATTTTCACCGATTTTTTTCAGCTCCGCCAGGGCTTCCTCGATCATCTCCAGGCTCACATCCGAGAAATTGTTCACGAAATTGAGCGGATTTTTGATTTCATGGGCGATGCCGGCGGTGAGCTGACCGAGCGAGGCGAGTTTTTCCTGCTGGATGAGCTGGTCCTTTGCGGCTTTCAGGTTTTCGTATGCTTTTTCGATTATCCTGGCCTGCTCCCGTTCTTTTTCCCTGGCTTTTTCACGCTCTTTTTGCTGCACCCTTCTGCGCTGAACCCTGTCAACGGCCACAATTCCCGCAATAAACAGCATTAAATAAATGGCATACGCCCACCAGCTTTTCCACCAGGGCGGCAGTATGGTGATTCCTATACTGGCACCTTCCATATTCCAGACTCCAAAACTGTTGGCTCCCCGCACCCTGAACGTATACTCTCCCGGTGGAACATTAATGTAGGGTGATGTTTCCCCGTCACGTGTATCATTGCGCCACGTCCTGTCGAAGCCCTCAAGCATAAACTGCAACTGATTGGATGAAGCGTCATAGAAATCGAAGCAGGCAACCGAGAAAGCAAATAAATTCTGGTCGTGTGTCAAACGGATGGCTTCCGTTTGCCAGATTGGTTTTTCAAATAATTCAAAAGCTGCAGCTGGATTTTGATCGCCAATCATCTGGAAGCCGGTTATGCGGATATCAGGCAACCTTCTATTATCTATTTGCATAATCTGATCCGGGTAAAAGGCATGAAAACCCCCTCTGCGGCTGAAAAACAGTTCCCCGTCGTCAGCCGCAAATCCGCTATTGAAATGGTCATAGGCATTTCTGACACCTCTGGACTGATTGAAAACCGACATTATTTCAGTCTCCGGATCAAACTCGATGATAGTATGCTGGTCGCTTAACCATAGTTTCCCGTCGTCTGATTTTACCAGCGACAGGAGGTTGCCTGAAGTCAAAAGACTGTTGTAGGGAGTAAATGATTTGAAAATCCCTGTAGCAGGATTTAACTTTTTAAATCCGTATATCCAGTCAATAAACCAGATGTTGCCGTCATTATCTTCAGTGATTTCTGTGACCATGCCAACCTGTTTACTTGTGTTAAAAAAACGTTCAAACCTGTTCATTTGTGGGTTAAGCCGGTCTAAAAACAGTGGATTTGATATATCGCCAAATGGAGCACCTCCCCCCACCCAGATATTTCCTTTTGCATCTTCGAAAATGGACCCGATAAAGTCACCGCCAAGGCTGTTTGGGTCATTGGGATCATGCTTATAGTGAACAACCTCATCGGTTACCGGGTTGTAACGAAATAAGCCGTAACTCCAACTCCCAAACCAGAAATGACCGGAACTGGAGTGTAAAAAAGGACTCCAAAACGTCTGCAGTATTTCATTCGAAATCCCGGGTGGTTTAAAAAACTGAAAATCAGACGTTTCAGGATCGCCACGAAATTGCCCTGTGTTCGTTCCAACCCACAGATATCCATCCCTGTCCAGTGACAATCCGGTAATTCCTGCAACAGTCTGCTCAGAATTGCCAAGGGAAAGTACTCTTCTCGAACCTGTACTACGATCAATGTGTTCGAGAAAAGGACCACGTGCTATCCATATATCGCCCGCCCTGTCTTTTACTATCCCGTTCGAAGATACTGTGAATTCACTCTCACTCAACGGAATGTCAAAAAAGGGTAAAAGGTCGTCGTATTGTTTGACTTTGAAAACGGTCCGGCCTTCGCCACCTGAGGTAATCCAGAGGGTTCCGTCACGTGTCTGGTAAGTCTGCCAAAGGAAGTCTGTGTTAAGTTCGTCTGTACCACTGCCCATTTTATAACGCCGTGTAATCCCGGAAGCCGGATCAAACAGTGTAAGTCCTCCGGGGAAAGCGGTGATCCAGATTCTGCCTTCATCGTCCTCGAAAATGGACGAAATATGAGTAGTTGAATCAGAAACAGCCGGTATGGGTCCGGGATGCCACGGACCCGATAATTTTTCAGGGTCTGAAGGATCGTTGGTCAACCGTTTGAACGTGCCCTTTTCCCTGTCCATCAGGTGTAAGCCGTCACCACCGGTGCCAATCCAGAAATTGCCATGGCTGTCTTCCAGAATCGACCTGACTTTGTTGTTGATCAGCGTGGTGGAATCTTCGGGGTCATGCAGATACCGCGTAAAGGTTCCGTCTTCCGGGTTATATCTGTTTAATCCGCCTTCGTTGAAATTTGTGTCCCATGGAAACCCCGTACCAACCCACAACGTACCCGCTTTGTCAACATACAGCGCCCTCACCCTGTTGTTAGAGAGTGTGGTTGGATTTCCGGGATCATGCTGAAAATGTTTGAACATTCCGGTCTCAGGATCGAACCGGTTAAGCCCGAGCTCCCCGCCAATCCAGATAAAGCCCTGGTGGTCCTCCGCAACAGTACTAAATACATTGCCACTGAGGGATTCCGGGTTGTCCGGATCATGCTGGTACCGGGTAAAAACCTGCCGTTCGGTATCAAAAGCAGTCAACGCTCCGGCCTGCCAGTGTGTTAGCCAGAGCACGCCTTTGGAATCAAGAAAGATGGATTCAATATAATCGGCTGACAACGAATTCGGATTATTGCCATCATATCGATACGTAACAAAGTTTAATCCATCGTAGCGAATCAACCCACCCTGCGTGGCAAACCAGAGGAAACCTGAACGATCCTGCACCATTCCCTGTACACTGTTTCCCAAAATATCACCGGGAAGAGTAAAAACCTCAAACCGGGGATTGAAATTATGCCCGTCATCCCCATTCGGTTGCTGTGCAGAGAGTTGCATGCAAAAAAGGAGTTGCATGCAAATAAAAAGCATAACCGTTGTTATAAGTATTTTCATAATTCGTCGGTTGCCAATGGCAATTGAACAATAAGTGTTGATCCTGCTCCCTCTTTGGTTTCCACATTCAACTCCCCACCGTGAGCTTTGATGATGTCGTTCGTAATGCTGAGCCCGAGTCCCGTACCCTGGGTGCCTTTCTTCGTGGTGAAAAACGGCTGCAGGATCTTGTCCCTGACGTCATCGGGGATACCCGGTCCGTTGTCTTCGATTTCGACCAGAATATTTCCGTCGGTTGACTTCGTTCTGACCATCAGTTTGGGTAAGTAAACCCCTGCCTTTTCGCTTCGCGGACCTTCGCTACGCTTCGAATCACTTTCCACTTTCAACTTTCCACTTTCCACTTTCACCTTTCCACTTTCCACTATCACCTTCTCCCGCATCGCGTCAAAGGCGTTATTGCACAGGTTCAGGATTACCCTCGAGAAATCCTCGGCAATCAACGGCACGTCGCCGATGGATTCCTCCAGTTGCAAATCAATATCCACATTGATCGGATTTTTACCTGCGCGCATGCCATGAAAGGCAAGGTTCACGTACTCTTTGACCAGCGCGTTCAAATTCGTGGGTTCCATCTTTCCCGTTCCACCCCTGCTGTGTTGCAGCATCGACTTCACGATGCCGTCGGCACGGGAGCCGTGCTCGTGGATTTTTGACAGGTTCGACTTGATGTCGGACAGGATGGTGGCCATCTCTGCGGCGTGTTCGCTCCTGCCTAAATGCTGCAGCTCCGCCAGGGCTTCGTCGATCATCTCAAGGCTCACATCCGAGAAATTGTTCACGAAATTGAGCGGATTTTTGATCTCATGGGCGATGCCGGCGGTGAGCTGCCCGAGACTGGCCAGTTTTTCCTGCTGCACAAGCTGATCCTGGGCGGATTTCAGGTTGGCATGGGCCGCTTCCAGCCTGCCATGCGCCTCTTCAAGTTTATGATAGGCTTTTTCGATCTCCCTGGCCTGCGCCAGCTCTGTTTCCCGTGCGCGTTCACGCTCCCGCCGGACCAGCCTTCGCCGCTGGTAGTGATCCATGGCAAGAACACCACCCGCAAAAAGCAACGCGTAAAACCCGTACGCCCAAATTGTACGCCACCAGGGCGGCAGGATCATCAACCGCACCGAAGCCCCCTCTTCGTTCCACACCCCATGATTATTGGCTGCTTTCACCCTGAAGGTATAACTGCCTGCCGGGAGCCTCGGATAATACGCCGTGAACTGACTTCCCGCATCCCGCCAGTCCAGATCGAAATGATCCAGTTTGTAAAGGATGCTGTTTCTCGACGGATCGGAGTAATGCAGGGCGCTGAAGGAGATGCTCACATTGTTCTGATCGTGCTTTAGCCGGATCACTTCTGTCTCATAAACCGGTTTCTCAAGCACGGATTTTTCGCCCGACACCACCCGCTCGTTGTCAATGGCCAACCCGGTGAGAAAAACCCGCGGCGGAGCGGATCGGCTGCTCAGGACATCCGCAGGAAATAAGGTAATACCATGGGATCCACCAAAAACATAGAGACCCTGAGTTGTTTTGAGAGCCGAACCATCCGCAAACAGTTGTCCCTGAATGCCATCCGCCAGGGAGAAATTCAGGAACTGTTCCGAAGCGATATCAAAGCGGCTCAATCCGTCAAAAGTACTCAGCCACAAGGCGCCGTTCTCATCGTCCGGCAGAATACCCTGTACGCTCATGGACGGCAACCCGTCGTTCCGGGTGTAGCTGTGTATGGCACGGTTGGCAACATCATACCGGCTCAATCCTCCCTGCCACATGCCTACCCACGCAATGCCATTGGCATCCTCATAGAACGAGTTGAAATCCTGCGACAGGAACACGTCACCCGATTGAGGATCATAACCATGGCGTTCCAAACTTTCGGACTCATAATCATAGCTGAACAACCCGTCGATGGTCAGCAGCCACATCCTTCCATTTACCTCATAAAGCCAGCGGATTTCATTACTGGCTTCCTCGCCGCCATCGACCTCTGTAAGATCATACCGCCTAAAGGAATCAGACCCGCTGCTTCTTCTGTAAAGGCCATCGCCGGTGGCAACCCACAGATTGCCCATGCTGTCCGCAAGGAAATCAAAGGCAGGAATCTCCTCAGGCACACCCTCGAGAGTAATCATTTCTATGGAATGATCTGTTGCCGAGTACCGGTAAAAACCCGATTCCGGTCCCATCCACATGTTATAACTGTCTGGCGCTGCTTCGTACAAACCTGAAATGACCCATACTTCAGGACTCAGATCCTGATAGGATATGGAATGAGCCACTTCTGTAAGCGGATCAAAAAAGCTGATTCCGGACTCGTTGCTCACACCCGAGGTCGTAATCAGGAGTTGGCCATTTTCTGTCTCAACAATATTATTTACCCATCCGGGGAGGATGGATCTCCGGTTTTCCCTGTCAAATCTGTACGATGTGAAGATCGCTTTCTCCTCATATTTGTACATGCCGTGGCCGGCGGTACCTATCCACAGCGATCCGAATACATCAAAATGGAGATCCCTTATGTATACCTGATCCAGCTGGACGTTTGTTTCATGCGCCCGGATGCCGGCTCCACTTTCCGCCGGATCGAAAACGTAGAGCCCCTGATTTGAGCCGATCCAGAACCTGCCTTGCGGACCTGCTTTTACAACGTTTAACCATAAGTCATCTGTGTCACCGAGCGTCTGCTCTTCGGGTTTGTAAATGAGCCATGTGTCCTCAGACGGATCATAATGAGACAAAGCCACCGGATTTCTTGCAAACCAGATCCCCCCTTTACTGTCACTGATCATATCTGTCGGGTATCCCTGATCCGTTTCAATATCAAGTCGCTCCCCAAGTATGTCGCTCAGCTCACCATGTTCATCAATCCTGAACAAGCCGCTCCAGCTCGCGATCCATACATTGCCTTCCGGGTCAGTAGTGCAGGTTCCAACGTTTTCAATGGCAATATCGCCCTGTGTTTCATAAACCCTGATAACATCCTCCGATTCATCGAAATAAAGCAATCCTGTGGCAATATTGTGCCAGGTCCAAACCCCAGCCCCCGAGACCCCCACTCCCATGTAGATCCGGCCGCTGTTATCTTCGCAGATTCCGGTGATCACCAATTCCATATTGGCCGGATGCTCAATGAGATGCTTGTACGTGTAATGCCTGAAGCTTTCCGTCTGCGGGTCATAGACATTTACGTTTTCAGGAGAGCTGGCCACCCAGATCTGTCCCCGGCTGTCCTCGTAGATCGACTGAATCTGAAGCCCCCTGATGGAACCGGGGTCATTGGGATTGCTGTAAAAGCGAATGAATTCATACCCGTCGAATCTGGTCAATCCGTTAATGGAACCGGTCCAGATATAACCGAATTGATCCTGCATGATACTGGAAACCTCCGGGGCCGGCAACCCGTCCAGCTCGGTGTAGCGGGTCAGGTTCGGGTGGATGGATTGCGCCGTTGCCGGATTCGCCGGATGTTGCATCATCAATGTCATCACAATCGCGGCAATCATGGCTGCGCGCCGGCCAGAGGCAGGTTTTTTCGTCATTTACGTGTTGTTTGGTTGAAGCTCGATGCTGAATGTGGAACCC
>JAWOCT010000098.1:0-12171 GCA_046483675.1 Cyclonatronaceae bacterium
TGCAACCGATCATACTCCGAGATGCGGCTGTCATCAATCGTGATCAGCAGGTTGTAGGCCTCCAGCCTGCGCTCTGTATCGGCATCCATGAAAATCGCCCGGAATTCCCGGTGCTTGGCGGAAAAGAGCAGGTCAAAAGGGTATCGCGCACTGGTCCGACGCTGCGATTGATGGATCATGTTGAACGCCTCGAGGATGTTATCGCGCGAACGGTCCGGATCCTGGGTGAACAGGTCCAATCCGTGCCGATGGTAGCGGTACAGGGCCTTGCGGAAATCTTCGTAATTGGGGTTGAGCAATTGGGATATGAGGTCGCTGCGGCTGCGACGCGTGCCCGTTCCGGACCATCCTACCCCCGATCCCTCACCCAGATCGGCCAGGTTCCGTGCCTGTCTGAAAAACTCCTCACCGCCCTTTTCGGAGAAGGTGTCGTAATCGTAACCAAGGACCAGGTTGGCATAGAAATCCAGTACCGTGGCAATAGGATCATATTGATAGGGGTCATGAAGCAGATTGTGGTTCGGGCTGAAATCGAACACCCAGTTGTTGTCCGTGATGATTAGCACCGGGGTTATCTGAAGAGTATTGTGGATTGGCCTCTCCGAAGACAACAGCATGGTAGTGTTGAACTGCCGGTCATCCACGGAATTGATCACGACTTGGATGTTCACCCGTATGCGTTCCACTTCCTGGAACCGATCTTCGGTCCAGTTGTTCGTCTCCAGGTATTCCTTGATCATGGGCCCCAATTGATCGATGTAGTCGTAGTCCGTAGTGCTGATCTGTGCGGTATTGATATCGACAGAGACTTCAAATACCTGGTTGGCCGAGACCGCCGCGGGCAACGCAAGCATGAGGAATACCAGGATGACGGCACGTTTCCTAAAAAAGGTCATCAATCCGGCAGGATTTCGGAGCAGGGTCGTCAAGCCGGTACAGTTCCAGGAAAAGACCCTGCGATCGGCAGGATTTCGAAACCGGGTCGTCTGACCGGGATTGTTTAGGTGGTGAATCGATGGATCGACGCTTTTCCGCATGAAGTTTCGTGAATTTTTCGTCGTTTTGTGAGGAAAGTGTAAGGAGTCCGGACCGCGATTCTCTGTAAAGCGTAAACCGGCAGGGATATACTCACTGGAATAGATCGGTTGGGACAAAACCGGTCATGCCACATAATATAACGCATGTCCGGGCAAAATCGCATGGACAAATCAGGAGAGAAAGATGGAAATCACATTGAATCGCACGCCACGGATGCCACTTTCGCCTGTCCCACGGATGCCACCTTTGCCTGTCCCACGGCACAGTCCCGTTCCCGGAGCCCCTGAGTTAAAGACTATCTTTCTGGCCGTGATGCTACTGCCGGTCATAGTATGCGTATGGACCCGGACCACTTCCGCCCAATGGACCATGGGATCCCGCGCAGTCGCCATGGGACAGGCACACAGCGCCCTGCCGAATGATGCCTGGGCCCTTTTTCATAACCCGGCTGCCCTGGATACAGCCAATCGAACACTGGGATTTTTTGCCATTCGGTATTACGGGCTGAAGGAGCTGGAGGACCATGCCTTTGTTCTCAATCTGCCCCTGCAGCACCTCTTCTCCTCTTTCGGCATTTCCACGGCTCTTGGTTTCGGAATGCACACATACGGATTTGAACTGTTCCGCCGGACACAGGCGCGACTGGGCTGGTCGGCGCGGATGAACCGGTTCCATTTGGGGGTTGCAGCCTGTTATGTCCACCTTGGTATTGAGGGATATGGTTCACGCGGATCACCGGTTTTTGATGCTGGAGTCATTGGCGAGCTTTCCGGCCATTTTCATGTCGGCTACCGGATATCCCATCTGCTTCATACCGGTAACGGTGAAAACGAAGCCGACCTGCACCCCTCGGAAATGGCCGGTGGTTTTTCATGGACCGGTATCTCCGGATTATTGATTACCGCTGATGTGGTCAAGGATCTGATCCATCCGGTTGCCCTGCGCGCCGGAATTGAAGCTGAATTACCGGGTAACCTTTTCATCAGGGGAGGATGGACATCCAGACCCTTCACCTGGTCGGCAGGAGCCGGGATCGGTCTTGATCGAATGGAAGGCAATGCAGCTGTACAAAAGCATGAGGTGCTGGGACTCAGCCCCGGTATCGATCTCACAATCCGCATCTGAGAAGCTGCAAACCTGGAAACCGAGATGGTCACCCGAAAAACATCCGTTATTATGACGATTTGCATCCTTTTTACCTTGACGTTTTTCGCCTCTCTGATTGCGCTCACAACGCCAGGCAGTACCTATTCACTGGACAGACCTCCGGGCTCCATACCGGATACCGGTGCGCTGATCCGCCGTATCACAGAGGCGGTGGACCCGGAACATTTTGAGGAATCGGAAGAATGGGAAGCCCATATCGAAGCGATACTCGATCAGTTTCCGCTGGATCTGAACCAGGCCGGAATGGTTGAACTGATGTACGTGCCCGTCATGACAGAGAGGCTGGCCGGTGCCATCATCGAATATAGATCGGAGAACACATTCAGACGAGTAGACGACCTGTTGGAAGTTCCGGGCATCGGTACCATAACGGCCGAACGTTTACGGCCCTGGTTTACGGTCGAAAATGACACACGCTACAGCCACAGCCGCAACCTGAACTTCGGGGTTCAACAGTTTTTCCGTTTTCAGCGACGGTATCCCACAGCAGACGGATTCAAATCTGTTAATGGCAGCTCGCATTATCCTGGCACGCCAGCGCGGCTCTATCACAGACAGACCCTGGCCACCGACCGACTGTCAGCCAACATCACCCAGGTTAAGTTGCCCGGCGAACCGTTTCATCCACCCCATGGTTTTGATTTCACTTCCGGGCATTTGGCCTATGAGGGACAGGGCTCGATCCGCCGGGTGATAACCGGTGACTACAGCGCTCGTTTCGGCCAGGGACTGGTACTATGGAGCACTTCAACATTTGGTAAAGGTGGAACGACCCACCGTGCTCCTTACCGACGCACATACGGGATCATGCCGTACCGCTCATCCGGTCAAATCCGCTTTTTCCGGGGTATTGCCATGGAGGCGGCCCTTCCCCTGCCATCTTCAATAAGAAGTAGTGGCGCAGAATGGTCTCTGTCAGTGATGCATTCCCGGCGGAGCAGATCCGCCGTCGTAATAAGCGGCGATACCATCCGCCCGCCGGGCAGCAATCCCTATCACCGGACCGATTCAGAGCGATCCCGTCGGAAAAACACGCGGGAAAAAGTTCGGGCAGCCAATATCACAATGAACCATCCCAACGGAAAGCTTGGCTTGACCTGGTCTTCTTACACGCTGGACCGACCTGTTGTACCACTGGCGAACGCCCCTTATGGTCAGGCCAGCCCTCACAGCTCTATGGGTTCCGATCTGGACATTGCCATCGGACCGGTTCGTGTGTTTGGAGAGTTCGCACGGCTACTCAGCATAAAATATACGGACGGTGATTCCGCCCTCAAATTGAGCAAGAACGCCTGGACAGCCGGCATACTCGGCACTTTCACAGAGTACGCCGACTGGGTAGTCTCTTTCCGGTCATTTGGACCGGCTTACAGGGCAGAATACGCCGATGCCTTTGGAGAAGGGTCCGGTGCACCTGCAAATCAATCAGGATGGTATGCCGGCCTGCGTTTGCGGCCAAACAATCGATGGAATGTGCAAGCCTACCTGGATCGGTTTCATTTTCCACGACCGCGGCGCGGATTCACCAGATCGTCGGACGGTTGGGAGGCCATGCTTCACCTGGTCTGCAGATTTCGGAGCGGGCATGACAACCAGCTGCGTATCCGCTACAAGGAACGTTCCAGGGAGACACAGGGTGTCGATATCAATGGCAGGATGCGGCTTATTTCAGGTAAGGAAAGCCGGCTTTCAGGACGATACCAGTGGAATTGGCGGGCGCAAGAAAAAGTGTTCCTGCGTTCTCAGTTTGACGGCATTTTGACCATGACCAGCGGTGAACAGAACCTGACAGGATTTGCCGCAAGTCAAAGCGCTCGCTGGCAGGTAATTCGGACGATGCGTCTGGATATCGGCTGGTCTGTTTTTGACACCGACGGCTATCCATCCAGACTTTATCTGTTTCAGCATGATCTGACGCACGTAATACGTTCACAAATGGTCTATGGCGTGGGCCGTCTGTCCTACCTTGTCGTTCGTTTTAGACCTGCCGCCTGGTTTCTGGCCGAGTTCAAATACGGCAAGGCGTACTACGCAGACCGTCCCGTTTTGGGCTCCGGACACGATCGGACCATCGGACCCGGCCGCACTGAGCTGGGTTTTCAGCTGCGCCTGGCATATTGATCATCCATCACTGAAAACATGAGAATGGCAATGGAGACGGTAGCAGGCACCTTGAAGAGAAAATGACCAATTTCGCGACTACTTCCTTCGAACACCTTCATTGTCGGTTGGCATTAATTGCTTGACGCAGCTGTTTTTTCGATGTAAGCAGCCGGGACTTCAACCAGGATCACCTGATGCAACTGTTCCAGTTCCAGGCATACCCGTTTTTTACCCCGCCAGTTCATCCACCGTCCCGTACTGCCCTTGAGTGGACCATGTGCAACCCGTACCGGGTCGCCACGGTTGTAACTTCTATCGGTTACTTCGAACGCATCGGGACCGATCAGGACCTTTTGGATCATTTCTATCTGTTCGTCACGTATTATGGCAGGAGCCCCATTAAAATGCACGGTTTTTGCAACACCATCAGTTTGCACTATATGATACAACTCATTGCGCTTCGCGTGAACGAAGACATAGCTGTTGAACAAAGGGACATCAACCTTCTTTTTTCGATCACTCCATTGACGGACAACCGTTTGCATGGGAAGCCAGGCTTCATAACCGGCTGCCAGTAAACGCTCCTCTACTTTTTTCTCAAATCGGGGACGGGTGTACAATGCGTACCAATACCTGCTCATGATTTCACAATCTGCGTTCCTTAACATTCGTTCTGTTACCATGTAAAATATCTCAAGTTGGCCATAAAGAAACCAGAGTTAATTCTCCATGCCTCGTGGAGCGCAGACTGGCCGGTTCTTCTGGAGTACTCATAAATTATATAAATCAGGGACGCATGCATTTATCTATGAACAGTTTTATATTGCCGAGATATTACCGTATCTTTAACGATTTAAGATTTTCTGCTAACCTCAAACAGTATTGATACGCAGTTATCCTATGGGCAAACGAACCCTGGTTACCTCGGCCCTTCCCTACGCCAATGGTCCCATCCATCTGGGACATTTAGCCGGCGCCTATCTCCCTGCCGATTTCTATGTCCGGTACAAACGGATGCGCAACGATGATGTAGTATTCATCTGTGGTTCCGATGAGCATGGTGTCCCCATAACCATCGCCGCAGATAAAGAAGGGGTAACACCGCAGGATATCGTCGACCGCTTCCATGAAATGAACAAAAGGACTTTTGAGCAATTCGGCATCACATTCGACTATTTCGGTCGTACCAGCTCGCAAGTCCACCATGAGACCTCGCAGGATTTTTTTCGTGTGCTGAATAAAAAGGGGATCTTCAAAAAAAAGAGCGAGACCCAGCTTTACGATGAAAAAGCCGGCATGTTCCTGCCTGACAGGTATGTCAAGGGTACCTGTCCGCATTGCAACTATTCCGAGGCATTCGGCGACCAGTGTGAAAAATGTGGTACTTCCCTGTCCCCGTCCGACCTGATCGAACCCAGGAGCATGGTCACCGGTGAAAAACCTGTCTACCGGGAAACCGAACACTGGTTTCTTCCACTGGGTGACTTCCAGGGCGAGCTCAAATCCTGGCTTGATCGTACCGAAAACTGGAAACCGAATGTCATGGGCCAGGTAAAAAGCTGGCTGAATCAGGGACTCGGAGACCGCGCGGTTACCCGCGATCTGACCTGGGGTGTTCCCGTACCGATTGAAGGTTTTGAGGGAAAAGTGCTCTATGTCTGGTTTGACGCCCCGATCGGCTACATTTCAGCCACCAAGGAGTGGGCCGAACAGAAAGGCGAACCCGGACTCTGGGAACAATACTGGCGTGACCCGGAATCCGATCTGATCCATTTCATCGGCAAGGACAACATCGTGTTTCATTGCATTATGTTTCCTTCGGTGCTCATGTCCTATGACGGCTACGTACTCCCCAAAAACGTACCGGCCAACGAGTTCCTCAACCTTGAAGGGCAAAAGCTGTCCACCTCGCGCGGCTGGGCCGTGTGGGTGCACGAATATCTGAAGGATTTTGAACCCGACCTGCTGCGCTATGTGCTGGGTACCGGATTGCCCGAGACCAAGGATTCCGATTTTTCCTGGAAGTACTTCCAGGAACATGTCAATGGTGAACTGGCTGATATTCTGGGCAATTTCGTCTTCCGGACTCTCTCGTTTACCAGCCGTTATTTTGACAACAAGGTACCCGAGGCCGGTCAGCTCACCAGCCAGGACCAGGCCGTACTCGGTGAGATCACGCGCCTTAAAGCAGAGATTGAAGAAAGCTATGAAACATTCCGATTCAGGGACGCCATTCAGAAAAGCATGAACCTGGCACGCGCCGGGAACAAGTATTTCACAGAGATGGAGCCTTGGCACCTGCGAAAGTCGGATCCCGCGCGCTGCGGCACGGTGCTGAACGTTTGCTGCCAGATCACGGCAGCCCTGTCGGTGCTCTTCGATCCGATCACGCCCGATGCCTGCCGCAAGCTGCGCGAATCACTGGATATCGTCAAAGCCGGATGGGATGACATCACCGAGCAGACACTGGAAGCTGGCACCCCCGTGGCAAAAGGTGAAATTCTATTTAAGAAACTGGAAGATGAGGTCATTGAAGCCCAGTATAAAAAACTTGAAGAGCAGACCCGTGCTCAAGAAGAGACCGGTCCCGAACTGCAGCCCATAAAAAATACAATCACCTTTGAGGATTTCAGCAAACTGGATATCCGGATCGGTGAGGTCCTTGATGCCGAGCGGGTCCCGAAATCGGACAAGCTTCTCAAGCTTACCATTGATATCGGGTTGGAAAAGCGGACCATTTTGGCTGGTATCGCCCAACACGTCGACCCCGGGGAACTGACGGGCAAAAAAGTGACGGTGGTCGCCAACCTGAAACCGCGCAAGATGATGGGAGTTCCGAGTGAGGGTATGGTCCTGATGGCGGAAACTCCTGACGGTCAATTCAAGTTCTTAACATCTGAAGCCGATAACGGCAGTGTCGTGTCCTGAGGCTTTTATCCAATCAAGGTCAAGGTCAATAGCAAGTCCAGTCAACAGCATAATCCACAGAAGTAACCAGGAGTAACATACGTGTTTCGTAACGGAGACCGCGAGAACGGTTATATCACTACCACAAGTCATCTATGGGGCGCCCGGCAGGGGCAGCATTCTTGCACGTTCCGAGTGTACTGTCCCAGGGCAGAACATGTGAAGCTGGTCCTGTTTCAACGTTACAGTGATCTCAGGGGCGAGCATCATGCCATGGAACGGCTTGACGATGGCAGCTGGATTTTGGAGCTGTCCGGCGAGCATACCGGAAAATACTATGCCTTTCGCGTGGAGCACGTCCCTCACGAAAGCGGACTTCTCGATCCACCCGCACTGATCGCCGATCCGTGGGCCACCCAGGTGATGACCGTCAACCACTACCAGCAGCACCCGAAAAGCCGCATTACCGGTGAGGAGGTATTCGACTGGGAAGGCGACACCTTCGTTACCCCTTCGGAGCAGCGCGACCTGATTATATATGAGGCTCATGTGCGGGACTTGACGGCGCACCCCTCTTCCGGTGCCCGTGCACCTGGAACGTACGCCGGTGTGATTGAAAAGGGGATCACCGGTGGCATTAACCATCTGAAACGGTTGGGTGTAACTGCAGTGGAGCTGCTTCCCGTTCAGAAATTTGCCGGGTTTGAGCCTCCGTTCGAAAAAAAGACCCCTGAAGGCTACTACAACACCTGGAATCCCTACAGCCGAAACCACTGGGGTTACATGACCAGCTTTTTCTTCGCCCCGGAAACCATGTATGCCACCGACGGCAGCAACCGGGCGGGCGAACGGACCGGCAGCCCGGAAAAGGCATCGCGCGAACTCAAGGAAATGGTGAAGGCGCTCCATCGTGAAGGCATCGCGGTCATTATGGATGTGGTCTACAACCACGCATCGCACTTCGACCAGAACCCGCTCAAATACCTCGATAAAGAGAAATTTTTCCGCACCGACGCCGAGGGCAACCTCACGTCGAAAAGCGGCTGCGGCAACGATCTGCGCACCGAATCCCCGCATATCCGCGGGATGATCCTTTCATCCATTAAATGGTGGATGCAGGAGTACCATATCGACGGATTCCGCTTCGACCTGGCCAATCTGATCGATCGTGAGACCATCGCCGAAATCCGCGAACAAGCGCAGGAGATCAACCCCAATGTGGTGCTCATTGCCGAGCCTTGGGGTGGCGGTTATGATCCCACCGGTTTTTCCGGATATGGATGGAGCGCATGGAACGACCAGCTCCGCAATGGTGTGAAAGGGATCGACCCCATCCACACACCTGGTTTCATTTTCGGCAAGTGGCACTACGAGACGAGTCGCAAATCGCTGGAAAACTACATTCGCGGCACATTGTTGCCGGAGACCAACGGCCGCTTCCACCACCAGGAACACGCCCTCAATTATCTGGAGTCGCATGACGGCTACACCCTTGGTGACTTCATTCGTATTGCTTTGGATCCGGGAAAGAAGGATGCCAGGTTCCCCGACAAAAAGAGACTCATTGCCCTCAACGAACAGGAGCTGAAATGCGCCCGTCTTGCTGCCCTGTTCCTGCTAACCGCACAAGGCATACCCATGATCCACTCAGGGCAGGAATGGGGGCGTTCAAAATGGATCGTACCGGCTAACCCAAGGGATCCCCATGCCGGCAAGCTGGATCACAACAGCTACGAAAAAGACAACGCGACCAATCACCTTGATTACTCGGAGATCAAAGCCAACGAAGCTCTGTTCCGTTACTACCGCAATCTCATCCGATTGCGCAGGGAAAACCCGCAATTGCGCCTGGCCAGGGCCGAGGAAATTCGTTTTCATGCCTATGATGACGCCCTTCACATCACCTTTGAGATTCACAGCACACAGCAACCGGGACAGTGTCTGCTGATCAGCCTCAACGGGAATCCTGATACGGATCATCAGGTGAACATGCCGGACGGTAAATGGGAGCAGATTGGCGGTGCCACCGAAATTCACCCGCATGCTCCCCGGCCCGTGAACGGTAATGAAGTGATCGTTCCTGCCACATCCGGAATCATTCTCAGGCAACTGAGTGATTGAAGGTCTGTCACATGCACCAGAAGGCTGGCAGCCACAGGCTGGCATTTTGATAGAAACAACTGAACAATAATTACAACTGTTTTTCACATGTTTCAGCGGTTGCTCTTAATCTGGCGTAAGTGTATACTCCGTGCTTGACCTCGCTTACCTGCCGGATGGCACGATCATTGCAGGACGTAAACGGAGAATATTTTGGCAGAAAATAGGACTGAACGAGGAAATTGGAACTCCAAGCTGGGTTTTGTACTGGCGGCCGCCGGATCGGCGGTCGGACTTGGCAATATTTGGGGCTTTCCCACGCAGGTCGCCGACAACGGCGGGGCCTCCTTCATCCTGATTTACCTGATCTGCTGCCTGGCCGTTGGTCTGCCCGTTATGATCGCTGAATTTGCGATCGGCCGGCACACCCGGCGTAATCCTATCGGGGCCTTCCGCAAACTCGGAAGCGGCTGGTTCCCTCCCATTATCGGTTTGTGGGGCGTATTATGCGGCGTGATGATCCTGTCGTTTTATTTGGTGGTCGCCGGTTGGACCTTCGGTTTTATCTTTCAGGAGATCTTCTATTTCGCAGGCTTCAATGGTGCCTCCGCATGGGTCGCCGACCTGGGCAATGGATTCAAAAATGCTTTTTTCACCGTGCTGTTCATGCTGGCCACCATTGTCATCATAACCGGAGGCGTCAGCAACGGTATAGAACGGGCCACAAAAACCATGATGCCCATACTCATCCTGGTACTGGTCATCATGATCGGCTATGTATTTACCTTTCAGGGCAGCATGGAAGGATTGCGCATGTACCTGCTACCGGATATTTCCGTCATTAACACCAGCCTTGTCTTTTCAGCGCTCGGGCAAGCGTTTTTCTCGCTTTCACTGGGTATGGGTGCTCTTTTAACCTATGGCTCCTATCTCAAGAAAGACCAGAACATTGTCGAATCGGCCGCCTATGTCACCATTGCCGATGTGAGCATTGCCTTCCTTGCCGGACTCCTGATTATTCCCGCCATGTTCGTTGCCCAGCTAAGCGGCATTACGATCATGGATGAGGACGGGCGCCTGTTTGCAAGCACCACACTGGTTTTTGATGTGCTGCCCAACCTCTTCAAGACCATGGGCGGTTTTTTCGGTCTGCTTTTTGGGGCTTCCTTCTTCATACTGCTGAGTCTGGCTGCACTCACATCCACCATTTCCCTTCTTGAAGTCCCTGTTTCCTATGTTATCGACGAGCACAGGGTTTCCCGGAAAAAAGCTGCGATCGGTGTCGGAGGCGTGGTGATGCTCTTTGCCGTGATCATATCCTACAATATCAATTTAATCGATATTCTGGCCACTATCTTCAATAATGTGGGCCTGCCTTTGGGCGGGCTCATGCTCTGCATCTTCCTGGCCTGGTTCTGGAAATCCGAAAGTGCCATCCGCGAGCTCGAACACGGTTATGATGGCATCGGCGACAGCCTTTTCCCGAGGATATGGACACCCTTCATTAAATATATCTGTCCGTTGCTGATCGCACTGGTCCTGGTTACGACCCTCTATCAGCTCCTGTTCTGAAATCGATACGCTAGTGTGATAGAAAGGCAATCCGGCCTCCTCCATCCGATCCAACGGCATCCCGGTGGGATAAGGGTGCAGTCGATCCATTTGGTGGCAGGTCGTATACGTTACTGCGTCTGCAATTCCGGACAAAATGCAGCGACATTAGGAACTGAGGTGCAACAAATTTGTCTGAAAGCTTGAACAATGGTATTTTTGGACTTCGTTTATAACCAACTGTTAACCATCTTTATGGCAAAAATTACCACATCCGATTTCCGCAACGGGCTCACCATTATGATCAATGGTGAGATCTACAGTATCGTCGAGTTCCTGCATGTCAAACCAGGCAAGGGCGGGGCTTTTGTACGGACCAAACTAAAAGGTGTAGTGAGCGGAAAGGTGCTCGACAAGACCTTCCGTGCCGGGGAGTCGGTCGAGGCGGTGCGTATCGAGCGTCGTCCCTATCAATACATATATCGTGAAGGGGATGTCTACCACTTCATGCACAAGCAGACTTTCGAGCAGATACCGATACCGGAGGAAAAGCTGGACCGTCCCGAATTTCTCAAGGAAAACCAGGATGTTCAGGTGGTGGTACATGCTGAAACCGAAGAAATCCTGTTCACCGAACTTCCAGACCAGGTGGTCCTGGAAGTGGTGGAAACCGAACCCGGAGTCAAGGGCGATACCGCCCAGGGCGGAACCAAGTCAGCCAAACTGGATTCCGGAGCCTCCATACAGGTGCCGCTCTTCATCAACGAAGGCGATATGGTAAAGGTAAATACCAAGGAGGGTATTTACCTGGAAAGAGTCAAATTATAAAACCGGAGACTGCATGGATTTAAAAACCATAAAAAACCTTCTCAAGCTTATAGCAGAAAGTGATGTAAACGAAGTGGAGCTCGAGGAAGGCAATTTTAAAATCAGGATCAAAAAAGAGCCGGATACCATTCTCAGGGAAGGTTCGGCGCCGGTGTACATGGGACATCCACAGGCCATGGAATTCCAGGCCGGAAGCACACAACCTGTCCCGAAGGTCGCTCAACCTCCTTCAGCGGCACCCCAAGCGAAACCCACAACAGGTGAAGCTAAAACCGACGAAAAATTCATCACGGTGCGTTCCCCCATAGTCGGGACATTTTACCGGGCCGCTTCGCCGGAAATGGAGCCCTTCGTCAACGTCGGCGACACGATTACCCAGGGTAATGTCCTATGCATTGTTGAGGCCATGAAAATCATGAATGAGATCGAATCGGAACATTCAGGAAAAATAGTTGAAATCCTGGCTGAAAACGGGCA
>JAWOCT010000076.1:0-12527 GCA_046483675.1 Cyclonatronaceae bacterium
CTCTTTTGAACCGACGATGATGTCCTGATACTTGCGCAGTCCCGTACCGGCAGGCACCCGGTGTCCCACAACCACGTTTTCCTTAAGACCCATAAGGTTATCGGCTTTCGCCTCGATGGCGGCCTGGGTAAGGACTTTGGTGGTTTCCTGGAAGGAGGATGCCGAAAGCCAGCTGTCCGTCGACAGGGCCGCACGGGTGATACCGAGCAGGATCGGCTTGGAAATGGCCGGCTCGGCCGGACGCGTTTCCATCTCCTTTTTGTCCTGCGTGATCAGTTTCGCGTTGATTTCGCGAATCTCACGACGTTCAAGAAGCGTACCCTGAAGCATATCGCTTTCACCGGGGTTGGTGACCACGAATTTCCCTATGAGCGAATCATTGGTCCGGTTCACTTCAAAACGGTCGATCTTATCCCCTTCCAGAAACATCGTATCTCCGGAATCGGTGATTTCGACTTTCTGCATCATCGTACGCACGATCGTCTCGATATGCTTGTCGCTGATCTTGACGCCCTGAAGCCGGTATACCTCCTGGATTTCGTTCACCAAGTAAGACTGTACCGCAAAGGGTCCCAGGATATTGAGAATATCCTGCGGCATGATCACACCATCGGACAGTGCCTGCCCCGCCTTCACGAAATCATTCTCCTGTACCAGGATATGCTTGGCCAGGGAAATGAGGTAGGTCTTGCTGTCGGTCCCGTCCTTGCTGGTGACGATCACCTCCTGGGATCCACGCTTGCGCGATCCCATTTTAACAATTCCTTCAATCTCTGATACGACCGCCGGGTCTTTCGGTGGACGAGCCTCGAACAGCTCGGTGATACGCGGCAGACCTGCGGTGATATCTTTCGACTTGGAAGCCGAAGTACGCGGTATTTTCGCGAGTACCTGTCCGGCAGAGACCCTTTCACCGTGATCCACCACAACGTGGGCTCCCACAGGCAGCGTAGTCTCACGGATGCGATCACCGTCTCCTTTCACGATGACCGTAGGCACGAGGCTTCGGTCACGCGAGTCGGTGATCACTTTTTCCTTGTGTCCGGTCTGTGAATCGGTTTCGTCCTTGTAAGTGACACCGTGGATAATGTCGCGATACTCGATGGAGCCATCCAGTTCGGAGAAGATCAATGCGTTGTACGGATCCCACCGGCAAATCGGAACGCCTTTGGGAACCATATCACCCTCTTCCACCAGCAGTTCGGATCCATAGGGGACATTATAGGTGATGAGCGTCTTCTCGGTCTCATCCACGATCCTGATTTCACCGGCCCGGCTCAATACCACGGTGGTTATCTCTTCCCCGTCGTCGTAATCGACCGCACGGACATTCTCGAACAACACCTTGCCGGCAAACTTCGATTTGTGCTGCGATTCGGCTTCGAGGCGGGATGCCGTACCACCGACGTGGAAGGTACGAAGCGTAAGCTGTGTTCCCGGCTCACCGATGGACTGAGCGGCAATTACACCGACTGCCTCGCCAACCTGAACCGGCTTTCCTCTCGAAAGATCCCGGCCGTAGCACTTCGCGCATACGCCCCTTGACGATTCGCAGGTAAGTACCGAACGGATTTCGACCTCTTCCAGGGAGGTTTCCGCCACCTTGGAGGCTACCCTTTCATCGATCATATCGTTGGCGCCCACGATAAGCTCATCCGTAAGCGGATCGTAAACATCGTGCATGGAAACACGACCAAGAGTACGGTCTTCCAGGCTCTCGACGATATCTTCGTTGTCCTTGAGTGCCTGGATCTTGATGCCACGGAGTGTTCCACAATCATTTTCGGTCACTATCACATCCTGGGATACATCCACCAGGCGACGGGTCAGATAACCGGCATCGGCCGTTTTCAGGGCCGTATCGGCCAGACCTTTACGGGCACCGTGGGTCGAGATAAAGTACTCGAGTACCGTCAATCCTTCCTTGAAACTGGAGAGGATGGGCTGCTCGATTACTTCGTTACCGGTCTGCAAAGAGCTTTTCTGCGGTTTGGCCATCAGACCGCGCATACCCCCCAGCTGACGGATCTGCTCTTTGGAACCTCGCGCACCAGAATCGGCCATCATGAATACCGGGTTGAAACCGCCCTTGTCCTCGGTCAGTGCCTGGAACAAGGTTTCGGAAACACGGTTAGTTGTGCTGGTCCATTTGTCGATCACCTGGTTGTAACGCTCGTTGTCGGTGATGAACCCGTTTTCATAACGATCCTGGATCATCTGGACTTCTTCCTGAGCCTGATTGATGTATTCCGCTTTCTCTTTCGGAATCACAATATCTTCCAGGCTGAATGAGAGTCCGCCGGTAGTGGCATTCTCAAATCCAAGATATTTCATCTGGTCCAGGAACAAGGCAGTCCGCATGGAGCCGGTTTCCGTGAAAACGGCTCCGATCAGATTGCGGAGCTCCTTCTTACCGAAAGTCAGATTGATAAACCCAAGCTTATCCGGGATGATTTCGTTGAAAAGTACACGGCCGGTAGTGGTCTTGAAGACCTTTTTCACCTCTTTCCCGTCACGATGGAGGGTGATACGGACGTTGATCTTGGCATGAAGGGCAATATGCCCGCGGTCGTAGGCAATTTTTACCTCTTCCGGGGATGCAAAGGTCTTGCCTTCGCCCTTGGCGCCGTCAGCCATCTTGGTCAGATAATAGATACCGAGAACCATATCCTGTGACGGCACGGTGATCGGGCTTCCGTTGGCGGGGTTCATCACGTTGTGCGATCCCAACATCAGCACGGAGGCCTCGAGAATGGCGTCGTGGCTCAGCGGAAGGTGCACAGCCATCTGGTCACCGTCAAAGTCGGCATTGAACGCCGTACAGGAGAGCGGGTGCAGGCGAATGGCCTTGTCCTCGATCAGCACCGGCTGATAGGCCTGGATACCCAGGCGGTGCAACGTCGGTGCCCGGTTCAACAGCACAGGGTGGCCATCGATGACTTTTTCCAGCACATCCCAGACCACATCGTCACGGCGATCCACCACTTTCTTGGCGCTTTTTACCGTTTTGACATAGCCACGCTCGATAAGTCGCCGGATGATGAACGGCTTGTAGAGCTCAACCGCCATTTCCTTGGGCAATCCGCACTCATGCAGTCCGAGTTCCGGACCCACTACGATAACGGAACGGCCGGAGTAGTCGACCCGCTTCCCGAGCAGGTTTTGACGGAATCGGCCGCTTTTGCCTTTCAGCATGTCACTGAGAGACTTAAGCGGTCTGTTATTGCTGCGCACCGCATTCATTTTCCGCGAGTTGTCGAACAGGGAGTCGACCGCTTCCTGAAGCATGCGCTTTTCATTGCGCAAAATCACATCCGGAGCCTTGATGTCAATGAGCCGCTTCAACCGGTTGTTGCGGATGATCACCCGGCGGTACAGGTCGTTCAGGTCGGACGTGGCAAAACGGCCGCCCTCGAGCGGAACCAACGGGCGCAGTTCGGGCGGGATCACCGGGATGACCCGCATCACCATCCATTCCGGACGGTTTTCACGCTGCTTGTTGGCTGCCCGGAAGGATTCGATCACCTGCAGCCGCTTCAGAAATTTCTTCTTCCGCATGGCTGACGTCTCGTTCTTGACGGACTCGCGGTATTTGAAGGCGGATTTGTCCAGTTCAATGTTGGACAACAGGGATTCGATGGCCTCGGCCCCCATTTTAACGACAAATTTGTCGGGGTCTTCATTATCCAGGCTGCGATGATCTTCAGGCAGCTGCCCCATGATGTCGTAATACTCCTCTTCGGAGATCATGTCGCCGACCTTGTAGCCCAGATCGCGTGCCAGTCCCGGCTTTACGATCACAAAACTTTCGTAATAGACAATCTTTTCCAGGTTCTTGGACGAAAGCCCCAGCAGATAGGCGATCTTGTTGGGCATGGACTTGAAGTACCAGATGTGCACGACCGGCACGCAAAGGGTAATATGCCCCATCCTTTCGCGGCGCACGGCCTTGCGTGTCACTTCCACACCACAGCGGTCACAGATGATCCCCTTGTAGCGGATCCTCTTGTATTTACCGCAATGGCACTCCCAGTCCTTGACCGGACCAAAGATTTTTTCGCAGAACAAACCATCCTTTTCCGGTTTGAACGTACGATAGTTGATGGTTTCAGGGTTCAGTACCTCCCCGTTCGACCGTGAGAGTATGGACTCGGCCGAGGCAAGGGAGACACGTAAACGCTTGAAATCTTTTGAAACAGATTCGCTTTTTGTAAACGGCAAGAAAGTACCTCCGTTAAATTTTGAAAAAAAGTTGAACAGTTCGCATTGGGTGAATTGGCACGGCTTGCCCTATTCAATGCTGACTTCAAGTCCAAGTCCCTGAAGTTCTCTTACAAGCACGTTGAAGGATTCCGGCGTAGTACCGTCCGGAAGGTTCTCACCTTTTACGATGGCCTCATACACTTTGGAACGGCCTTTCACATCATCACTTTTTACAGTGAGCATTTCCTTGAGGATGTTGGAGGCGCCATAGGCATAGAGTGCCCATACCTCCATCTCACCCAGACGCTGTCCGCCGAATTGGGCCTTTCCACCCAACGGCTGCTGCGTAATGAGGGAATAGGGACCGATGGAACGGGCGTGGATCTTGTCCTCAATAAGATGGTTCAGCTTGAGCATGTAGATGTATCCTACCGTGGTCATCTGCTGGAACCGCTCGCCCGTCTGTCCGTCGTAGAGGTAGGTGCGGCCGTCTTTCGGCAGGCCTGCCTTTTCCAGCCATCCCTGGATATCGTCATAGGTGGCTCCGTCAAAAGTCGGGGTCGCGAACTTGACTCCCAGTTTCTGTCCGGCCCAGCCCAGGATCGTCTCATAGATCTGACCCAGGTTCATCCTGGAAGGAACACCCAGCGGGTTGAGCACGATGTCGACCGGCGTTCCGTCTTCAAGGAACGGCATGTCTTCGGCCGGAACTACCTTGGCCACGACACCTTTGTTGCCGTGCCGGCCGGCCATCTTGTCACCCACGCCCAGCTTCCGTTTCTTGGCCACATAGACCTTGGCCTTTTGCACGATGCCCGGAGGCAGTTCGTCACCAACCTGGATGGAGTATTTTCTGCGTTTCAGATCGGTTTCATACTGCCGGCGCAGTCTGCGGTAGTTCTGCAGCAGTATGCGGATGTGTTCATTGATCTTCTCGTCCTGGCACCATGGCTGACGGCTTTTCAGGATCAGCGGATCGATGCCTTCAAAGACCTGCTTGCGGTATTTTTCGCCTTTGGGGATGACTTCGTGGCCGATATGATCGACTACACCCGGCGACGTCTTGTCCCTGAGCATCTTGTACATGCGATCGGCCCACTGCGTATTGAGCTTGGCCAGCTGCTCCCGGTACATCTCGTTTTCCCGCTCGACAAGCTCTTTTTCCTCTTTGCGGGAGAGCTGCTCGTCTTTCTTGCGGCTGAAAAGCCGGGTGTCGATGACCACGCCGGATACGCCCGGTGGTGTTTTGAGCGAGGCATCCTTCACATCGCCGGCCTTGTCGCCGAAGATGGCCCGGAGCAGCTTCTCTTCCGGGGTCGGATCCGTCTCCCCTTTCGGAGTGATCTTTCCGACGATGATGTCGCTCGAATTGATCTTCGCGCCCACGCGGATAATGCCGTTTTCATCGAGGTTGCGGGTGGCCTCCTCGCTGACGTTCGGGATCTCGCGTGTCAGTTCCTCTTCGCCGCGCTTGGTGTCGCGGACCTGCTGCTCGAATTCCTGGATGTGGATGGAGGTGTAGATATCCTCAGACACCACACGCTCGCTGACAACAATGGCATCCTCGAAGTTGTATCCTCTCCATGGCATGAAAGCTACCAGCAGGTTGCGTCCCAGGGCAAGTTCACCGCTCTGGGTGGCACACCCGTCGGCAATGGGTTGTCCTTCAACAACTTTTTCACCCACCCTGACCAGCGGACGCTGATTAGATGTCGTATCCTGATTGGTCCGCTCGAATTTTTTGAGCTGATAACGGATAACACCATCATCGAAATAGGCCAGCGACTCCATTTCATCGCGGTCGTAGCGGACATGAACCTCCGTGGCACTTACATAGACCACTTCACCTTTGCCTTCAGCTACGATGAGGGCACGGGAATCGCGCGCAGACCGGTATTCGAGACCGGTGCCCACTATCGGTGGATCGGGCCTGAGCAGCGGTACCGCCTGGCGCTGCATGTTGGATCCCATCAGGGCCCGGTTGGCATCATCGTGTTCGATAAATGGCACCATACCCGCTGCAACCGATACAATCTGATTGGGTGAAATGTCCATGTAACGGACCTCATCGGGCGATGCCAGACCGACGTTGCTGTCGCGGAAGCGGGAGAAGATCAGGTCGTTCTCGAACTTGCTTTCCCTGGTCAGCGGTGCATTGGCCTGCGCAATGACAGTCTCATCTTCCTGTTCGGCAGCCAGGTAGTCGATTTTTTGGGAAACCGATCCATTTTGAACCTGTCGGTACGGCGTCTCAATGAACCCGAAATCGTTGACCTTGGCGTGAACACAAAGCGAAGAGATCAGTCCGATATTCGGACCCTCGGGTGTTTCAATGGGACACAGACGTCCATAATGGGTGTAGTGGACGTCGCGTACCTCAAAACCTGCACGCTCCCTGGTCAGACCGCCTGGACCCAGTGCCGACATGCGGCGTTTGTGGGTCAGTTCCGCGAGCGGATTGGTCTGGTCCATGAATTGGGAAAGCTGGTTCGTGCCAAAAAACGTATTGATGACACTCGATATCGTCCGTGCGTTCACCAGGTCCTGCGGCGTGAACTGCTCGGCATCGCGAGAGTTCATCCGTTCACGGATGGTACGGGTCATGCGCGCCAGGCCGAGTCCGAATTGCTGGGCCAGCTGCTCGCCCACGGTACGCACCCGGCGGTTGCTCAGGTGATCGATGTCATCCACCTGAGATTTCATGTCCTTGAGACGAATCAGCTCCTTGATGATGGCGATGATGTCGTTTCGGGTGAGTACCTGCAACTCCAGGGGCTCATCCAGATGCAGACGCTTGTTGAGCCTGTAGCGGCCCACTTCGCCGAGATCATAACGCTTGTCACTGAAAAACAGCCTGTCAAGCACCGAGCGCGCGGTTTCCATATCCGGCATGTCACCGGACCGAATCTGGCGATAAACTTCAGCAAGGGCGCTTTCTTCATCATGGCTCGTGTCCTTGCGGAGTGTATTGAGGATAACGGACTCTTCATGCTCCTCATCACCGGTCTTGAGCACATGGATCGAGGTCACTCCGGCTTTTTTGAATGCGTTGAAATCCTCGTCCGTGATCTCGTGGTCCCGCGGGAACATGACATTCCTGCTTTTGGCTTCGGTCACCTCGCCGGTCTCATCATCAACGACCTCCTCGGTCACCTCTTCCACAATATCCGTGGCCAGTTTACGGCCCACGGCACCCTTGAAGGCTTTGGCGGTCTTAATGTTGATCTCGTCAGAGAGGTCAAAAATGCTCAGAATCTCGTAATCCGAAGCGAAACCCAGCGCACGCAGCAGCGTTGTCACCGGGAGTTTTTTCTTCCTGTCGATGTAGGCCCACAGGACATCACGGATATCCGTGGTCAATTCGATCCAGGACCCTTTGAAAGGAATGACCCTGGCAGAATAGAGCTGTGTCCCGTTTGGATGCAGGGTCTGCCCGAAAAACACTCCGGGTGACCGGTGCAACTGGCTGACGATGACACGCTCCGAGCCATTGATGATAAATGTTCCGCTTTCGGTCATCCATGGCAGATCACCGAGGAACACCTCCTGTTCAATGGTTTCGCTGGCGTCGTCCCCGGGATCGGATGCGGAGAGTCGCAGCTTGGCTTTCAGTGGAAGCGCATAGGTCAGTCCCCGCTCCTGGCACTCATCGATCGAATACTTGGGCGTATCGACCGAATAATAGATAAATTCCAGCGTGCTCTGCTCCCGCGTGTCCTGGATTGGAAAATGTTCCAAAAAGATTTTCTGCAGTCCTATTTCTTCACGATCTTCGGGATCAATATCCCATTGTGTGAAACGGCGGAATGATTCCAGCTGGACATCGAGAAAATCGGGGTAGTCTAAAATGTTTTGGGTGCGAGCGAAGGATATGCGTCCGGTGTGAGATTGGATGGCGTTGCTATTACTCAAGGCTACCTCGTCCTTAGTTTATGGATGTGCACACACGATTTGAAGGAACAACCGTGATAAAGGTATTCAAAAAAATACGGGTCCCGTGATGGGGGCCCTTAGACGCCAATAGCCAATACCGGTTTCCCGATATTGGCCTGGCAAGAATAAAGCGTATAGAAATCTTATTTGAGCTCGACTTCAGCTCCTGCTTCGGCAAGTTTTTCTTTGACGGATTCTGCTTCTGCTTTGTCAACACCTTCTTTAATGTTGCTGGGTGCGCTATCAACGAGTTCTTTGGCTTCCTTGAGCCCAAGACCGGTGAGGCCCCGAACTTCCTTGATGACCGCGATCTTGTTGCCGCCGGCTGATTTCAGGACAACGGTGAATTCGGTTTGCTCTTCAGCTGCTTCGCCTTCTGCTTCAGCGGCCGGTGCGGCGGCTACGGCGGTCGCAGCAGGCTTGATGCCGTACTCTTCTTCAAGGACCTGTGCCAGTTCGTTTGCTTCCTTAACGGTCAAGTTGACCAATTGTTCTGCTATTTCTTTGACGTCTGCCATTACTTTGTACTCCCGTTGTTTGTTTTGTCAGTTAAAAAATCGGTTAATCTTCTTTTTCGGCGATGGTTTTTATCGCTCCGGCAATGCTGGAACCCTGTGACTGAAGGCCGCCGACAACATTGCTGATGGGACTGAGCAGCAGGCCGATGATGTCACCAAGGACTTCCTCTTTGGATTTCATGGCCGCAAGGACATCCAGCTGATCGGATGTGTAAACCGTATCCTCAATGGCTGCTGCCTTGAATTCCGGCCTTTTTTTGTTCTTCAGAAATTTCTTGAGGACCTTGGCCGGCGCGGCTGCATCGCCTTTGATGATAGAGTAGGCCGTTTCCTGGACCGTATGGTCAATGAGGCCTTCAAATTTTCCCGCCTCTGTCAACGCCCTGCGGAACAGGGTGTTGTTGTAGACTTTGTAGGATATATCGTTTTTGCGAAACTCACCCCGCAGTTCGTTCAGGTCAGCGACCGACATGCCCTTGAAATTGGTCAGGTACAGGGCGTCTGCATCTTTGAGTTCCTCTACGAGGTTCTTTACGATTTCTTTTTTTTCCGCTAAAGTAGCCATGGAACGTTACTGTCGTTTTAAGATTGTACAGCTGAGCGGGAAATGGGTATGCTGGGACCCATAGTCGAGCTGAGGGATACGCTTCGGATATACACGCCTTTGGCGGATGCCGGACGAAGCTTGATGACGGTTTTCAGGAACGCCTCGGCATTGTCCTTGATCTGCCCGGGTTCAAAACTGCTTTTCCCGATTGATGTGTGGAGAATGCCGTATTTGTCCACGCGAAAGTCGATCTTGCCGGCTTTCACATCCCTGACCGCATCAGCAACATCCATCGTCACTGTACCGCTTTTGGGATTGGGCATCAGGCCTCTGGGCCCCAGGACCTTGCCAAGACGTCCGATCTTGCCCATCACATCCGGTGTGGCCACGATCACGTCGATGTCGGTCCAGCCTTCCTGGATCTTTTCGATGTAGTCGTCCAGACCCACATGGTCGGCACCGGCTTCTTTTGCCTCTTCCTGCTTGGAAGGGTTTACCAGTGCCAGTACACGGATCGTCTTCCCGGTCCCGTGCGGAAGGGAAACCGTTCCACGCACCATCTGGTCGGCATGCCGGGGATCCACACCAAGGCGGATATCGATATCTATAGAAGCATCGAACTTCGAGATCGACGTTTTCTTGGCCAGCTCGGCTGCTTCGGTCAGGCTGTACTCTTTTCCGGCCTCGATCAGCTTTTGAGCTTCAATGTATTTTTTTCCTCTTTTGGGCATATGTCAAAACCTGCAAATGGTTACTTTTTTCGATCGACTCTCAGACCCATGCTTCTGGCCGTACCGGCAATCATCTCTGCTGCATGATCAACATCAAATGCGTTGAGGTCTTTCATTTTAATTTCAGCAATTTCCTTGCACTTGCTCCAGGGTACTACTCCGACCTTGATCTTGTTGGGTTCACCGGAACCTGATTTCAGCTTGACGGCCTGCTTGAGCAGCACTGCGGCAGGCGGCGTCTTGGTCTCAAATGTAAAGGACTTGTCCTGATACACGGTGATGACAACCGGGATCAGCGTACCTGTATCCTGCTGTGTTCTTGCATTGAACGCCTTGCAGAACTCCATGATATTGACCCCGGCCTGGCCGAGGGCCGGCCCTACAGGGGGAGCGGGATTGGCCTGGCCGCCCATGATCTGCAATTTGATTACTTTGCTTACTTTCTTAGCCATATGTTATTTAACCTTCTTCTGTAGCACCGCGCATGATGCCGGTGGCTGTATGAGTGACTTAAATCCGGTCAGGCATCAGGGTCGACCTGGTTGACATCCACTTCCACCGGAGTACGCCGGCCGAAGATGCTTACCAGTACCCGCAGTTTCAGCTTGTCGGGATACACTTCCTCTACCGTTCCGTCGAAATCCTTGAAAGGCCCGTCGATCACTTTGACCAGATCGCCTTTCTTGAACGGGATTTCAACCAGACTGGCACCTTCGTCCTGACTTTTAGCCGTCCTGCCCAGGATGCGGTCTACTTCCTCCTGTTTCAGCGGTGTAGGCCGGGTACTGGACTTGTCGTTTTTCAGGAACCCTATGACAGAGGGTGCATTTGAAATCAGGTTGTTCACGGCATCATCAAAGACCGCCTCCACCAGTATATATCCCGGAAAGAAGTTCTTTTCCCTGGTCCGTTTTTTCCCGGACCGGATTTCGATGACCGTTTCACTCGGAATCAGTATTTCCTTGATCTTGTCCTCGAAGCCCTGAAGTTCGATTTCCCTTTGCAGGTACTCTTTCACTTTTTTCTCGTGGCCCGAGAAACAGCGCACAACATACCAGTTCCGTTGCTGATTTTCCATGTTAACCGAAGATCAATTCCAGTACAGTACTGTATACGCGATCGACCCCGAATATGAACAGGGATACGATGATGGAAAATACCACTACGATGACTGTACTGTCGATGAGTTCTTGTTGCGTGGGCCAGGAGACTTTGCTCATCTCCTTTTTCACACTTTGAAAATATTCTGTGATTTTATTCATAAGGTTCAATATGCCTGCCGTAACAGCACGGGTGGAGGGACTCGAACCCCCAACCTACGGTTTTGGAGACCGTTGCTCTGCCAATTGAGCTACACCCGTACAGATCTGACAGAGCCTGTACGTGAGTTTACGGAACGGCCCGTCAGTCCAGGATTTTACTTACAACGCCGGCACCTACCGTGCGTCCGCCTTCACGGATAGCAAACCGAAGTCCTTCTTCCATGGCTACCGGCTGGATCAGGCTCACTTCCATGGTCACATTGTCGCCCGGCATGACCATCTCCACGCCTTCGGGCAATTCACATACCCCCGTCACATCCGTGGTGCGGAAGTAGAACTGCGGACGGTAGCCCTTGAAGAACGGGGTGTGACGGCCGCCCTCGTCCTTGCTCAATACATAGACCTCGCAGGTGAACTTCTTGTGCGGGGTGATCGAGTTCGGGGCGCAGATCACCATCCCGCGCTCCAGCTCGTCCTTGCCGATGCCGCGCAGCAGCAGACCCGCGTTGTCCCCGGCCTGGCCTTCGCCCAGCATCTTGCGGAACATCTCGATGCCCGTGACCACCGACTTCATCTTCTTCTCCTGGATGCCTACGATGTCCACCTCCTGGTTGAGCTTGATTACACCGCGCTCGATCCGGCCCGTGGCCACCGTGCCGCGGCCGGTGATCGTGAATACGTCCTCGACCGGCATCAAAAACGGCTTGTCCACATCGCGCTCCGGCGTCGGGACATGCTCGTCAACGGCATCCATCAGCTCGATGATCTTCTCTTCCCACTGGGCCTCCCCGTTCAGGGCGCCCAGGGCCGAGCCCATGATCACCGGGGTGTTGTCCCCGTCAAACTCGTACTTGCTCAGCAGCTCCCGGACTTCCAGCTCCACCAGCTCCAGAAGCTCCTCGTCATCCACCAGGTCCACCTTGTTCATGTACACCACCAGGCTCGGTACGCCTACCTGTCGCGCCAGCAGAATGTGCTCGCGCGTCTGCGGCATCGGCCCGTCGGTGGCCGCTACCACCAGGATCGCCCCGTCCATCTGGGCCGCCCCGGTTACCATGTTCTTGACATAGTCGGCGTGGCCCGGACAGTCCACGTGGGCATAGTGGCGATTCTCGGTCTCGTATTCCACGTGCGCCGTGGCTATCGTAATACCACGCTCGCGCTCCTCAGGGGCATTGTCAATGTCGTCGAAGGCCTTGACAACCCCGCCGTACTTGGCCGCCAGGGTCCGCGTGATCGCCGCGGTCAGCGTCGTCTTGCCGTGATCCACGTGACCGATCGTTCCGATGTTTACGTGAGGCTTGGTCCGTTCAAATGTTTCTTTTGCCATGAT
>JAWOCT010000003.1:0-14897 GCA_046483675.1 Cyclonatronaceae bacterium
TCGGCATCGTTCATGGTCTGCTGGTCGCCCTCGATCACCGCAAAGGGAATATCCTCCCTGAGCGCTTCAATGGTCTTTTCAAGCAGGGTCGTCTTGCCTGCCCCTGGTGAGCTCACAAAATTCAGGGCCGTAATGTTTTTTGCCTCAAAATACCCGCGGTTGCGTTCGGCGAGCGTGTTGTTGTGTGCCAGAATGTCCTGTTCCAGCTGGATTTCCCGGGTTTCCCCGTGCGAGTGGGTGTGGCTGTGCTCATGCGGATGCCCGTGGGAGTGACTGTGTCCATGCCCATGCCCATGCGAGTGTCCGTGATGGTGATGATGACCGTGATCATGGGAATGGTCGTGGGAATGAGAATGACTGTGGCCGTGCTCGTGCCCATCGGTGTGTGAATGGTCATGGCGATTGTGGCCGTGACCATGATGGTGGGGCTGCCCGTGATTATGAAGCTGCTGGTGCTCCGTGTCGCTTCCGGGACGTCGAATGGTTACCACGCCATCCGGGTCGCTGCATCCGCATGTTCCACACATAAGACTGTTTGATTAAAAGGTGACGGGTTGCCGGGGTGAAAGGGTAAAGCCGGAAGTATAAAATGATGTTTTTCCTTAACGGGAATCAGAATATTCTATACAACCAAAATACATATTTTGAAGCTCATTCTCAATGGAACTCACATGAGCTGGGTGAATGGCCGATCCTGTTTATATGACTTTGAGGTTGCGAACCTTAAGCTCTTGGCCCTGTAAAATTTGCAGATCAGGAGAATGGCATTTCGGACAAATCTCGAAGTAGTCGGATACCTGAAATTCCTCGCTGCATGACCGGCACCGGGCCTGGGCCTGTATCGGGTGGATGGTGACCCGTGCCTGTTCAAGGACCGAGTCCCTGACCGCCACTTCCATGGCGAACTCGAGGGCTTCCACAACGACACCGGACAGCGAACCCACATCGATATTGAGTTCGGTGACCTTTGTGGCTCCGGCTTTTTCGGTCTCCTTGCGGGCGATATCGACGATATTGATGGCGATGGAAAGCTCGTGCATGGCAGGTTTGGTCAGTTTCAGAAATCAGTCAGGTTAAGGAACCAGTCAGGATCAGGAACCAGTCAGGTTTGGGAATAAGTCGGGTTTGGAAATCAGCCGGGCGTCAGAATCAGTGAGACTTCAGAATCAGTCAGGTCCCGGGCGTGCGGAAGTGCGGATGCCGTGGCCGTCCAGTACCGCAAAGGGTTTACCGGCGCATTTCAGGCAGAGTTTCGGATTGTCGACTATCGTGGCGCGCATGTCCGTGTCTCGGGTGGATGTGTCCCCGCCATCCACCAGACGGGTAGCCATCACGCTTTCACCGCACCGTGCACAGACCCCGCTTTCGTGGGAGGGTGCATAATCCGGGATATCGACGGTCACATGCTGCGTACCGAACATCCGGTCAAAATCCAGGTTCAGCGTGCCGAAAGCCCGCTCGATTCCGCTTTTTTTGAATGCGGCCACTTCGGCCTCGTCGCGGATCTGTTGCTTGACCACACGCTTGTACCGCTCATCGAAATCCGGGAAGGATGCGCGGATGTAATCGGGGGATTCATGCCGCGAAATGACACGCACGCCCTTGCCGTCGCGCCGGGTGAGGGTGAATGCCGTTTTGCCGAGATCTTCGAAGATCAGGCTGTTGTTGCCGAACGAGCAGCCGGTAACCAGCTGGACCCCGTCGGCGAAGCAGTTGTTGGTCTCGACGATCGCAAGCAGGTCCTCCAGTCCGTCCGATGCCGTTGCGGTCTGTTCGCCACCCGGATCGCTGGATTTTGATTGTTCAGAAGGCGTATGTCCGCTGCCGACCGATCCGCTCCCGTCCCTAGCGGCATCGTCGAGTTGCTGTACGGCATGGACCGCTGCCATCACCCCCATGGCCAGGCCCGGACAGTAATGCCCGTGGATCTGGGCCGCCAGCAGGAGCAGTTTTTCAGTGTCTCCGGCCATGATGTGCTTTTGTATGGCCATACGCGGGTTGGATTTGAGCAGGGATGTGTGGACGGCAGAGGCACTTTGGGGCAGATTCCCGCGGTCCGCATCGCCATGGGGTACATCCCCGCACATCATATCATCCAGATGGGAGGTGTCGCACGACTTGATGTCGAGTACCGGTGTTCCGTCGATGGCGTCCAGCCCGGTGACGCGCAGCCGGTTGCCGTCGCGGCCCAGCAGCCGGACCGTGGTGATGCCGATCAGGTTTGGGCGCACGGGCGCGCGGGAAGCGAATACGCCCCGGTCCTCACCTGATTTGGTACGGCGGCGCCAGGACGGGGTGCCTGTTTCAGTCCCGGATTTGTGGAAGTAAAACACCACATCCACAAACTCGCAGGACTCGATGCCGAACAGGGCTTCTTCGTAGGCCTGGTCAACGTCTATCACACTTTCGGCATTGCGCTTCGCCGCGGCTTGTCCGGTGTCGTGGCAATCGTTACGGACCGTGCCGACCGTTTTCAAGGGATAGGTTTCGGGCATATCAGGTTGTTCTTTAGAAATAAGCGGGTTCCTTTGCTATATACGATTGTTTCGTGAAGTCAGGTTGAAGTTTGACGATGTTATGCACGGCGGTACACTCAGAACCGGTCCGGCACGATGAACCGCGTGCCGTTTTCGTGCACTATGCGCACTTTGACACCGAAAAGTTGTTGTACATGATCAACGGTGACAATCTCGGGTCCGCCGCTGGCAAATATCCTGCCGTCCTTGAGCATCATCACCCTGTTGGCGAACAGCGAGGCCATGTTTATGTCGTGCATGGCTATCACCACGGTGATGCCGTCACCGGCCAGATCCCGGAGCAGCTTCAGCGTTTCCATCTGGTATTTCAGATCCAGATTGGCCGTGGGTTCATCCAGCAGCAGGATCTCGGGCTGCTGGTTCAGGGCCCGGGCGATGAAGACGCGCTGCTGTTGTCCGCCGCTGAGCTTGTGCACTTCCCGCATGGCCACATCCTCCAGATCGAGCCGCTTCAGGATCTCTGCGGTGCGCTGGTAGTCCGATCGTGACGGCCTCCACTGGATATACGGTTTGCGCCCGAGCAGCACGGCATCGAACACCTGTACCGGCACGCTTTTCTGCTCGGTCTGCGGCACGTAGGCCATCTTGCGCGCCCGCTCCACGGCAGGAATGGCCCGCACGCTGGTTCCATCGATGAGCACATCGCCTTCCCTGACGGTCAAAATGCCGTTGATGCACTTGATGAGTGTGCTTTTGCCCGACCCGTTCGGCCCCACGAGCGCCACCAGATCCCCGCGGTCCACCTCCGAACGAATCCCGCTGAGGACCGGGTCCTTGTCGTAACGGAAGGTGATATCGCGGAGTGTGATGTGCATAAAGCCGTTGGCAGGTGTGTTATTAGCTGATTTGATTTATTGTTATCAGGTGGATGTGGGTGTTGTTGTTAGCAGTGGTACCGGGTTATGCCGTGCATTTCGAGAATCCAGGGTGTTTCGGGTTTCAGTTCCAGTAGTTTTTTCCAAAGCCCCTGAGCAGCAGGAACAGGAAAAGCGGGGCGCCGATGAAGGAGGTCAGGATGCCCACCGGCAATATGACCGGTGAAAACAGGGTGCGCGCAACCGTGTCGGACAGCAGGAGGAAAAGCGCGCCGAACAGCGCGGCGGCCGGGATCAGGAACGTTTCGTCGCCGCCGATGAACCGGCGCACGATATGCGGCACCACCAGTCCGACAAACGCGATGATGCCGTAAAAGCTGACGACCACCGCCGTGGCCAGCGACGCCACCAGCATCCCGTAGAGACGGATCCGGAAGGGATTGACGCCCAGGCTCTGCGCGAATTCGTCGCCTGATTGCAGCGCCTTGTAATTCCAAGACATCATGGTGAAAAACAGCCAGACGGGGATGAGCACCAGAGCCAGCAGCCACACCTCCTGCCACGCCGCGCGTCCCAGATCCCCGAACATCCAGAAAACGATGGCGGCCAGCTCGGCCTCGGTGGCCAGGTATTGCATGGCCGAGACGCCCGCGCTGAAGAGCGACCCGATGGCGATGCCGGCCAGGACCATCACTTCGGGTGTGACGCCCCGGTAACGGGCAATGGCCAGGATGAAAAACGTGCTGGTCATGCTCCATGCAAAAGCCGAACCCATGACCAGGTAGCGGTCGCCCAGCTGCGCCAGCAGTCCGGTCCGGGTGGATGCGGTGGTGTCACTGAGCGTCGCCGTGAGGTCGGCCGTGCTGCCGGCGCCCAGCACTACGATGGCAAAGGCGGCCCCGAATGCGGCTGCGCCCGATATCCCCAGGGTGAAGGGCGAGGCGAGCGGATTGCGCAGGATGCTCTGCATCACCGCGCCCGATGCCGACAGGGCGAATCCGGCCAACAGGGCGGCCAGCACTCGCGGCATGCGTATCTGCATCACGATCTGGGAAGTGGCCCGGTCCGGCTCGCCGAAAAACACCGAAAGCACATCGCCGATCCCGATCCCGGCTGCACCGGAAGCGATGGCAATAACACCGGTCACGGCTATGCCCGCCATCACCAGGAGAATGAACAGCAAGCGGTTGCGGATATAGCGGCGGTATCTGGCGAGCAGATCGAATTCGTTCATAAATGCTCCGGATTCAACTGTCGGTAGCCGCCGTAACGGGTCTGGATGTCAGCGTAAATGGATCTGCCGAAAAACATTTGAAATATGTTGTCCGCTTTTTCAGGTAGGGTAATATCGTCAAAACGGTCGGGATATAAAACGGTGCCGGCGTACCAGGCGTTAGCCAGGATGGCTCCGTAGTTGGCGGCGTAGTTGTTGTAGGGCAGCACGCCGTACACTTCGCCGTTGCGCACAGCGGTGAGCGAGCGGGCGATCGGGGTGCCGGGACGGATATCGGGTCCGGCTGTTCCCAGGCTGGACAGATCCACAAATAACACATCCGGGTCCCACACGATCAGCTGCTCCCGGTCAATGTAGGTGCCCTGGATTGGATTTATGAGGCGCTGGTGGATGTCACTGGCTACGTTGACGGCCTGGATGAAGCGAAAGGGCGGATAATTCGGCTCCGTAGAGGTTATACCGCGGGCGCCCCGATAGGATACGCCGCCGATGTAGGCGCGCGGACGCTCCTCGTCCGGGATGTCGGAAGTGCGCTCCTCAAGTTCGGTGATCGAAGTGCGGATGCCGGCAATGAGGGTGTCGGCCCGTCCGGTTTTGCCGATGATTTCGGCCATCAGGCGCAGCGAGGAGAAGAAGGTCTCCCGGTTTTCCGAGAAATCGCCGTATTCGAGTGCGATCACCGGAATGCCGGTACGCTCCTGCAACTCGTCGGCCTGCCCGCGGCTGGTGAACGTAAGGAAGATGAGGTCGGGTGCGGCTGAGACCAGCAGTTCGGGGTCGCCACCCATCTGCGGTCCGATCGTTGGAAGCTCTCGCAGTTCGGGGAAGGCGGTGAGATAGGGTCGGTCCGACCGCCGCTCGGGCTCCTCAATGCCTGCTACCTGATCGATCGCATCCAGGTAAGTGAGCATGCGCAAGGCACCGGCACGGAGTCCAATCACCCGCTGCACCTCAGCCGGGATAACAACACTCCGGCCCAGCATGTCGCGTACTGTGAGTGCAGCACTGTCATCACTGTGTTGACCGCTGATATGGGGGGCACCGGAGTCCGGGCTGCCACCCTGTTGGCTACCGGTTTGAGGACTACCGGCTTGATCGTACGGCGTTCCCGTGCGTTCCGCATCCTCCCGGCATCCAGCCAAAAGGAGCAGGACAAGCATTGAAGCTGTAAACCCTAGCAGCAAAAAGGAATAAGTATTTTTACCTCGAAAAATCATAGTTAAGGCGGATGTTAACCATCCTTCCGGGGGACATGTAATCGACGGTTTCCATAAACCGGTTGTCCATGACATCAAGGACTTCGACCGAGGCAGTCAGCGCGTCAAAGAACCGGCGGGAGACCATCAGGTCGAGTGTGGTGTAGGCATCGATTTCAGGGGTGCCGTCATTGGAGGTATTGTTGTCATCGCTGCTGAACTGGGAGCCCTTGTAATAGAACGAGAGGCCGAGATCGGCCAGCGGATTCTGCCACTGGACCGACGCGCTGGCCTGGTTCCGCGGTGAATAGGTCAGCTCCATGCCTTCCAGTTCCGCATGCTCCGGAAAAGAGAGGATCTCGGAGTGGTATCGGGTATAGCTGGCCGACAGCGTAAGCGCGTCGCTGGCGAAATATCGCAGATCCAGCTCGGCTCCTGTCAAACCTACAGACGACACGTTCTCACGACGCCATACGTCGGATCCATCCTCCAGCTCACGGGCCACGAAATAAAGGAAATCGTTGCCGCGGGAATAGAAGACGGTCGGCGAGATGGACAGTCTCCAGACCGGACGCAGATCCAGGCCTGCCTCGTAGTTGTCGAGTGTCTCGGGTCTCAGTTCCGGGTTGGCGATCTTGATCCGTCCCCGGAAAATACCGGTGCGGGAGAGGTCATCCAGAATAGATGCCCGGAACCCGCGGGCGTATGAAACGTATCCGCTGATGGCGCGGGAAGGACTGTAGCGCAATGCGATGCGCGGACTCAGCGTGGACCAGCTGTTGCTTACAATGCGGTCGTCGTTGTAATTGGCCAGCGGAGATCCCCTGAAAAGGACGCCTTCGGTGGACCGGAAGTATCCGTCAAAGAAGGTCGCATGGTCGTAGCGCAATCCGAGCAGCAGGTGCATCTGCCGGTCAAGCAGGCTGATCTCATCCTGCAGATAGCCCGCAAAAAAACGCATTTTACCACGGTTGATGACAACGTCATCGGATGTCTGGTAGAAATCACCGCCGTCTACCGAGCCGAGCTTGAACTCCAGGCCGCCGGTGAGTGAGTGGTTCGAGCCTAAAGCGAGCCAGTGGCTTGAGCTGACATCCTGGAACAGGTCGAGGGTAATGCCCATATCGTCGCGGTCCGATTCCACATTGAACCGTGAATAGCTGTCACCTCTGAGGCGCTCGCTCACACGGAAATAGTCCTCCCGCTGGAAGAACATGTTCAGCGCATAGCGGAAATCATTGCGCTGACCCTTAAGGCCCAGCCTGGCGCGGTTCATATCGAACTTGCGGTACATGCCCGGTTCCTCGATGATCGTTCCTTCGCCGCGATTATTTGCGAAATAGTCGTAGGAGGCAGTGAGCTCGGCAAGGTCACTGAACGCCCAGGCAAGTCTGGCGGTGGCCCCTGCATCCTCCACATTCCGCGGGACACTGAAATCGTCCCGCTCGGATTCGGGGACCGGATTGTACCCGTCGCTGTTGTTGTAGAATCCGTGAACGTGGAGGGTGAGCCGATCCGTGGCGCGGTTGGTCAGGCTGAGGTTGCTGCGCAGGGTGTTGAAGGACCCATAGGAAATCCCGGCAGACGCCAGGAGCGGTTCGGTCGGGGTGCGCGTAATGATGTTGATGACACCTCCCATGGCGTTGCTGCCGAAGAGGGACGAGCCCGGACCCTTGTAGATTTCCACCTGTTCCACATTTGCCGTGCTGATGCTGTTCCAGTTGACGCCCCCGGTGTCGGAGTTGTTGGTCGGTGCGCCATCGATGAGCACCAGGGTGCGGCTCTGCTCCTCCCCGGAAAGTCCTCGAACGGTCACGTTCGGACGCATGGTGAAAAAACCAAGGCTGCTGGATGTGTTGACGCCCGAGACGCTGCGGAGTATGTCGACCAGAGTGGCGGCAGGGGTCAGGGACATCTCCTCCGCCGATACGACGCCGACACGGCCAGGCACTTCGGTGAGGGTCCGCACATTTTTGGTAGCAGTGACCTCGATTTCGTCGAGGACGCGGTAAAGGGTGTCACTTTGTGATTGTGCATGTGCTGGCCGGATCAGGGTCAGGCCCGCGAGCAGCACAAGACAGGCGGTTAGCGCAGGGATGGATCCGGCTGGCAGTGCGGTTGAATGTCCGGTCGGTCTGAAGGAACGGGGAAATAGTTTGGGTTCCATACCGGTTAATCTATTAGGGTTGACAATGGGTGTGTATTCTCAAGCGTTTTCAGCGTATGAATTATCGCGCTACTGCACAAGCGCTTGTATTACTATTATTCAAATTATTATTACTCATAGGTAAAAATTTTTTAGCCGGCCCGGCTCATCGTCAGTTTGCCATGGTGGATGCCTTTGACGGCGATCAGCCGGTCGGCCAGCTCGGTAAGCGTGGACGCTTTGCCCTTGACGGCAATGATCTCCATGCACAGTTCCTTTTCCAGGTGGAAGTGCTGCGAGGAGAGGATCATATCGTGATAACCATGCTGGATGTCGGTCAGCTTTTTCATCAGGTCCCGCTTGTGGTGGTTGAACACCAGCGTGATGGAACCGGCAACCCGATTGTTGCACTGCCATTTTCTGGATACCGAACCGGAGTTGATCAGATGACGGATGGCCTGGGAGCGGTTTGTAAAATGGTTCTCCGAGGCAAAATCGTCCAGAGCTTTCAGTATTTCCTCTTCCAGCGACACGCTGATGCGGACAATCGACATGGTGTTACGTATTAATAATTTCTTATTATTTCTTGTGGAATGTACTATTAATTTCTGATATAGAAAATATCCATAATTAATATTCCCCGGGTAAATGAAGAGCTTTCCTGTGGCAAAAAAAAAAGGAAAGGACCTGCCCGGAGGTCCTTTCCCTGTATAACTGTTTTGGCTGCCGGTCCGGACAGACGGAAGGTTGTTGCCAGTCCGAAGGCCCTGGCAACTGTCAATACGATTCAGTCAGCTGATCAACGTCAAGTTTTAATCCGGTCAGCGAATGACCTGCGCAATGACATCTTCCATTTCAACGGCGGCCACCTGCATCACATCCTTGATGACCCCGCCGAACGGACGTGCCAGCAGTTCGGAATCCATGCGGGATATGTACGTTTTGCCGTCGCTTTTTTTGTAGATGGCGATGCGACAGGGCATTAGTGGCGCTACGATGCGCTCGTCATCCAGCTTCAGGATCTCGGCCGAATAGCGGGCCGAGCAGAGTTCGAAGATCTTGACACTGTGTACGTCATGACCGTGTCCGCTCAGGGTTTCCTGCATGTCATGCACGGTGAGGATGCTCCATCCGGCATCACTGACGGCCTGCTCAAATTGCTCGACGGTCGTGTCAAAGTCATAGCGGGATTCGTCCTCGAGCATCATCATCCCGGGCAGACTGTAAAAACCAGCGATGGCCATGATGACCAGACCGGCCACAATACCGCCTATCGCTGCAATGGCTGTTTGCTTGTTCATAATCGACTCCATTAATCAAGTTGGTTTGGTTGTTTAATAATATAAATATATATAGATAATTATATAAGTGCAATAGTTGATCCCTCTTATTTTGTTGGAGCCGGTTTGGTTTTGTTGGAGCCGGTTTGGGGTGGATGTGGATGATGTGTTCTTGTCTTCGACATTGTGGGACCGGCCCACGACAATGCCCATCAGGTCCGGGAGGTTTACGGGTGGATACGGTTCTGCCCTAAAGCAAAAAAGCGTCACATCACAGTTCCATCATGGTGCACTATGGCCAAATATGTTATTTTAACCGGCAAATAAAATCCGAAACAACAAAAAGTGGGCGTGATGACAAATCTGCACCGAACCCTGCTGCTTCTTCTGCTGGCAATGATAATCGGCTCGTGCGCTTCCTCGGAGAAGATGCTGCAGCGCGGCCAGTACGACCGCGCCATCGAGCGGGCGGCCGACAAGCTGATGAAAAACCCGAACAATGAAAAGGAGCTTCGGGTGCTGAAAGAGGCGTTTGAACTGGCGAACACGTTCGACCGCGAGCGGATCGGGTTCCTGGAGATGGAAGGACGGGAAGAGAGCTGGATCGAAATCTATCTGCTGTACGAGCAGATGAACGACCGCCAGAATGTGGTCCGGCGGCTGCCGTCGCAGATCCGCAACCAGTTCGAATACTTCAACTACAACGAGCAGATCATCGCATCAAAGGCGGCGGCGGCGGACGTATCGTACCAGCGCGGACTGGATTTCCTGGATCAGGGCGGCAGGGACAATGCACGGCGGGCCTATGTAGAATTTGAACGTGCCCACAGCATTTACGAGGGGTACGAAGATGTGATCAGGTATATGGAGATGGCGGAAATGCAGGGCCGGACGCATGCGCTGTTTGTCATCGAGAACAATTCCGGCATGGTGATCCCCGAATTTTTCGATGCCGAGATGCGCAAGATGGCCCTGGGCAGGCTCAACACCCGCTGGATCCATTTCGATACCCGGGAAAACCGGAGTATCGACTACGACTATTTCCTGGTGCTCAACATCACCGAAATCGCCTTTTCCCCGGAAACCATCAACAACAACACGTACAGTGTGTCGCAGGAAGTCCAGGACGGGATGCGGTATGAGCTGGATGCCGATGGCAATGTCAAAAAGGATTCGCTGGGCAATGATATACGGGTTCCGAATATCGTGACCGTGTCGGCCGACATTACGGAGACTGTGCAGCGGAAAGCGGCGCTTGTCGCCGGCTCGCTGGATTTTTACGAGACGGAAACCGACCAGCTCATCCGGACCGACAATCTCAGTGTCGAGGCGCTCTTCGAGCACACCCATGCCAGCTACACCGGCGACCGCCGGGCCCTGTCGGAAGAGCAACAGAGCATGGTCCGGAGCGACCGGGTGCCGTTCCCGGCCAACGAGGCTATGATGATGGATGCCACCGAACTGCTCAAAGAGAAATCAGTGTCGATCATCCGGGCCAACCGGCAGGTGCTCGAGCAGTAGGAATGGATACATGAGGCAATGGCCAGATCCTTGCCATTGTGAAACTGCTACCAGTCGCGCTCGTCACGGAAGGCAAGAAATTCCCTTGTGAGTACGTCGATAATGGTGGATTTTTACCGTTCGGTTTTTGGTCAGGGTGTGATGTGCTGATGGGGCCCAGACTCACAGCTCAATAAAGGTAATACCCGGGTTTTTGCGGGTTGAAGATATCGATTCCTTGAGTGCCGGGAACTTGGAAATGAGACGGGCGCCCTGCCGGGTGGATACGGCAAACTGATCCCCTGCAACAAATCCCCGGATGATACGCCGCCGCCTGAGGTGCGCCAGATGAGCGGGCAGTGCCGCCTTGATGCGTCCCCCGGAGCCGGACGAGCCCCAGCCGTGGATCACCTTGATCAATGCGACACCCTGTTGCCGAAATTCCGCGATTTTTATGTCCAGATGTGCCAGTGCCTGTGCCACATCGGGCTTTCCTGCCTCCAGGTTTACTGTGAGGACGGTGCCTGCAGTGGCCTTTTTGGGTTTCGGCGTGGATGCGGACGGGCGCAGACCATATAAGGGTGACCCGCAGTATGGACATTCGACAGGATTGCCCGGAATTTCATTTCCACACGTTTCGCAGATTTCCATGATCATCGTCCGGATGTATCCGGCTTGTAGTTTTTGTTTCTCGGCAAATATATAATAATGCATGGAAATCCGATATAATCATGTAAACCCGATATAATAATGCATGGAAATCCGCCGGTTTCAACAATCGGGTCATGTCGGTCTGGTCATCGGCTGCGTCCGGCATGCCAGGTTTCCACATCGTGACTGTTCTCGCCATGTATTTGCATGATGCCGGACAGGCGGTCACCCGACACTTCGCCATTGCCGGTATACCGCGTGCCGTTTTCAGGATGACGGAACCGGAGGGTGATCCGCTCTCCGTGGACGGCAACACGTTCTACGTACATCTCCTGCCCACCGGAGGTGACAGACGCTTTCAGTTTCTGAAAACGCTGATCCACGGACATCGTAAACCGCTCATTGCCGGCATGCCAGGACCATTCCCCATCCACCCGGGCGGGAATAACCCAGAGGTATACCGGCCGGATCCCGATGACCTCCTGTTCGTCTGGTTCCCACTCACCCATGTCGAAGGTATGGGAGACGACGCGCGCACCCGGACGAAGCCGGTCCAGCAGGGCGGGCTTGAGGCGAAGGTTGACCGATTCCAGTAAAAACAGGGTGACTACAGTGGCCTGGCTGTAGTCGGTTTCGAACAGGTCTTGCTCCAGGAACAGCACGCGGTCATCCATACCCGCATCACGCGCGTTCCGGCGGGCCTCCCTGTTCCGTTCGGGATCCAGGTCCACTCCGTGTGCAACGGCACCGCGCAGGGCAGCGGCGATGACGATGCGTCCGTCGCCGGATCCAAGGTCGATCAGATAGTCGCCGGGACCTACTCCGGCCATGTCCAGCATGCCCTTCACGACTTCGGTTTCGGTTGTGTAGTAAGGGACATCAAGATCCTGGGCCTGCAGAGGACTGGTTGCCGGGAAGACCGGAATAATCATGATAATCAGAATGACCGGAACGAAACGGACAGCCGGATTGGCCATTGTATGCGGAAAAAGCTGTGCAACCGGCATAATCAATGCAAAAAAAGTACGCATGGGTGCAGCGCAGGGAGATGACGAAACGTGATTACCTGCAATAATGAACAATATAAGGAGAAATGAATCAAGGTGCCGTCCTGGCTGATTGCAGGATCGGGACGGATCGAAAGTGATAGTTAGCCACAAATACAAGCGAAGCTGCTCAAAATGCTGATATAATAATTATATGAATTTGGTTAAAAAAAGTTGGTGATAGTTATAGATTTTTTTTACACTGTTTACTGATGCCGTCGGAATTCCGTGCGTGCATCGGACGGAAAAGGTTGAGTTTGCTTCAGTTGCAATATACGTCAATTACAGAGTATTGCATGCCCCGCAGGGACAAGATTGGTGTGGTGAGATACGTCTCCGAAGCACAAAAGGTATTCAGCTTTTTCTGGGAAGGACCTCAGGTATCTAAACAAAAACAAAGAACCCGGAGCATCTACTATGGAAGGTAATTGTATACAAAAAGGTGTTTTTCGTGCAACAAAACACATTGTTTCCGCCATGCTGGGATGTCTGATTGTATTGGGAATGGCCGTTTCTTCCCATGCGCAGACGACCGTGCAGGGAACGGTCACAGACGCAGAAACCGGAGATCCACTAACCGGTGTAAACATTATCATTGAAGGGACCTTCGAGGGTACCACAACGGACCTCGATGGGCAGTTTGAGCTAAGCGTCCCCAGTCTGGACGAAACACTCAACATATCGTTTATCGGATACCGCACCCGTGTGGTGCCTATTGACGGACAGAGTCAGCTTGATATCGAGCTCGAACCCGACCTGATTATAGGTGAGGAATTGGTCATCACCGCTTTCGGACTGGAGAGGGAAACCAAGTCCCTGGGTTATGCCATCCAGGATGTTCAAAGCGACCGCCTCATAGAAACCCGACAGCCCAACATCGTGAATGCGCTTCAGGGTCAGGTGGCAGGTGTCCAGATCACCAACTCGGGCGGTGCTCCGGGAGCTTCGTCCATGATGCTCATCCGGGGTGGCACCTCTTTGAGCAGTGACAACCAGCCGCTGTTCATCGTTGATGGAATCCCGATCGACAACACTACCACGGGCGGGCTCAATTCACCGGGATCCAACCGGGCGATTGATATCAATCCGAACGATATTGAAAGCATCACGGTCCTCAAGGGCCCATCCGCCGCCGCCCTGTACGGACAGCGTGCCGGTTCGGGCGCCGTGGTCATCACGACCAAGCGTGGTGCCGAAGGCCTGGCAAAGATAGACTATTCCAGCACTCTGTCGTTCGACCAGGTAAACCGGCTGCCCGAACTGCAATCCCGTTACAAGCAGGGAGAGCAGGGCGAGTTTGATCCCGAAGCCAATTATTCCTGGGGACCGGAATTCCAGTCGGGTGAGACGGTCTATAACAACCTGGAAGATTTCTTCCAGACCGCCTTCAGCCACAACCACGACCTGTCACTCAGCGGCGGTACGGCACAGTCCCGCTTCTATGCCTCGGCCTCCTTCATGGATCAGGGCGGTATCGTTGAACATAATAACAGTTTCAACCGTAACTCCTTCCGCCTGACCGCCGACACCAGGGCCAGCAACAGCCTGCGTCTGGAAGGAACGGCCAGCTATGTGGAGACAGGCCGCAAGTACGTAGCGCAAGGCAGTGCCGGAGGTGTGATGGGCGCCCTGTTCTGGCCGCGCAACGACAACATGATGGATTACCTGAATCCCGATGGAACCCAGCGCACCATTACCGGAAGCGACAATCCCTACTGGGGAACCATCAATAAACCGTATGATAGTGATGTGTCGCGTTCCATGATCGTGGGAAGCGTGTTTTACGACCCGTTCGATTTTCTGAACATTACCTATCGCCTGGGCACCGACCGCTACACCGACAGCCGCGAGAATTACCAGGCAACGGGAGCCACGGCTGCCTTGGACGGCCTCATCAACAACTCGGAGATCAACAACCAGATCACTACGTCCACATTGATGGTAAGAACCGGCCGTACCTTCGCCGATGCGATCAATACGAATCTGACCGTCGGTCACAACCTGGAAATGATGGAGCGCAGTGTGATGTCCCAGACCGGACAGAACTTCATCGATCCCGATTTCCCCAACATCAACAATGTGGTGGAACAGGACCGCCGGACCTCCCGCAACGAGAGCCGCAGAAGGCTCATCGGTGCGTTCGTGGACTTCGACATTGACTGGAGAGATGTGGTTTTCCTGAATTTCCGGGGCCGCAACGACTGGTCGTCCACTCTGCCGGCGAACAACCGTTCGTTCTTCTATCCGGCCTTAAGCGCCTCGGTTGTGCTTACCGAATTCATGGAGGAACTGGGCTACAGTATCTCGGGAAAAACGCTTTCCTACATCAAGCTGCGTGCTTCCTGGGCCCGGGTGGGCAAGGACGCCCCGCCGCACATCCTGGCCAATACCCTGGCAACGGCGACCAACTGGTTCACCGTTGCCCCGATGGCGTTCATCTCCAATGTGAACAACTTCTACTGCAACCCTACACTCAAGCCGGAAATCACCAA
>JAWOCT010000012.1:0-9153 GCA_046483675.1 Cyclonatronaceae bacterium
TGGTGTAGTAGTTGTTCCTCCTTCAGTCCATACAATTCCCCAGCCTTCGGGCTGATCACCAGAAGCTTCAGTTCTATTCAAAGTCACGACTATATCATCACCACCACTTCGTGGTTCTCCGGTAATCTCTATTGAACTATCGGTTCCTGTACCGCTTCCCTCAACACTATATTCTCCATTGTCGTTCACAATTGAAGCCTCAGTATATACTGCAGTAAGGTCTGAACCTCTTGGAATGTTTAACCTTCTTATATCTATATCTTGGTCAAATCCTTGACCGTAGCCACCCATGGCAGCCGGTCTTTCCCAAAGTGCTTGGGCTGTAGCTGCTGCACCTAAAAGATCCTGACGAACCGCATCACGGTTTGCCTGATCTGCTGCTGTACCAAACACGTTGATCGCTACTACAGTTGCAATTCCAACGAGGATGGTTACCAATATAACGAGTAAGAGTTGTTGTTGACCCATTACTTTTCTCCGTTTTGTTTTAAGTTTAAGGATTTGGCGCCGTCTGTATTATTTCGACTCCTCATCCCTTTTGTAGTATTTATGTTTTTACTGCTTGTTTACTGCTTTTTGCGTTATGCAAGTTCTGTTTGTATATCTGTTTTTCCGTCTTAATGCGAATCCTCCGTTCTCGACCATCGGAGCATCCTTGTTCAGTGTATTGACCGGTGACATCAAGTCAATCTGTGAGCAAGTATACTATGTCCGCAAGGTATTTCAAAGTTAGTTAAAAAAATATAACGATATACGCGAATCATTAAAATTCTGTAACATTTTATCCGGTGCGTGAAACCATGTAAAACGAGAGTTAAAAGCCCGTTTTTCCCGCCACAGGCCCCGGCTTCTTGCGGATACTTGTCCTGCATTCGCTGATTTGCAGGCGAACTCTTTTGGTGCAAATGGAACATAAATCTCTGATTCCGTCAATACTATGTTTTACGCCCGGCCTCTGACCGCCTGTTCCCCGCGACAGCGTCTGCCTGATGAGAACAAATCCGTGACATGGAAGTCCGTGCTTTAAAAGAAGTATCGTAGTTCCGGTTTGTTACAGACTTTTTTTAAAAAGAGGTTTTTTCTTGGCAAAATGGCCGCTCGACAATGTGAAACACAATATAGCACAGTGTGACTTTCACGCAAGAGGAATCGTGATTTTTTTGCCTGTTGCTACCGAAAAATTTCGAATCTGTTTTCATCCTGTGCTTGCAAATGTACATCCCAACTGCGTATCTTTGCATTCTATTCAGAAACATCGTTGACACTCCCGGGTGGTTAGCTCAGCTGGTTCAGAGCACCTGCCTTACAAGCAGGGGGTCACTGGTTCGAATCCAGTACCACCCACATCACTTAAGCCCATAGAAAACAGCCATCCAGGCTTCTTCTATGGGTTTTTTTTTGCTGTTTCCCTAATCATATACGAGCGTTTATTCCCATAGTGTTACATCAGGGGGTACATTCAGGGGTACAGACCTGTTCTTTGTAAGTCCATCATTCATTTTTTTGAAGTGGCAGACTGGCGGCCAGTCAGTTACCTGTAATGTATTTACCCAATATCAGCGATTACCGACAGCTAAAGAACAGGACAGGCTTTTACTATAAAAGCGGGAATCATACTTGACGTTGATCAGGCATAAAGGAATTACTCATTGCTCACGTCCCGAACGGCAAATTCTTCGGGAGATACAATACCGGCTGACAGAATCAGCTTCATCCCCTGTTCCACAGTGACATTCAGCGGGATCACGTCTTCGGACGGAACCAATGTCAGCATCCCGGTAGTCGGATTGGGAGGCAGCGGGATGTAGACGTTTGTCAGAGGCCGGTTTTTCGATTCGCTTTCCCGAAAACTCATCTCGTTGGTCACAAATCCGATCGAGTAAACACCTTTTCTCGGATACTCGATCATGCAGACCTCCTTGAAAGTCCGGCCTTTATTTTCGGGCGAAAAAGCATTAATGAGCTCACGCGCCCCGGCGTAAATCGACTTGGCCAGTGGAATATTCAGAAAAACCCGTTCCATGATGCGGATAGTGAATTTCACCGCCAGATTTCGTGAAAAATAACCCACCAGGAATATCAGGATGATCGCGGTAATAAATCCGAGTGCCGGGATATTCAATCCGATATACCGGTAAAACGGTGAAGCAATGCCATCGATAAAGGAGAATAGAAACTGTATTACCCAAATGGTGATGAAGGCCGGAATGACAATGGCAAGTCCGCGCAAAAAAGATCGCCTTATTTTCTTGAGAAGTTCTGAACTGTTTTCTTCGTCCGGCCTGTGCTCTTTCATTCCTTTTTGTAATCTCTTCTGCTCAAACATTGTGGTATGGAGTTATGGTGAATTACGTACTCAACTTTTGGTCCATGTATTTTATAAGTGCTTTAAACAATTAGAATACAATATGTTAGAACTTTTTTTTCATAGATACCAAGTTACAAATAAGTACTATCATAAACATCACCCGGCTTTCAGCAGGGGGCACTGGTTCGAAGCCAGTACCACCCACACCCCCAAAGCCCTGTACTGCTCATCTATCGCGGTGCCGGGCTTTTGTTTTTTTTGCAGGCCTTGCCAGGACACCTCGACAACTGCCCATACCGGCTGATCTGATATGATTTCCCCTTCTCTTCCTGCCAAAATCGTTTGCCGGCCGGATTTTTTCCGTAACTTTGACAGCCTAATCCACCCCATCCATCTGTTTAACCACCGAATCACGACAGGAAATGAAATTCACGCTGGTTTACGATGCCGGACAGGAAGAGGAGGTACGCGACACCCTGCTTCCCCTCGTGGAGGAGATCATCTCCGAGAAGCACGCCTTTTCGGCGGAATCGACCCTTGACCTGCCCGACGGGCAGCCGGTGCTGCTGTACCTGTCCGACCACCAGATCAAGGCCTTCCTGGCGGCCCATGGCGGCCCGGAGCGGATCCTGGCTGCCCTGCCGCACCCGAACGCCCCCCGGTTCTCCGCCATCACGGGCACCGATTCGGGACTCAAGAAGGCCGTGGCGCAGCTGAAGGAGCGCCTGGAGGCAGCCGGGACCCCGGAGGAGCATGAGGAGCAATCCGAGAAGGAATCCGGGGAACCGTCCGGCATGCCCGGAACCGTCGAAATCGACCTGATGTACAGCAACGGACGGCCGGTGTTCAGCAGCGTGGTGATCGGACGCACCTTCCTGCTGGCGACCAGCAAGTTTTTCGGCTCCATCGGCTTCTGGAAGCGGACCCGGCATTTCCTCGGCAGCTTCCTCAAGCTCCGGCCCTTCCGGGTGGATGTCCTCAAAAAAGATGATTCGCGCATCAAAACGGCGGTTACTGGCATCGTGGTGGTGCCCTACCGGACCTACTCGCTGCTGTCGCGCTTCATCCCCGAGGAGCCCTCTGTCCACGACGGCATGATCCACGCCCTGCTGGTATCCCCCCGAAGCATCATGGAGCTGCTGGGCTACGCCGTGCGCTCGCTCTGGCAGAAAAGCCGGCTGCCCGGCCTGGGAGGCCACATCAAGACCGGACGGCTTCGGTTTGCCGGTCCCGAAGAGGAGCTCACGTTCACCGAGGATGGCGACTCGCACTCCGCGCGGGAACTGACCCTGGAGGTGCGCAAACGGTTCCTGAAGGTGGTTCCGGGCGCCCGGCTGACCGTGCCGGAGGAAGGACCCGCATCCAACGAAATTTTCCGGACCAGCGCCCTGCCGACCGGCGAGGCCGCCATTGAGCTGTGCCGCGGGAAGCTGCCCCTGCTGCGGCGCGCATCCTCCGAGGAATTCAAGGACCTGTTCCAGATCCTGCGGGACAATGCCCGGCCGAAGGGCTCGTACCTGGTCCTGATGGTGATCTCGACCGTGCTGGCCACGCTGGGCCTGTTCGCCGATTCGGCCCCGGTGGTCATCGGCGCCATGATCCTGGCCCCGCTGATGGCGCCCATCATTTCGCTGAGCATGGCATCGCTGCGGCAGGACCGCCGGCTGGTGCTGAACAGCGCGTACACCATCCTGGCCGGACTCGGCCTCTCCTTCGCCTTTGCCGTGGCCATCACCTGGATCACCCCCATCCACACGCCCAATTCCGAAATCCTGGCACGCACCAGTCCGAACCTGCTGGATCTCGGCATCGCCGTTGTTTCCGGCATTGCGGGAGCCTATGCCCATGCGCGCGAAGAGATTGCCAAAACGCTGGCCGGTGTCGCCATTGCCGTGGCGCTGGTCCCGCCGCTGGCCGTGGCCGGGATCGGGCTCGGCTGGATGGACTGGAGCATCTTCTCCGGTGCCGGGCTGCTGCTGGTGACCAACCTGGCCGGCATGGTGCTGGCCGGCTCGCTGACGTTCATCGTGCTGGGTTTCAGTCCGTTCCGGCTGGCCACCCGGGGCGTGTTCATTTCGCTGGTGATCGTGATCGTCTTCAGTATTCCGCTCGGATTCGGTTTCGGCCTGATGATCGAGGAGCACAATGTGATCCGGCGGCTGGACGGATGGGAGACCGGGGAGATCACGGTGCGCGACGTGCGGGTGCGGAGCGTGCGGCCCCTGAGCCTGTCGGTCACCCTGGTCACCCGGCAACCGCTGGATCCCGAAGAGCTGGACGGTGTCAAGGCGCGCATCGAAGAGCGGCTTAACCGGACGGTGCAGCTGGAGATCGGCACGGCGCTGGAGCGGTGAGCGCCGTTTTCTGCGCAACACATGCCGGGAATGCCTCGGGCCGCATCCACCATCCACCCTTGTCGAAATACGGCTTCCGGGGCGCATCCACCCTTACCGGACTTTTTACGCTCCCGCGTTGGCCAGAAAATCCTCCATTACCCGGACCAACTCTTTGGTGCGCAGATAGCCGTACGACTTGTGCGGATTGTGCTCGCCTTCGTGGTTGTGATAGTCGTTGACCACCGAAAAATCCCGCGGGCGGATGGCGTGCTCGTTGAACCGGTAATTTCGTGACAGGGCGTAGCCGAGGGTGATCCGGTCGAGGATGTCGTACATGTTGAACCAGTTGCCGTAGATGCCGGGCGGGGTGACCATCTCCTTTTTGCCACGCGGTCTGGTCTTGTACTGGGCGGCGATGCGGCTCACTACCAGCGGCAGGCCCAGCGGCGAGCCGATGGTGACCAAAGTGTGGAGCCGGGTTTCCGCGGCGAAAAAGTTCAGCACATCATAGGCGACGATCGAGCCCATGGAGTGCGCGATGAGCAGCACCTCATCCTCCCGGTGCGCTTCGAGCGTGTCGGCCAGGCGTTGTTTGATGAGCTCCTTCTTGCGGCAGGCTTCCGGTTCCTCATCCCGGCAGTCCTCCTTGTAATAGATGTCCAGCTCCAGGAAATACCGGCTGATGAAATAGTCCGGGATGAAGGAATAGGACAGGGTGAAATCCTCATTTAGGAAGATACTGTTGAGCTGCTTGCCCAGGAAGCGGATCAGTTTTTTGCGGAACCGGTGGTTTCTCCGCTCCATGCCGGGGACGGCCCTGGTGTACTGCTCATCGTCAAAATACGGGCTTTCGGGGTCGGTGACGGCGACATCCAGCGGCTCCGGGTGCATGATGTCGGCCCAGTAGATCATCTTGAATTCGAAGTTCGGAGGGGTTCCGGCCCGACCCTGCTTCTGCAGACCTTCCACCAGGGCCAGGCGCCACCACTCCTCCAGGATCACCTTATCGGCCTTGTTGCCCAGCCCGTGGATTCCAAGTACCACGCGTGCCATAACGTCAGCGGTTGGTTTACGTGTTTTCCGGTTTGTCCTGATTCCCGTTTTTCAACATCTCGCTCATCCATACCGCCCGGTCGCTGATGATGCCGGTGACGCCGTACTCCAGCAGCTCGGCGGCGCGGTCCGGATCGTTCACCGTCCACACATAGACCGGCCGGCCTACGGCGATAAAGTCCCTGATGTACCGGCGGTTCATATGACGGCTGTCGCCGATGGCGATCCCATCCACCCCGTGCGTTCCGAGCCGCCTGAGGACCGCTTTCGTGTGCAGGTCCCTGGCGTACTGCGACCACTGGCGCCGGGATTCGATGACCCAGAGCATGCGGTGCTGCGGCATCAGATGTTTGGACGCGGCCAGCTTGCGGAAATCGAACGACAGGAGCTCGACCTGGTCAGGGCGCAAACCGGTTTCGGTGATGGCGCGGCTGATCTTTTCCGGCATGCCGGCGCCGCTTTTTATCTCGATCACCAGCTTGCCGTGGAACGGGACTGTTGCCAGCACCTGCGTCAGGGACGGGATCCGTTCCTCCTTCCAGGCTATCCCTTTCCACGATCCGGCATCGAGCTGCTGCAAGGCGGAGAGGGGCGCCTGGTTCACCTGGAGACGGACGCCGGTAGTCCGGAGCGTGTCGCGGTCGTGGATCACGGCCAGTTCGCCGTCGCCCGTGGCGTGTACATCCACCTCCACCGCAGACGCGCCCCGTTCCCAGGCCAGGTTCACAGCCGCCAGGGTGTTTTCCGGCGCATCGAACGATTCGCCGCGGTGCGCGATAAGGAGGGGATCGTTTGAAACCATCGTAATACTGATCAGAGGTGACTTACGGGAAAAATACCATTCACCGGAATATCCGGAATTTGGCTCACAACCACCATGATTACATTCATGGTAATCAGGCCGGTCACCGCTGACTTCTGTCTCCGTGCATCCGGTGGCTTCGGCTGCCGGGGAGCTTTTTAAATGTACAAAGTATGTTAAATATTTTGCGTTAACATGATAACCATTGAAAATCCATGAAACTGAAAGTTATCATACATAAGGCGGAGGAAGGCGGATACTGGGCCGAAGTCCCGGCCTTGCCTGGCTGTGTGAGTGAAGGGGACACACTGGATGAGACTAATGCCAATATCCGAGAAGCCATTGAGGGGCACCTGGAAGTAGTGCAAGAAGATTACATTGAAGTCGGCCCGGAAGTCGAAATCTTCGAACTACCTGTATGAAATCATTTTCCGGGTTTTCTGATGTCCTCAAAAATTATCGGTGCACTTGAAGACATGCCTGCCGTTGACTTGATGTGCGCCGGCCAGGTTGGAAAAACAACCCCGCCAGGTTGGAAAAACAACGTTGGCATCGCACATCGCCGACCATTTTTCCGGCAGGGGGAAGATGCTCATTTATTAACAGACCGGCAAAACAGGGCGCCTTTCGTCCGGGTGACGGATTCCGGGCGCCTGCTTTACCGGCCGGCATTGCTTGATTCAGCAACTCGCCAAATTATTCTGCTGAGGAATATTCGCAGCTTACGTTCGGGTTGAATGGCGCGAACATGCCCGCCGGGTTGTGACGCCACAGCCACACGTGGAGAGTCCAGGAACCAAGGGGACCGACATGCGGACTGGAGTCGAAGGGCTGTCCGAACAGGGAGGGCTGCTCGCCCGGAATTGGGTCTCCGCCCTCTGTCTCCGGAGGCATGAATGGCACGATATACTCGACGCCCACAAGCCGCATCCGGCCGTTTTTCATCGGTTCGAACATAAGGGCTTCCGGCTTCAGGGGATCCAGGATCCCGTTGGTCAGATATTCCGGATTGCCAATATGGTAGCCCATTGCGCCCATTGCCGGATGTGCCACACATTCACTCAACTGTGCAAACCATCCCGCATTTGCCGCTCTCTGGAAATTGTGGAACGATGCCGTCAGGCGTCGGACTTCCGCCAGCTGTGCGGCCACATCCCCACTGATACCGGTGGCGTCAAGTGCAAAGGCATCGGCCTGGGCCATCCGGCCCGTCACGTCCATATCCGCATCCTCTGTGAGATCGGGCATGGATGCCTGGTCACAGGCCGCACCGACAACCGCGAGTATCATAATGAATAGAATGGAGCGAAAACAGTATAAACTGCCATTTATTGAATCCATAAACATACCTCTTTCGTTTTCTTTTGTTGGTTTTATTGTTGTATTGAATCCGGCTGCGACAGTCTGACGTTTGCGGTCATATCTGCCCGAACGTCATTACCCGTGTGATCGACTGTCACGCCTGACCGGACTCGCTGACCGAGGGGCTTGTCAACCGGTTCCGGCCGGTGGTGCCTTGCTGTCAACACCACTGCCTGACTGCGGATCACATGACCCGCAATCCTCCCACTTCCTGATTGCTTCCTGATTGCTTCCTGATTGCTTCCTGATTGCTTCCTGCAATAATATATGCCACAAATCGTTTTAATACAAGTACTTAGTTATAAGTAAATGCTTATAATGAATAAATAGCATGGTGTTATTTCAATCATCGGATAAATACTACCTCGGGAGCATTCGAGGCATGCGGACTTTCTTTCCCTGCGTGCACTAGTTTTCGACAATTTTATTTATTAGACTTACATTTATTTATATTAAATTGAACAAGATGAACATATCATATTGCATTTCATATGCATGATCGAAAACCAACCTTGGCGAAATAACAGATTACTTATGAACTACTCCGTTTCTGAAAGGTACAATACCCTGATCCTGTCCTTTAAAGGGAAGATAATGGGAGGACCGCATGCAAAACAGTTCCAGGATGAGATTGCGGGCCTGATCGAGAATGGCAAAACCAACGTGATCGCAGACCTGAGCAAGGTAAATTTCATGAATTCATCGGGACTCGGGATCATCATAACAGCGCTTACCAGTCTGCGCAATGCGGGCGGGGACCTGAAAATCTGCGGCGCGTCGGATCGGATCGAAAGCCTGCTGATGGTTACCAGGCTGATCACCGTCTTTGATCATCACCGGTCGCTGGATCAAGCTGTGGAAGCATATCAGGCATGATCACGAGCGCGGTGTGCTGTCGGGCACCCGGATCAGGCTCCGGCGCAGAATCTGGCTCCGGCACAGGATCAGGATCCGCGTTACTTCTCCGGTTCAGCGAAACGCACCGACAGGACGGTGATATCGTCAGACTGCGGCGCCGATCCTACAAATTTCATCACTTCCAGGAACAGCCCTTTCACCAGTGAATTGAGTGATTTTACGGGATGTTTTTCCAGGTATGCCGTCACGCGCTCCTCATCAAAATAACTCTCCTCTTCATTTTCCGCCTCGGTCACACCGTCGGTGAACGTAACGACGGTGTCGCCCGGCTTGAGCTTGACCGTGTTCATCTCGTATGGCGCATTTTCAAATTTTCCGAGCAGCAGTCCGCCCACATCCTTCAGCTCCTTCACCTTGCCGTCGGCCGGGAGGAT
>JAWOCT010000032.1:0-100042 GCA_046483675.1 Cyclonatronaceae bacterium
TGATCAGCGTGCTGAACGCGCCCGGCACGATCGACGCGGATTATCGCGGCGAGGTGCAGGTGCTTCTCATCAATCTCGGCGCGGAGGATGTCGTGATCGAGCGGGGCATGCGCATCGCCCAGCTTATTATTGCGCCGGTCACGCGCGCACAGCTCAGGCTTGTCGCGGCCCTGCCCGAGACCGGGCGCGGCCCCCTGATCGACAAAGCGGCGCACCCAGTCAGGATAGACCGAATCGTAGCAGATGAGCGCCGGTACGGAATGACCGTCCACGTCGAACATGTCGGTCTGGCGGCCCCTCCCGAACATGGCAAGCTCGTTCCAGTCCACCCAGTCGAGCAGGTCCATCCGGCTCAGGGCATGAACGAAGGGTACGCGCTCAACCATGGGGACCAGCTTGGCTTTCAAGTAAAAGTCGATGGTTCCGTCAGGATAAAAACCCAGGGCCGAATTGTAGATATTGAAAGGTTTGTTGCCGTAATGGCCGCGGATGACCGGCGGCTCGCTGCCCTCATCATAACGCCGCAGGAAGGAGGCCCCGGCCACCAGCGGGATGTCCCAGCGCCGGACGTGATCAAAGATCAGACGGTCTGCCTGGCCGGGATAGTCCTGGATAATAAGTGCCTCGATGGAATTTTCTGGCCAGAAAACGATGCGCGTGTCGGGTGTGATGGCTTCGGAAGTGAGTTCCAGCAGCTCCTCAAGCGGGGTTATGGCGTCGGGGTATCCGGACAGGTGCAGGTAGGAATCGTAATTGGGCTGCATGATGGCCACTTCCAGATGCCCGGAAGGCTCCGGTTCATGGATGATATAGTAGAGGAGGGAACCGACCGGTGGCGCCAGGAGAATAAGTAGAAGGATTGATCCGGCAGCATTGCGATAAATCAGCCATGCCAAGAGGACGATCCAGAAGGTAATGCCCAGCATGCCGGTGACCGCAATGTACTGCACCAGCCAGGGGGCGGTAGCGAAAGCGTTGCCAAGGCTTAGCCAAGGCCAGGAAAGATCCCAGCGGAAATGCAGGAACTCGTAGGTCAGCCATACGGCCGGCACCAGCACGGCATTGAGCGCCGTTGGCAGGCGCCGGTGCCGCAAATGCCAGATGACCATCAGTGGCAGGGTCATGATGGCCGAATTGGCCAGTATGGCAGCGATGCCGCCGGCCACCGTGGCAAACATCAGCCAGTAGGTGGTGATTATATTCCAGAGTAGCAACCCGGCATAGGATACATACGCCATCTCCCGGGCCGAGTCGGTGAGGTCGGTAAGCCGCAGCAACAGTACAAAAGCCGGGACAGTCAGAAGGGCAAAGGGAAAGGGGAACGGAGAAAAGCTGATTCCGAGCAACATTCCGGCGGTCAGACTCACCGTCCATTTGTGATTCCAGAAATGATTGAATGATCGCATCTATTCCACGTAGTTTTTACCGGCTACAATAACGACAAATTCCCCTTTCAAATTGGGATGATCCAGTATCCGTTCCATGACATCCCCGATCCGGCCGCGAATGATCTCTTCGAACTGCTTGGTCAGTTCCCGGCAGACGGCTACCATCCTGTGATCCTCGCACCGCTCCGACAATTCTTCCGCAAGTTTTCGGATGCGGTGCACGCTCTCAAACAGGATGACCGTGGTGTCCTGCGCCGCAATGGCATCCAGCCGGGCGGCCCGTCCCTTTTTTACCGGCAGGAACCCTTCAAACAGGAAACGGTCGCTGGGAAGGCCGCTGGCGGCCAGTGCGACCAGTACCGCCGAGGCACCCGGAATGGCGCATACGGTATGCCCCCGCCGGTGCGCCTCCCGGGCGGCGAGGAATCCGGGATCCGATATGCCGGGCGTGCCGGCATCGCTGATCAGGGCGATCTCCTGGCCAAGGTCTAGCAGCTCCATGAGCCGTTCGACCTTGCGATGTTCGTTGTGCTGGTGGAATGAGATCGTTTGAGTGGTGATACCGTAATGGCGTAAAAGCCGGGATGATGTACGCGTGTCCTCACAGGCGACGGCATCTGCTGATTTCAGCGTATCGATCGCACGCCCTGATACATCGGACAGGTTGCCGATCGGTGTTGCAACAAGGTATAATGTGCCCAAAGCGCGAACAAGATTGGATGGAGCCCTGCTCAGGGGTCTCCGGCAGTTATCGGTTTCTCCGAAAAAGAATGTTGTCAAAGGTATGACTAAACTGAAATAAATAAAATTACGTTATATTGGGCGCAAATAAGATATCCCCCGGTCACGGATGCGCGGGCACCCTGGATCCGGGTGGAACGATCCCCCGTTTCACTCCAAATTCATTAGATCACATTCAAATCAACAGTGCACCTATGGGCAAAGTAAAATTCAAAGGTCTTAACCACATCACACTCCGAGTCAACAACATAGAGAAAGCCGAACAATTTTACAGTGACATACTCGGATTGGAAATAGAGAAGAAAATGGGTCGAAGCATGACCGTCTATCGTATCGGCAAGGATACCCTGGTACTTGTCGAAGCCGAGACCGAGTATGAAAAGACATCTAAAGATTACCGTGTTGACCATTTCGGCTTTTTTGTGGATTCACCCGAACAGGTGGATGTGCTGGCTGCCATTTTCCGGGAGGAGGAAGTAACGATCCTGAGCGGCCCGTCCAACAGAAAAACCGGACGTTTCGTCTTTATCTCGGACCCTGACGGCAACATGATCGAGATTTTCAACGAAGCGTGAATCCAGGGAAGCGGAAATCAAGGAATCAGGGAATCAAAAAATCTGGGAATCAATGATACAGGGCTGCCATCATCCAGCTGTCGAAGGTCATCGGCACTGTTTCATTTTTCCTGTATTTTTACTATCATACTAAGTTGTAAAAGATTCTAACGATCATCCTACACGATGAGTTTATCCGGCTTTTCCGAACTTACGAACCGAGAGCAGGAAGTACTCAGGTATATCATCCAGAACTTCATAGTGACGGCCAGCCCGGTCGCCTCGAGGACCCTGGTTGAGCGGTACCGGCTGAACATCAGCTCGGCCACGGTGCGCAATGCCATGAACAGCCTGGAGAGCAAAGGCCTGCTGGACCATCCGCACACTTCCTCGGGAAGGGTGCCTACGGAGGACGGATATCGGCATTATGTCAACTCCCTGATGCAAGTTTCGGTGCTCAGCAGGGAAGAGCGGCAGATGCTTGATTCCATGAGGAACTATCTCACGGCCGATGTGGATGAAGCCGTTCAGTCGGCCGCACGCATCCTGGCCAGGCTTTCAAACCTTCTGGCCGTTGTGATCGCACCCAAACTCGCCCAAGGCGTCTTTCGCAGGATCGAGTTGGTATCGATCAGTTCCAACCGGATCCTCGTCGTGCTGACCATCGAAAGCGGTATCGTAAAAACCCTGTCAATGGAAGTGCAGACCGAGATCAGTCCCATGGAAATGGAACGCGTGGCCCAGTTTCTCAACGAACGTCTGCATGGATTCAAACTCACGGAAATCACCCGGAAAATCGATGAAATGCTGGCGGGTTTTGAGGGCGACGATCGTGCCGGACTGATCCGTGTCTTCATCGACAGCGCCGACACCATCTTTGATGACCGCCAGCTCCGCAAGTTTCACTTTGGGGGGGTTGAGTACATGGCGCTTCAACCGGAGTTCAGCGACCTGAGCAGTTACAAGGGTATTGTTGAGTTGCTTGAAAACGAGGATATGATCATCCATCTCTTCAATGAATACGGCGACAAGGAAGCCGAGCAGGATGTGCAGATCCGCATTGGAAAGGAAAACAAGATACAGCAGGTGGAGCAGTGCAGCGTCGTCTCCGCCAATTACCATTATGGCGGCATCAAGGGCACGATCGGATTGGTCGGTCCGACACGGATGAACTACAGCAGAATGGTGGCGCTGGTCGAACAGCTTGCCAACCGGTTCAATCTGTATACACCCAAATAACGGCAATCTATGCTGAGGCGGGACCGTTTTAAACCCGAATTGAGATTTTAAACAAAAGACTGTAGCAGTAAAGATTATGGATCCACAGGACAATCAGAAAAAAGGCCGTCAGGCCGCATCTCCCGAAGAGCTGAATCAGCAACAGGCCGGAGGACAACGGCCGTTCGACGAACAAGAAAACGACGCAGTACAACCCGATACACAAGGCAGCAAGCATGCCACAGAAAATGCAGATACCCATTCCGGACAGAAGACCGGATCGTCTGTTTCTGAAGACCCCGGGGACGACCAGATGATCGATCCGGAGCAGGAAATCATCCGCCTGAAAGAGGAGCTTGACCGTACACGGGAAAGCATGCTGCGTAAAGCGGCCGAATTCGAGAACCTTAAACGCCGCACACAAAAGGAAAAGTTGCAGCTGTTTGATCAGGCACGGGCCGATGCCGTGTCCCGATTCCTGCCCATCCGAGAGGATCTGAAACGAAGTGTGGAAGCAACGGAAGGTAAAGAGCTTGAAAAGGGATTCGTGGAAGGGCTCAGGATGGTCCTCGCCAATTTTGAGCGGGTGCTGAAAGATTACGGGGTTGAACCGATCGAAGAAATCGGCGTGCCGTTCGATGTGGACAAGCACGACGCCATGCTCATTCAGCCCGCACCGGACGAATCGACAGAAAGCAACAGCGTGCTGCAAGTTCTGGAACCGGGTTACCGGATCGGTGACCGTGTCATAAAACATGCCAAGGTAATAGTCAGTCAATAAATCAACTCATGGCAAAAAGAGATTACTACGAAATTTTAGGAGTCGGCAGGGACGCCGGCGAAGCCGAGCTGAAGCGGGCCTATCGCAAGATGGCCATGAAATACCACCCGGACCGCAATTCCAACGATGCCGATGCTGAAAAGAAATTCAAGGAGGCAGCAGAAGCCTTTGATGTCCTCAAAGATCCGGACAAAAGGGCCCGCTACGACCAGTTCGGCCACGACGGCTTGCGTGGAGCCGGTGGATTCGGTGCCGATTTTGAGGATGTGAGTTTTGAGGATATCTTCAGCCGCTTCAGCGATATCTTCGGCGGTGACATCTTCGGAGGAATGGGCGGTCAGGGCCGCAGCCGGCGCAGATCCGGTACCGGTCAGCCGGGAGATGACATGAAGATCCAGCTGAATCTCACCCTCGAGGAGGTCGCCTTTGGCACCGAACGGGAGATCAAGGTAAAAAAACAGGTGGTATGTGATGCATGCAATGGCACCGGCGCAGACAGCGACGATGACTTCATGACTTGCGAGACGTGTAATGGCGTCGGTGAAGTACGCCAGGTCACACGCACCATGTTCGGACAGTTCGTGAACGTCCAGCCTTGCCCGACCTGCCACGGGGAAGGACGTACCATTCGCAACAAATGCTCAAAATGCCATGGCAACGGGCGTGTGAAGGGAGAGGAAACCGTAAAGGTCCAGATACCCAGCGGCGTAAGCAAGGGCAATTACATCAGTCTGCGCGGACAGGGACATGCCGGTATCCGCGGCGGAGAAGCCGGCACGCTTATCGTCCTGATCGAAGAGAAAGAACACGAGCATTTCCAGCGGGAAGGGGATAACATCTTTTATGATCTCAACGTCAGCATTCCCGATGCGGTTTTAGGCATCACCACCGAGGTGCCGACGCTCAAGGGCAAGGCCCGCATCAAGATCGATCCGGGTACCCAGCCCGGAAAACTGCTCCGCATGCGAGAAAAAGGCATTAAGGGACTCAATACCCACAAGTACGGCGATCAGTATGTGCGTGTCAACGTGTTCATTCCCACCAAATTGAACGAGGAGGAGAAAAAACACATAGATGCACTGCGTGATTCTGCGAATTTCGACCCTGCCAACAGCAAGGAGGCCAGGGAAAATCTTTTTGAAAGGGTAAAATCCGTGTTCAGCTGAATTTCCGGCGGCCTCACAACTCCTTGAAGTCGCCATACTGTGAGATCACCCTTTCTGGTTTCCGCCCCTTTGTGAGTTCATCCATTCCGGAACTCATCTCACTCGGTCGGCAATCTTATTTGAGCAGATCGCTTTTGCGAAGGGAAGCATCACGCTGCTCATTGCGCCATTTCTGCAACCTGCCGGTAAGTTCCTGGTCGCCGATCGAAAGGATTTGCAGAGCAAGCAGGCCGGCGTTCATGGCATTGTCTATTGCCACGGTGGCCACCGGCACACCCCGGGGCATCTGCACAATGGAGAGCAGACTGTCCATTCCCTTCAGGTGGCGGGTGGATACCGGAACGCCGATCACAGGCAGTGTGGTGTGAGCCGCCACCATTCCGGGCAGATGAGCTGCTCCGCCGGCACCGGCAATGATGACGCCGATCCCGTTTTGCCGTGCCGATGTAGCATATTCTGCCATGTGGACCGGGGTGCGGTGAGCGGAGACGACCGCCTTTTCAAAGGCCGCACCGAACTGTTCACAGATATCGGCGGCGGGCTTCATCACCGGCCAGTCTGAATCGCTGCCCATGATGATTGCAACTTTGAGTTCTGAAGTATTGCTTTGAGCCATTGAATTTTGCCTGAGTAGTTGAATCTGGTTGAATGTACAACATGCAGCTGCAACGGGAAGTTGCAATGTCTAGTTGCAATATGAAGTTTACAACTGAATCTGGTTGGAAATCCCGGACGCTTTCAGACCCGTTTCAACTGGATCATCGCCCAATACCGTAAGATGGCCCATTTTGCGACCGTTGCGACTGTCGCTTTTCCCGTAAATATGAAGCCAGGCATTCTTTGTGGACCAAAGCGATTCCGGGGCCTCGGCGATGGCCTCTCCTTCGCGTTTTCCCAGGATGTTCTCCATTACGGCTACGGGTGCGCGCAGATCGGTCGGTCCCAGTGGCAGTCCCATGACGGCACGTATATGGTTTTCGAACTGCGAGGTGATACAACCTTCGATGGTGTAGTGGCCCGAGTTGTGCGGACGGGGAGCTGATTCATTGAGGAACAGGCGCCCGTCGTCGGTAAGAAAAAATTCAAAAGCGAACAGGCCGATCCCGTCGATGGCCTCCATGGCCTGCTCTGACAGGCGGCAGGCCTCTCTGGCGATACCGTTGTCTATCTGTGCCGGTGCTATCACCGTCTTGCAGATATGGTCCTGCTGGATGGTTTCACAGCAGGGATAGACGGCCGTGCCGATGCGGTTGCGAGCAATTTGCACGGCAAGCTCTTTTTGGAACGGAATAAACGCTTCTGCGATGAGTTCGTGGCCCGAATCACCGCCAAGTGAAGTGAATGCCAACTGGTGTTCCTCTGGTGAACGGACGGTTTTGTTGCCGTAGCCGTCATATCCGCCTTTGGAAGATTTCAGCACGAATGGGTAACCGTGCGATTGTGCAAAGTCAGCCATATCCTCCAGTGCGGATATTTTACGGTAGGGTGTTACGGGAATACCCGCTTTCCGGAAGGTCTCCTTTTCCAGCCATTTCGACTCCAGTTGGATGAAGGAAGCCGGTGAGGGCAGGATGGAGGTTTCGGATCGCTCCTGCACCCGGGACAGCAGCGCCCCGTCCAGGAACTCGTTCTCCAGAGTAACCACATCGCAAAGGCGCGCAAAACGGACAAGTGCATCTTCATCGTCGAAACGCCCGGGAAACTGCAGCGGTGTCATCCATTCCAGTGGTTGAAGCGGCCACCTGCTACCCGCCAGTGTTTCCGGTTCCAGCGAACGATGTGTGCCGCTGCCAGAATAGACCGCTGCCCTCATGCCAAGGCGCATTACAACGGCCGCTGACATACGGGCCAGTTGTCCGGCTCCAAGGAAACCGATGGTGGTCCGAGAAGAAAGGGGTAGGGTAGTGATCATGATTGGTAAGGAATATGGAGGCAGAAATGCCTATTTTGCATTATTGATAAAACAATGGCCGGTCCCTCCGGTCCCGGTATGGAAAATAAGCCATTTCCGGCAAAATTTACCAGTTCCTGCAATAATTCTGGGCGCAATCCCGTATTGTCGCGGTCAACCCGAATCACGTTATCTTGAATCATGGATATTGAGAACAAACTGGCCCGGCTTCACTCCCGTTATGAAGAACTCGGGGTGGCCTTGAGCGACCCGGCTATCTATGATCAGCCGGAAAAACTGGCAAAAGCAACAAAAGAACACAGCGGTCTCAAGTCGCTCATGGAAGACTACGCCAGGTGGAAGGAGCTTCAGGCACAGATCGAGGGAAACCGGGAAATTATCGAACTGGACGAGGATCCGGAATTGACCGAAATGGCCTTCCATGAAATGAAGCAGCTTCAGGCCGAGTTGGAAGCACTGGAAGAAAAAATACGCATGGAGTTGATCCCCAAAGATCCGGAAGATTCGAAAAACGCCATCGTGGAAATTCGTGCCGGCACAGGCGGCGACGAGGCCGCACTATTTGCCGGTGATCTATTTGAGATGTACCGCAGGTATGCAGATGGAAAAAAGTGGAAGCTGGAAATCATGGACTTGCACGAGGCCGAAAAGGGGGGGTACAAGGATATCGTTTTCAAACTGGAGGGAGCCGAGGTGTTCGGGGAAATGAAATACGAAAGCGGTGTCCACCGGGTGCAGCGCGTACCCGAGACAGAATCACAGGGAAGGGTGCATACCTCCGCGGCCACTGTTGCCGTTCTGCCGGAAGCCGAGGAAGTGGATATTAAAATCAATCCGGCCGATCTGGAATTTGAAGCCTACCGGTCCAGCGGCGCCGGAGGCCAGCATGTGAATACCACCGACTCGGCCGTCCGCATCCGGCACATGCCCTCCGGAGTCGTGGTCACCTGCCAGCAGGAGCGATCCCAGCATAAGAACCGCGACAAGGCCATGGCCATGCTCCGTTCAAAGCTCTACGAATACGAACTTGAGAAAAAGCGATCTGAACGGGCAGAGGCAAGAAAAAGCCAGGTTTCAACAGGCGATCGGAGTGCCAAGATCCGGACCTACAACTTTCCGCAGGGCAGGTTGACAGATCATCGCATCGGTCTGACACTCTACAACCTGGATGCCATAATCAAGGGAAATCTGTCGGATGTGATCCAGGCCTTGCGTGTGCAGGACCGTCTGGAGCGGATGCAGGAGGTCGGTGACGCCTGATATATGTGACGGCTGCTCCCGGTGACGCCTGATCTCCGTGACTCATGACCGGATACAGAAGATCGGGAGCATCGAACGGGATAATCAGCCCAGCCACGAGGCTCAGCACAGCAGGATAGGCAGGCGCCGAGAATCAGACGTCGAACTCCAGGTGGACCGTCCGTCCGCTGTCGGTGAAATGAACCCCGTCGGCATATTCGCGCATCAGCCAGATCCCGCGCCCGCTTGACTTCAGAAGATTTTCCTCTTTCAGTGGATGCGGAATACGTTGCGGATCAAAGCCTTCCCCCTGGTCCGTCACGCTCAGGTGCACCCGGCCGGGTGAGAAGTGTGCTTTCACCGTGACGGATTTATCGGGATGTTCCTTGTTTCCGTGCACTATGGCGTTGGTGACGGCTTCCGTCAACACGAGCATGATGTGATGCCGGGTCTCCTCGTCGCAACCAATCTGGTCGGCAATCTTGTCGACAAAAGTCTCTGTGCTGTCTAGCTCGTTCAGGTCAGAAGCCAGGGTCAGGGTAAGGGTAAGGGTTTGATCTGCCATCAGTGTCTTTTCCGGCTAAGCGTATATACCGCGTATTCTGAGTGTGTCCGATACCTTCTGGATGGCGAAAACATAGGCCGCCTGCCGGAGGGTGATATCGTAGCGTTCCTTTACCTCATACAGCGTCTGAAAGGCATCCCGCATCATCCGGTTGAGCCGTCGGTTTACACGGTCTTCGGTCCAGAAATACCCGTGCCGGTCCTGCACCCATTCAAAATAGGAAACCGTGACACCGCCTGCATTGGCAAGGATGTCGGGGATGATCAGGATACCCATATCGTCAAGTATCCGGTCAGCATTGGCTGTAACAGGGCCATTGGCCCCTTCGACGATGGCTCTGGTCTTTATGTTGGGCGCATTGTGCCTGTTGATCTGGTCCTGCAGGGCGGCCGGTATGAGCACGTCGCAATCCAGTTCCAAGAGCTCCTCGTTGGCTATCTTCTCGGCACCTTCGAATCCGGCCAGCGTGCCGCCTTTCTCACGGACATGCGTCAGGGCATTGTCGATGTCGATGCCATCGGGATGATAATACCCTCCGGTAATATCACTGATACCGATGATGCGCGCTCCGCGTTCATAAAGCAGTCGCGATGTGACCGATCCCACATTTCCGAAGCCCTGTATAACGATCCGGCATTTGTTGGCCATGATACCGAGTTTGTTCAGGGCTTCCAGGGTCACCGTGACCACCCCCCGTCCGGTGGCCTCCTTGCGACCCTGCGATCCGCCCAGGATTACCGGTTTGCCGGTCACAACGGCATTTTCCGTTCGCCTGGCATGCATGCTGTAGGTGTCCATAATCCACGCCATCACCTGTTCATTGGTGTTCATGTCGGGGGCCGGAATGTCGCGGTCCGGACCGATCACTTCGATCATCTCCGCCGTGTAGCGCCGTGTGACCTGTTCCAGTTCACGGCTGGAAAGTTGCTTGGGGTTGCAGCGGATCGCTCCTTTGGCTCCTCCGAAAGGAACGTTAACCACCGCACACTTCCAGGTCATCCACGCTGCCAGAGCCTTGACCTCATCCATCGTCACGTTGGGAGTGTAGCGCAGCCCCCCCTTGGATGGTCCCAGGACGTTGTCATGGATCACGCGGTATCCCTCAAAGACCTGGATATTGCCATTGTCCATAATGATCGGTATCGAAACCGTAACCGATTTAACCGGGTTGGACAGATACTGGAACATGCCCTCCTCGAGATTGAGCAGCCGGGCGGCAAAACGGAAACGCTCCATCATGGATTCAAAAGGGGACTCCTTGTCCAGCGCCGGTCCGGGTTCTTTATAGTAAGGCGAGCTGTAAAGATCTTCTTTTTGTGACATCGGGAATCTGTATGGTTACGCTCTCTTCGGTTGTTGCATCATGACGCCGAACCTTACTGCCGGTTCCGTTGCGGACAAGCAACAAAAAAGGGGTTAATACGGCCGGCATCATGGTTCGATGGATCATGTGCGCGTAAAATAGGGTGCGGGATATTAAAAAACAGAAGAAAATAAATGTAAGGAATTGGCCGTGCTTTTGACTGTAAAGTTGCATCAAAGGTGCTGCTTTTCGATATTTATCAAAATGTATCCAAAATATAAGACATGAAAGAAGACGTTCGTTTTGGGGTCGCCGATATCGGTATAGTGCCCATCAGGGAAACCCCGTCGGAAACAGCCGAGATGGTGAACCAGCTGCTGCTGGGTGAGACGGTGGAAATCGTATCACAGGAAGGCGTCTGGACACACATCGTTTCCCATTTTGACCGCTATGAGGGATGGGTAAGTTCCGCCCAGATCAGGGGTTTGTCGGAGCCGGATTTCCATCATTGGATCAATCATCCCGCTCGCCGGCGTTTCCCCTATCGCAGCACGTTTGTGGAAGGACGCGCGCAGCGACATCTGCAGATTCCCTGCGGAGCCTATGTGCCTGTATCCCACAAGGGGATCGACTGGTTTGGTGAGCAATATCATTTCCGCACCGAACCCATGCGTATCAAAGGCAAATCCGTTATTGACACAGGCCGTGCTTTCCTGGGGGTATCGTATCTCTGGGGCGGACGCACCGACAATGGCATCGATTGTTCGGGCTTCATTCAAACGGCACATATGCTCCATGACATTTCCCTTCCCCGTGACAGCACCGATCAGTTCCGTTTCGGCGAACAGAAAGGGACCCGGCTTGAAGAGGCCGACCCCGGCGACATTATCTTCTTTCGCTACAAGGACCGGCCCGTATCACATATCGGGTTCTATCTCGGTGAGGGGCTGCTCCTGCATGCTTCGGCTCAGGTGCGCATCCAGCAGATCGATACGAACCGTCAGAAGGACGACGGCCATTCGTTTAATGAAGCCCTTGCGGAAGGTATCCAGGGGATCCTCCGGCCGTTTGGACCGGTCCAGGTGAACTCCATCCAGCAAAACCATGAGACTCAACGGTAACGTACTCATTCTCAACCAGGACTATCAGCCACTGAGTGTCTGTGATGTCAAAAAGTCCATGCTGCTCCTGCTGCTGGAAAAGGCGGAAATGCTGCACGACCATCCCATGAAAAAGATCAGGACCATCCGCTCCGAGTTCGATTTTCCAACTGTCATCCGTTTGCGCCGCTATGCCCGCATACCCTATAAAAACATCGTGCTTTCGCGGAAAAACATCCTCAAGCGGGACAATAACAGTTGCCTTTACTGCGGTTCCAGGGAAAAACTGACCATTGACCATGTCATTCCCCGGAGCAGGGGTGGCGATGACAGCTGGGAGAACCTGGTCTCGGCCTGCACCAGCTGCAACCACCGCAAAGGCAACCGCACCCCGCGCGAAGCGGGCATGAAACTGCTTTCCAAACCATTTCGCCCCAATCATATCATCTATTTGCGCGATTTTTACGGCAACGTGCACGAAAGCTGGAAACCCTATCTCTATTACTGACCGGTACCACCCTCTGTCATGATCCACTGACGGCCGTTTTTTTTAGCCAAATATTTGTAACTTCCCAAACCCTGAAGGACTACCGGGCCGACCATTTTTTGGTGTGGATGTAATCGGTTGGATGCGGATCAGCCCGGGACTAGCGCCGTGAACCAGATCCATTGCGGCATAATCCCCGGTGGACACGCCGTGGAATCCATCCGCTGTTTCAATGCATTCACCGCACACCGGAAAGTGCGGTATACGTCGGTCTTACATACCTGAAATCGAAAACAGCAGCATGAAAGTATTCAAGTTTGGCGGGTCGTCCGTGGGGACGCCCGAACATATAGACGAAATTGCATCCTGGTTCCACACGGCCGTGGAAAAAGAGCAGTGCCGGGCCGTGGTGTTCTCGGCATTTCAGGGGGTGACCGATCTGTTGATCTCCATGGCCGAACGGGCCGGAAACGGGGACGACAGCTACACGGGCGATCTGGGCCGGCTGGAGGATCGTCACATTGAAACCGTCCGCAAGCTGCTTTCCACTTCGGAGCAGAGCCAGGCCATTGCCAGTGTCAAATTCATGCTCAATGATCTGGAGGATATCCTGCAGGGTGTATTCCTTGTCAAGGAGCTCACTCCTAGGAGCCTTGATTTTATATCCAGCTTTGGCGAACGTCTGTCGAACTACATCATCCACCTGGCTTTCCGAAAACATGGTATCACCTGCGACTACCTGGATGCCCGCAAGGTCATCGTGACCGACGACCAGTTTGGTAGCGCTGAGGTGGATATGAAAACGACCCTCGGCAACATCCGGGACCATTTCAATGCCCATGACCGACTGCAGGTGGTAACCGGGTTCATTGCCGCCAACGAAAAAGGGGTTACCACGACTCTTGGACGAGGTGGATCCGATTATACGGCCGCTATTTTCGCGGCAGCACTGGAGGCGGACGAGCTTCAGATTTGGACCGATGTGGATGGCGTGCTCACTGCCGACCCGCGACTGGTCCGGGAGGCGTTTACCATGGAGGTGCTCTCCTATGAAGAAGCCATGGAGCTGTCACATTTCGGGGCCAAGGTCATACATCCTCCCACGATCGAACCGGCCATGAGCCGGAATATCCCCATTCGAATCAAGAATACACTCAACCCCGAATTTCCCGGCACCCTCGTGGGGGACGTGTCGGTGGGACCGGAGTATATCATCAAGGGGATCTCGTCGATTGACCACGTGGCCCTGATCCGCGTGCAGGGAAGTGGACTGGTGGGTATGGCCGGTGTGGCCCAGCGCATCTTCGGGGCTCTTGCCGTCGGCAACATCAATATCATCCTGATTACCCAGGCCTCCTCGGAGCATTCGGTCTGCCTGGCAGTGATGCCCAAACATTCCGAAAAGGCCAAACGGTTACTCCAAAAGGAGTTGCAACATGAAATCGCCACACACAGGGTCGCGGATATCATCATCGAGGATGGGCTGAGCATCATCGCCGTGGTGGGTGAGAACATGCGTCAGACTCCCGGTATCGCCGGCAAGATATTCCAGGCACTGGGACGCAGCCGCATCAATATTTCGGCGATCGCCCAGGGCTCGTCGGAGCTGAACATATCGGCGGTAATCCGGCAGGCGGACAAACAGAAAGCCCTGCGGGTGATCCACGATGCGTTTTTTTACGGCGCGCGCAAAACGGCCAACCTCTATATCGCCGGGACGGGTCTGATCGGAAAGCAGCTTGTGGAAGATGTTTTCGAGAAACGGGATTGGTTCCTTGCCGAACGTTACCTGGACTTGCGCATCAACGGTATTCTGAACAGCCGGAAAATGCTTCTCGACGAACACGGCATTGCCGGATCCGACTGGCAAGTACAGCTGGAGTCCTCGCCACGCAGCTCGAATATGAATGCCCTGCTGGAATATATTAAGGTGAATCAGTCGCCCAATACCATTCTGGTTGATGCCACAGCCAGTGATGAGGTGCCGGAGTGGTACGAGCGGTTCCTTGCTCATGGCGTGGCCATTGTCACTCCGAATAAGAAGGCCAATACAGGCAGTTGGGATCGGTTCAGAAGACTGGCCGACCTGGCCCGTGACAACGACACCTGTTTTCTCTATGAGACCACTGTCGGAGCAGGACTGCCTCTGGTGCAGGCGGTCAGGGACCGGATTGCCAGCGGCGATACGGTAAGACAGCTTGAAGGAGTGTTCTCCGGTACGCTAAGCTACCTGTTCAACCGGTTTGATGGCAGCATGCCTTTCAGCCAACTGGTGAGTGAGGCCCGGAAAAATGGATACACCGAACCGGACCCCCGCGATGATCTCAATGGCATGGATGCGGCGAGGAAACTGCTTATTCTGGCACGGATCACAGGTCAGCAGGTTGATCTCGGGGACATCAGTGTGGAAAACCTGGTTCCGGAAGATCTCAGGGGTTCCATGTCAGTCGACAACTTTCTGAAAAGGCTTCGGAAATATGATGACACCATCAGGGAAAAATTTGACCAGGTACAGCAACAAGGAAAGGTACTTCGCTATGTGGCGACCATGGATGAAAACGGACTGCGGGTCGGACTCAAGGCAGTCGGACCGGAAAGTCCGCTGGTTGCCCTGAGCGGATCCGAAAACATGTTGACCATAGCAAGCGATGCCTATTCCGATATCCCGCTGGTGATCAAAGGGCCCGGCGCCGGCGCGCTCGTAACGGCTAACGGCGTACTGACCGATGTCGTCAAAGCTGCCCACTAAAGTCACCCGTCAGAGTCACCAACCTAAGTCATCCACCTAAGTCATCCACCTAAGTCACTCACCGAACTCATCCACCAAAATCATCCATCTAATTCATCCACCAAAATCATCCATCGATCATTGCATGAAAAAGCCGGACCATCCATGAATTCCATACGTGTTTTTGCCCCGGCAACCGTGGCCAATGTGGCCTGTGGTTTTGATTCGCTCGGTTTTGCCATCCACCAGCCCGGTGATATTGTGGAAGTGACATTACGGGAGGGAGGTGGAGTGCACATCACAAATGTCACCGGCGACGATGGTAAACTTCCGCGCCAAGCGGAAAAAAATACGGCGGGTGTGGCCGTGCTGGCCTTGTTGAAGCATCTGGAGGAAACCCGTGGCGTGGATATCACACTCCACAAGAGGATGCCTCTGGGAAGTGGACTTGGCTCGAGTGCCGCCAGCTCGGTAGCCGCACTTTATGCTACCAACCAGTTGCTTGGCGGGCCTCTGTTAAAGGAGGAAATGCTTCCGTTTGCCATGGAAGCCGAAGCCAGTGCATGCGGCTCGCCCCATGCCGACAACGTCGCCCCCGGTCTGCTGGGTGGATTTGTGCTCATCCGCAGCTATGAACCGCTGGACGTGATCCCGATCGATTATCCCGACAACCTCTGTTGCACCATATTGCATCCCCATATTGAAGTGCGCACCGAAGACTCGCGCCGGATCTTGCGCAAGCATATCAGGCTGTCCGATGCCGTCATTCAGTGGAGCAACCTTGCCGGTCTTATTGCCGGATTGGGAAAGGCCGATTTCGATCTGATCAGCCGCTCGCTGAATGACATCATTTTTGAACCTGTTCGTTCACTGCTCATTCCCGGCTTTGACAAAATCAAGGGGGCAGCCCTGGCTTCCGGTGCGCTCGGTTGCAGCATATCGGGATCCGGACCGTCCGTATTTGCCCTGAGCACATCCATGGAAAATGCACGTGAGGTGGGACTGGCCATGAAACAGGCATTCTCCGAGATGCAATTGGGCAGTGATATCTATGTATCGGCTGTCAACAGCATCGGTCCCAGGATACTGGAACCCGAAGAGGAACCCGTCGCCCCTGATTTCTGAATAGTCAAACCAACGCCGACCCACACCGACAATCTGCGATCCACTGCGGCTCATATTCGATCCGGAGAAGATGCGCAAAGAAGCGATCATGAAACTTTACAGTACCGGCAATAAAAAAGACACTGTGGATTTCCGGACTGCCGTCAAGCAGGGACTGGCACCCGACGGCGGTCTCTATATGCCGGCATCTCTGCCCAAGATGCCCGTTTCTTTCTGGCAAGGGTTGAAAGGGACTTCACTGCAGAACAAGGCGCAGAAACTGTTCGACCTGCTTCTGGCCGACGATTTCACCTCGGACGAACGCCGGGATATCGTGGCACGGGCGCTTACCTTTGAAGCTCCGATAGTAACCCTGCATGACAATCTGCATGTTTTGGAATTGTTTCATGGCCCGACACTGGCTTTCAAGGATTTTGGGGCCCGGACCATGGCCGCCATGCTGTCCGTTTTTGCACGGCAGGAAGGGGAGCCGCTCACCATCGTAACCGCAACCTCGGGGGATACCGGTGCCGCCGTGGCTTCTGGCTTCCACAAGGCACCGGGTGTAGAGGTGTTTGTGTTGTATCCCTCGGGGCAGGTCAGTCCGCTGCAGGAAAAACAGTTCACTACGTTGGGGGACAACATCACAGCCCTGGAAGTCGACGGTACCTTCGACGACTGCCAGCGTCTGGTGAAATCCTGTTTTGCCGACGACCGGATCCGGAAAGCAAAACAGCTTACCACAGCCAATTCGATCAACATCGCACGATTGATCCCGCAAATGGTCTATTATGTCCATGCCGTATCCGAATTGCTGGCCGGTCCGGCGCGGGATTCGGATAAAGGTCACAACAGGGCATCGGTCCCGATCGTCTGTTCGGTTCCCAGCGGGAATTTCGGGAATCTCACGGCAGGGCTCCTTGCTCACAAGATGGGGCTGCCGGTGAGTCGGTTTGTCGCGGCCACCAACGTCAATCATGTGGTGCCAGACTACCTCCGCGAGGGCCGCTTTCGGCCTCAACCGTCCCTTCGAACGCTTTCTAATGCCATGGACGTAGGTAATCCCAGCAACTTCGACCGGATGCTGGACCTCTATGACCAGAATCACACGGCCATGGCCCGGGATATCCTGGGAGCCTGGTTTGATGACCGGCAGACCCGCGAGACCATAGCTTTTGTCTGGGAACAATATGAATACCTGATGGACCCGCATACCGCGGTAGGATATCTGGGCTGTCGTGCCCATCTGGCCGATAATGAGCAGGGACTTGTCCTTGCTACGGCCCATCCGGCCAAATTCCCGGAGACCATTGACAAGCTGCTGCCAGGAGTATTGCAGACACCGGAACGGCTCATAAAAGCAGCTGCAGGCAAGAAAAAATCGATTCTGGTACCACCGGATCCGGATGCTGTCAGGGAAGTGCTGCTTAAAAACTAAAACGGTCCGAGCGACGTTTAGCAGAAAAAAAGAAATCGGTATCTTCTCTAAATTCAGTTTTTTGCGGTCGCCCGATCTGTTGACGATGATAGCGGATGCGAAGAATTGAAACCGGAATTTTCAACTAATTTTGAATTCAAGCAGTGATGAGCACCAAAGGACGCGTTCTGGTGGCTATGAGTGGCGGAGTCGATTCCTCCGTAGCCGCCGTTATGCTCAGTGAACAGGGTTACGATGTGATAGGCATCACCATGAAAACATGGGATTACGCCCAAAGCGGCGGTAAATCCAACAAGGAGACAGGTTGCTGTACCCTTGAATCGATGAACGATGCCCGTGAGGTGGCAGGGCGGTTCGGGTTCAACCATTTTATTGTGGATATTCGTGATGAATTCGGCGACTGGGTGATCGAGCGCTTTGTCGAGGAATACATGCAGGGGCGCACACCCAATCCCTGCGTCTTGTGCAACACCCACATCAAGTGGGCCGCACTACTCAAACGGGCCGACAAGCTGGGCTGTGATTTCATTGCCACCGGACATTATGCCAATGTCCGGGAGGAAAACGGAAGGTATGTGATTTCGCGGGGAAAGGACACCCACAAGGATCAGTCCTATGCACTCTGGGGCGTTGACCAAAAGCACCTGGCCCGGACCCGGTTTCCACTCGGCAGGTATCACAAATCGGAAATCCGCCAGTTTGCTCAGGATTATGAGCTGTTCAATGTGGCCAATAAAAAAGATTCGTATGAAATTTGCTTCGTCCCGGACAACGATTACCGGCGGTTCCTGCGTGACCGGGTGGAAGGGCTGAAAGAAAAGGTGGATGGCGGACTGTTTGTGGATCGCGACGGCAACGTTGTGGGACGCCACCGCGGCTACCCGTTCTATACCATCGGTCAGCGCCGCGGACTGCACCTGGCGATGGGCAAACCGGTCTATGTCACCCACATCGATCCCGAAACCAACACCATTACGATAGGAGAGGAGTCCGATCTGATTAACACCACGGCTGTCGCCCGTAACATTGTCATGGGTAAATACGAGCGGATCGATGAGGAAGAGATGCCGGTGAATGCGGCTATCCGCTACAACGACACCGGTGAATCCGGTTTTCTGACCCAAACAGGTGACGATGAGTTCATGGTCCGTTTTCCTGAAGGACGATCGGCCATCACACCCGGTCAGGCCCTGGTCGCGTATGAAGGAGATGATGTTCTGGCCGGCGGATGGATTCACAAAGCAAGGGATCCGCTCTTTGATAAACTGACCTCAACCTGATGCTCTTACCATGATCATATCCCGGCACCTGTCCATGCACCTGCATTTGCGGCCTGGAATCATCACCATTCCCGGCATGCTACATTATCCATCATTATTCACCAGCAACCATCGAATATTATGAACATCAACATTCCGCACCCGATCCGGCTGTTATATTTTCATCGACATGCTGCTACCATTGCCGTTGCGGTGGTGCTGGTGTCAGCGTCGATAGCGCTGACCGAGTCGGCAGCATTTGGTGGAAATGCCGGTAACCTGTCCCCCCGCGATCCTTCCCCCGGCAATCCATCCTCAGGTGAGCCTATGGCATTCGCCGCAGGAGAAAGTTCCAACGGACCGGTCGTGGCGGAAACGGATTCCGGCGAAATGTTCGAAGGAACGTTGACAATCAGTCGGTATACGGTTGGCCCGGACGGGAGTGAGCAGCGTGTTTCGACGACCCCCCTGCTCATCCATCCCGAGTACATGATGCTCTTGCAGTCCGACGGTGGTTCAGTGGAAATACTGGGGAACATCAGGGCAGAAGGAATAGTGGTCAGACAGAAACGACAGGATTTTGTATTCCTGACCTCTGATCAAAAAGCGGTCATCATGAACAAGCAGGAGCTGCAACAGATGATCGGTATGCTGGAATCCATGCAGGGACATACCGGACAGGAGCAGCAAACGGAACCGGAGGTAACATTCCACGAGGCCGGAGATCAAAAAAAAATTGAAGGGTACCTTGCCAGTAAATGGATCGTAAGCCAGGATGACCGCGATTCCGAATGGCATATTTGGGTGACCGAGGAGCTTTCCATACCCTGGGGACTGCTGTCGGAACCGTGGCTCACCCGTCAGCTTTCCCTTTCGGGACTGCCTGCGGAACAATGGTTCCTCGATGAAAAACTTCCTGTACGGGCCGAGCTGTGGTCAAATGGAAAACTTGCTGAAATTGTCAAAATAAAAGATATTACGAACGAACCGGTTCCGGAGTCCCGCTTTGAGATACCCGCCGGCTATCAACAGATCACTTTTCAGCAAATGCTTTTTGACCGTATGAGAAACCGTACACCGTAGCCAAACGGCACACACTTTTCGATTTATTTATTCCATTTCCACACCTTGCACCCACGCGATGCCCCGATCCGCACAGCATAGCCTTTCCATCGTCTTTCTGTTAATTGCGCCGTTGGTGTTTGTCCAGTGCAGTACTTCTGAGCAAGCATACGAGCACGCAGCAGTCGAAACAGAGCATATTTACTATGATATCGATGAAGATATCGAAAGTGATGAGGTGATCAGTGAATACATTGGTCCCTATGTGCGGGAAATGGCCCGTACCATGGACCGCGTGTTGACCGTAAGCAAAGGAACATTTGAGCGAGGCAAACCCGAGGGAGCGCTGGGAAACCTGGCAGCGGATATCGTCCGTTACCGTGCAACTGCGGAAATGGGAAAGCGGGTGCATATCAGCGTCATGAACAACGGCGGACTTCGCGTGCCCCTGCCGGAAGGGGAGATCACGGTAGGGCACATATATGAACTGATGCCGTTTGAAAATTACATTGCCGTGCTTCGTTTTTCAGGTGACCAGATCAGGCAGATCGCCGACGAACTGGCTGCCGTGAACGGGGAGGCTGTCAGTGGCATCCGCTTCCGGATAGCGGATGGTCATGCGCGGGATATCCTGATCGATTCTCTTAGCGTGGAACCCGACCGGCACTACTGGCTGGCAACCAACAACTGGATGGCCGACGGCGGCGGGGATGTCCCCACGTTGTGGGAGCCGATTGAGCGCCGAAACATCGATGTGCTCATCCGTGATGCCATTATAGAATATCTGCGTAACAGGGAAAGCATCGCTCCCTATCTGGACGGGCGCATCCGCAGTTGACGCCTGCCGGTTTGTGTATCTGCTTCAGGCAGGCGGATGGCAGACCGACTGCATAGGGATGGCCGGATGTATTGGCCGTTGACCGGCCCGAAACTGATCGCTGACATAAATCCAACAGTTGGAAATAGACATGAGACGAAGAACATTTTTAAGGAACAGCGCGGTCTTGGGGGCCGGAGTTGGCCTGGGAGGGTTTTTTCCGGCCGGAGAGCTTATCGGTGCGTCCCGGTCCCGGGTTACCATCCTGCACACCAACGATACGCATGCGCGGATTGAACCGTTCCCCGATTCAGCCCCGCGCTATGCCGGTATGGGAGGTGTGGCCCGGCGCGCCACACTCATCAACCGGTTGCGTGCCGCCAACCCCGACAGCCTGCTCCTGGACGCAGGTGATGTGTTCCAGGGAACGCCCTATTTCAATAAATTCAATGGCGCTCTCGACTTCGAGGTAATGTCAAAGATGGGCTATGATGCCGTCACCATCGGCAACCATGAATTCGACAATGAAGTCGGCGGATTCGAAGAGGTCATGGACAAGGCGCGTTTTCCATTTGTATCCACCAATTACGATTTTGGAACCACTCAAATGGGACTCCGTGTCCACAAGTTTCTCATCAAGCAGGTGGCAGGCGTCAAAATAGGCATATTTGGACTGGGAGTGGCATTCGAAAACCTGGTCCTTCCCCATCTGCACCGGGGTGTCACCTACCTGGATCCCGTGGAAGTATCGGCCGATACCGTGGCGCACCTCAAGGGTTACCACCAGTGTGACATGGTGATCTGCCTGAGCCATATCGGGTACCGCTACAGCAGTGACCTGGTCAGCGACCGCGTGGTTGCCCAGCAGGTAGACGGGATCGATCTGATCATCGGCGGGCATACACACACGTTCATGCCCGAACCGGAACTGTTCGAAAAACCCGATGGCAGCCGGACGTGGATATCTCAGGTCGGATTTGCAGGTATCGTGCTGGGTCGACTTGACTTCCACTTCGACAGGGAACGCCGGATTGCCGCAATGTATCATCACCATTATCCGGTGGCGGATCCCGGAAACGCAGATCCGTTGAAACTGTCCATTAACAGTCATCCTGCACTTTCCATGGAGTACAGACAGGGAGGAATATCATGACAATGACCATGCAAATGGGAGTGGACGGTCCGCACTGCTCGCGTATCATCGCGGGATTCTGGCGCCTGAAGCATTGGGATATTTCTGATAACCAGCTCTATGATTTCGTGCATGAGTGCCTGGAGCTGGGCGTGACCACCATGGACCACGCTGACATCTACGGTGATTACCGGTCCGAAGCCATGTTCGGTCAGGCACTGGCATCCGGAGGGAGCCGTATCACCGCATCACTGCGTGATCGCATGCAAATCGTAACCAAATGCGGCATCCGTCTGCAGCATTCCCAGACCCGGCCGGGCATTGCCCATCAGCATTATAACACCGATTACGACTATGTGATCTCGGCTGCCGAGGCATCCCTGAAAAACCTGCGCACCGATTACATCGACGTGTTGTTGATCCACAGGCCTGATGCACTCATGGATGCTGATGAAACTGCCCGTGCTTTCGAACGGCTTCAAACGGATGGAAAGGTGCGATGGTTTGGGGTATCCAACTTTACGGTGTCCCAGGTCTCACTGCTTCAAAGCCGGCTTGCCTTTCCACTTGTGACCAATCAGATCGAGCACTCTGTCATGAGGATCGATCCTCTGCACGACGGAACTCTGGATCAGTGTCAGCAGCTGCGGATAGCACCGATGGCCTGGTCTCCGCTGGCCGGTGGCCGTCTTTTTTCGGAAGAATCGGAACAGGCTGGGCGCCTGCGACAGGTGCTGGCCGATGCAGGCCGGGAAGCAGGGGAGTTCGATATCGATCAGGCCGCCCTGGCATGGCTGCTACGTCACCCCGCACGTATATTCCCTGTTTTGGGCACTGGAAAAATAGGCCGTATGCAGTCTGCTGTGGATGCCCTTCGCATGAAGCTCACAAGGGAACAATGGTACCGCATCTGGAGTGCCTCCACCGGGACCGGAGTACCCTGAGCAAGCGGCACGGAAGCGGCCAGGGAGCATATCTATGGGACTATTTCGGAGCTGGAAGAGAAAAAAACTGGAACGTCATCCGTTTCCGGAGGACTGGAGGGACGTGCTGGCCGGCCGCATTCCCCAATATCCCAACATGCCATCCACCCAGCAGCGGGAGCTGGAGCGGCTGGTCCGGTACTTTATGGCCGAAAAAAGTTTTGAGGGTTGCGGCGGGATGGATCTGGACGAATCCCAAAAACTGATCATTGCCGCCATGGCATGCATCCCGCTGATCGGAGGAGTATCGGACCTGTATCCCTACCTGAGATCGGTTTTGGTGTACCCTACCACGTACGCCGCGCCATACAGTGATTCGGGTGTCGATGGTGTGGTCACCGAGGGTGTGGAAAGCAGAAGCGGGGAGTCGTGGGACCAGGGTGTGCTCATCTTTGCATGGGACGAGGTTGCCTATGACCTGCGCCATCCACGCGACGGTTCCAACATCGTATTCCACGAATGCGCTCATCAGCTCGACTACGAATGGGGCGCCACGATGGAAGACTTTTCATGGCACGACAGAACAGCGACGCCGGGTATGGCGACCACGCTGAAATCATCCTATGACAGACTTTTGAAGCGCATGGACCGGAGATGGCCGATTTTCGTGGATGACTACGCTGCGACCAACATCCACGAGTTTTTCGCTGTCATGACCGAAACCTGGCTGGAGAGGCCCGACCGGGTGCAACGGCACTGGCCGGAAGTGGACAGAGTGCTGAGAGACTTTTACAATCTGAATCCCGATTTTTTGTAATTTAGGTATGACGGGCTGAAGTAATGATTTTCTCACCAATCAGAGAGGATATATCATGGCTGTCACAGCAAGCTCCAACGTGAATCAGCGCATCGTCGAAAAACGCCATTATTGGATAGAAGGACTCAGGATATTTCTTGGCGCTCTGCTCCTATACAAAGGGTACTATTTCGTTGAAAACCTGTCCCTGGTCTATGACTACATCGACGTCACAATGCCGGTAAATGCTTTTGTAGTATCCCATTACGTCGTGTTTGCCCACCTTGCGGGCGGACTCATGATCATATTCGGGATGCTCACTCGGATCGCGGTCCTGGCACAGATGCCAATCGTGATCCTCGGGGCAATCTACTACACTGGCGAGGGTAGCACCTTCTTTGGACCGACAACCGAGCTTGAATACTCCCTGCTGATTCTCGTTTTGTTGATAGTTTTCTTCTTCTATGGTGCAGGTAAATGTTCGGTAGACCATTACATCCTGCGCAGAAGGCAGGCAGATGAGGAAGAAAGCAGAGAGAAAACGCAGGAAGATGAAGTGGAATGGAAATCAGAGGAAGAAAAGAAGAAGAATAGCAACGTGTCAGAATAGCAGGATATTAGTACAATAACAGCGTAAGGTCTCACCTGTAATGAAACTTCATCGATGCTGCAATTGACGGTAATTGCTTCTGCTGCCTGATAGTACTGGTCTCTACCGAACCAGCAGCATGGACCTGCCGAGCGTGGTTTCGGGGGTATGAAGGCGGTACAGATAAAGACCGCTGCTCAGACCGGTAGCGTCGAACCGCACCTGATGTGGGCCGGATGCACGGTGTCCCTCATCCACTATGCGGATTTTACGCCCCATGGCATCGTAGACTTCCAGCCGCACCTGGGCGGGATCGCTGAGCTCATAGCGTATCATTGTCACCGGGTTGAACGGGTTGGGATAGTTTTGCCGTAATGTGGGTCCATCTGGGCGTTCGACCATTTGCTCTTCATGATCATCGGAGGAAACCTGCGTCTGTCTGAATTTTTCGGCCGCCTCGCTCAGGGTGATGAAGCGTATGCGGTCACCGTAACGGGAAGCCAATTCTTCGAGTAGATCCGTCATCCACTCGATCACCAGACCATCGTAGTAGCCCGGACGGATAAATGGATCGTGCAGCATCAGGTTGTAGAATCCATCGGCTTCGCCGCGATCCCTTATATCATTGAGCGCATTTTCAAGGGCGCTGTTGTAGTCGGCCGGGTCAATGGCCCAGGTAAACTCTGAGTGGACCGGTACATCCACCAACCCTTCACGCGCATCTCTCGGGTACGTTCCCTCAACACCAGAGCGGAAATTGGAGACAGCGAAAAAGTCGAGGTCCACCAGGACGTCATATGTGGTGGCATCCAGGTGATGGCCGGGAGCAACAAACGAGGTGGGTTTGATATCAAGGGAATCGCGCAGTACGTTCAGCGAGTTCTGCATCAGATCCGCCTGCTCGTGGTAGTTGAAATGGTGGTTGCGCGTGGGACAGTACATCTCATGGCCCCAAGGACTACGCTCGCATCCCAGGGGACAAATATGCGTGTATCCGTGGACCGCGACTTCATGTCCGCGTTCCACACTTTCTCGCAGGTCGCGTGTCATGTGGCCACTGTCATTCAAGGACTCAACTAGACGGTGAGGGATCACACTCCAGGTTACCCGCCCACCGTACGCTTCTACAGCCTCCTGAAAATCGGTAAAGTTATGGGGCATGTCCATGCCGGCGTAAGTCTCGGAGCGGAAGTAGATGTCATCTACACGTATAAGGAACCATAGTGTGTCCGTTTCCTGGCTGAATGAGGTGTCTGTGTGGGTAGATGTGGCCACAGCTGGATTCGAGAAGACAAGTGCCGCCAGGATAAGGGCCAGAAATGGTGTGATGGTGGTTAGTTTGAAACGAAGAGACGATAATTGTGACTTTGTTAATGGATGATTCAAGGGCATGACTGTGTAAATCAAGAGATGTTAAATAAACTGATGCTGCAAGTAAAATGATGCTGAAAGCAAGCTGATGCTGCGAAATATTGAACGCCATGATCAAGTGATACTGTCCGGTTCATGCGACCCTCAGGAAGCGACTTCAATAACCGATTCTTCCTGTATCTTGACTGTGCGGTACGGATAACGTTTGACCATGTCGTAATTATGGGTGACCATGAGTATGGCCATGCCGCGGTTGTTGATCTGCCGAAATATATCCATGATGGCATGCGCGGCTTCGGGATCCAGGTTGCCGGTTGGTTCGTCTGCGAGCATCAACCGGGGTTCGTTGGCCAGGGCCCGCGCAATGACCACACGCTGCTGCTCCCCGCCGGACAGGTCATCCGGCATGTCAAACCGGCGATGGCTCAATCCAACCATGGAAAGCACTTCCAGCACCCGCTGCTTGATAAAGCTGCGCTTCTTCCCCGTTACCTCGAGAGCAAAAGCCACGTTGTCGTAAACACTCCGGTCCGGAAGAAGCTGGAAGTCCTGGAACACGATACCCAAATTGCGCCTGAGTTCAGGGACCTTGCGCTCGCTGAGGGATGTGACATCGATGCCCGCAACGTGAACGCGTCCTTCAACAGGCATCAGATCACGGTAGATCAGTTTCAAAAAAGAACTTTTGCCAGAACCGGTCGCCCCGATAAGATAGGCGAATTCGCCCCGTTCCAGTCTGAAATCCAGATCCCGGAAGATGATCCGGTTGTCGAACCGGACTGTCACGTTTTCGAAAGATATCACAGCTTGCTCAGCCATGTCGCAGCACCATGGTTACTCGGTCACTCTTATCGCTTGCCGCGCTGAAGTCAAAATCTTCATAGGCAGCCAACATACGCAATTTCGATTTCATTACCATGGTTGTTATTTGTTTCAGGCTCCAAATTCGCTGCTTGTGCACCTCCTCAAACCGGTTCATGGCCTTGCCGGTCGCAGGATCTCTCGCTTCCACGATAAAATGATTGGTGTGGATACCGGAGTCCGGATCGTACCGGCTGCTCCGGTTGTATCGGTACATTCGGTGTTCGTCCTGTTCGCCGTCCAGCAGAGGCGCGATTTTCGGGGAAAAATTAGGTGTGGTGAAATCTACAATAAAGATACCGTCTTTATCCAGGTGCTTTGAAACGCCGTTGAACAGGGCATGGATCTTCTCACTGGTGTGCAGGTAGTTCAGACTGTCAAAAACCATGAAAATGATGTCATAACTTCCACCAATTTCCAGCTGGCACATATCCTGAACTTGCCACCGGATACGACTTTTTCCCCGCTTGCCCTTGGACCGTGCCACCCGGATCATGGCTTCCGAAGCATCTGTGGCCGTGATCTGGTACTCGTCAAGTTGTTCCAGGGTCAATGCCATGGTGCCTGTGCCGCAGGCCAGCTCAAGTACACGGTTGCCGAATGGATGATGGTAGCGGATGATGGCATCGATGTAATCGGTCCAGTCCTCGTAGTCGACCTCCTTCATGATGTAATCATAAACAGGGGCCAGATCCTGGTAGATGGGAGTGTCAGGGGATTTACTCTGAAGTCGGGACGGCGTCATTATTGTGACATGCTTGTGGACGGGCTTCAGGATGTGGTTCGTCTTTTTACCATGTCGAGAGCCGTTCGGACAGCCGCCATCATGGAGCGGTCGTCGGCCTTGTTTTTACCGGCAAGGGAAAAAGCGGTGCCATGGTCGGGCGATGTCCGGATGATGGGCAGACCTGCCGTGATGTTCACACCGCTGCCAAATCCTGCCAGTTTGAGCGGAATAAGGCCCTGGTCGTGGTACATCGCCAGTACAAGGTCGGCTCGCTGATGTCCGCCCGTGGCAAAAAAACCGTCGGCCGGCCAGGGTCCACTGGCCCGTATTCCATCCAGAACGGCGGCATTGACGGCAGGTATGATGATCTCGTTTTCCTCGTTGCCGATCACCCCGCCATCACTGGCATGCGGGTTGAGGCCAAGCACGGCGATAGCGGGATCCGGAATGCCAAAGTCGTGTTCCAGCGCCTGATGATAGATCCGCAGTCGGGTGATCACCCGGTCGACACTCAGCTGCCCGGCAACATCGCGCAGGGGGATGTGGATGGTGACCAGGCCGATGCGCATGGCTTCATTGACCAGCATCATCCCGAACGTCCTGGCTTCGGTGAGCTGCGCAAGGTATTCCGTATGTCCGGGTACGCTGAATCCCGCTTTGTGAATGGCTTCTTTGGATATGGGTGCCGTCACGATCGCATCGGCCAACCCGTCCAGACAGGCACTCACGCCGGCAGCGACGGCATCCATGGACAGTTTTCCTGCGGCAGCTGTTATCTCCCCGGGCTGTACATGCCCTTCCTCTTCGCGGCAAGGCACCAGTACCACCTCTCCGGGAGCCGGGACGGGAATCACGGATTTTGCATCAGGAAACAGAAGATTCTTCCGGTATGTGAGTCCGGAAGTGTCGGGGAGTTGCGTCAGGAATCCGGGCAGGATTCCGTCATCCGGATTATTCCCGCTGCTGTGCTGATCGATAGGACCGGAGTAGAAACGCAGGACCTTTTCAGAGGCATACAACAAAAATCCACTCTGTCGTCCGGTTTCGGTTTCCAGGATTTTCGGCAACACTTTCAGGATGATTTCCGGACCGATGCCGTTCATGTCGCCTATGGTCAGGGCGACAACAGGATGATCCCGGTTCCTCGCGTGCCGGATTTTTCGGTAACCGGAAGGATGTTCTGCATCTGTGGTCATATGCCCGTTGTCATCTGCGTTCAATTAGCCTGTAATCACCAAAACCGGTGGTTGCCTCAAATACAAAGACCCTGTCTCCGTAATGCCAGACTTCCCGTGCAGGTTGGCCCGGAGGGAAAGTGCGCTCCCGCCGGTCCGGTTCGCCATGCCGGATGTAGATTTGGCCCTGATCCGATTCATAACCCGGTTCCTGTGGAGTGGTGAAGTGCTCGTAAGCATGGTCGATTCTTCGAAAATATTCGACCATCAATTCATTGTATTCCTTGTCAGGGCTTGGATCCCTTTCGGCCCAAAATTGGCGGAATCGCTCTTCTCGTTCTCGTCTGTCGCCCCTTCGAAGCGCTCGGTGCTGCTCATCATCCATCATGAAACGCATCATCTCGATGGCCACGTCCAGATTGAGCAAGCTTGTCGGCATATCCAGCCACAAGCTTTGATAAGTCCGGCGGGCAATGATGACGGGTTCGCCATCTGCCGGGGTCATGGTGAGCCGGAGACGGAAATGTGCATTTTCGAAACGACTGTTGGGAATGGTGAGAAAATAGTAACTGCCGTCATGGAACGTGCTGTCCGCCGCTTCCAGGAACAGATGGGGACGGTCATCAACCATGGAGATCCGGTGTAAGTACCCGGATGTGATCTTTTCCGGATCAAGGGTGTATTCCATCACACGATCACGTTCCGTGGTATCCTGCCGGTTGATGTGGACCCGGTGGATCTCCATGCTGTATACGGCATCAGGTTGCGGGTCGGGAAGCCATATGACCAGCTGATGGTTGCGTCCGAAATAGGCATTGTCGCCCATGTTAATGAGCGGAGCAGTGAAGGGCGGTTCAAGGGCGGATGCCTCATCCAGAAAATAGAAAAAAGCTCGATCGCTGGCCGCATCACCGGGTATGCGCAGGGAAGGCGTCAATGCCCTGCGGGTGCGGCCATCGGAACGGGTAATTGCCTCAACACGGTAATGGCCGGGTTCCAGTGAAGTGGTGAGCAGATGTTGCAGGAACAGGGTGCTGGACTGGGTCTGTTCATAGGTATCGGCATAAGCCGTTTCACTCCATGTCCGGTTGATGGACGCCTCTTCTCCCGTTTGCTCGGATTGAGAGGCTTCAGGATGTTTGCTTATGTTCACCTGTACGGATGGCTCGGCAAAAAAGCGACGTTGTTGCGTTTCATCGCCTCCCTCACTCTCGCGACGGAACGAAAGAAAATTATTTTCCAGACGGAAGGTGGTTGCCAGTTGCATGCCGTTCCCGCCCGTATCCGGTAATACATGATGCTCGAAAAATACCGATGGCTGACGATCACGCATCCTGAGGTATTCGTATGTGATTCGCTGCCCCAGCAAGTCGCCAGCCGGCAGAAGCAGGAAAATCGTCAATAGAAACAGATATCGGGTCATGCCATGGCGACTACCGGAATGACCTGAAGCTAAAGGTAGTCTCGGGAAGCCCATCGCTTTCATTCCTGTCGCGTTCATTCGGAGTGTTCGGCCTTTGGGTGAATACTTTGGGTGAATAGAGGTCTGATTGATTATAACCTACTTGTTACGACCGGAATTCCCAAAAATTATCTTGTGATTGCGAGATGCCTCATTTGGTGGTACCGTCACCGGGTTCGGGAAGAGGACGCGCCTTGTACTGGTGATGGTGCGGATGGGTGCAGTAATGTGTGTGCCGGTTGTTGTGAAATACCACCCAGGCAAGTATCAATGCTCCCGTGAACGTGACAAACGTTCGCGTCCAGTTCGTCAACGTCATTGAACCGTAGTCTGGATATTCATGGCCCGTATGCAGCACAAATTGACTGAACAGGATCAGTACAATGCTGATGATATACAGTATCATCAGCCTGTTGTTTTTATGCCGCAACCAGGTCGGCAGGAACCCGGCCATGCTGAGCGGCACTACGCCCAGCACCAAAATGTACTCCATTGTTTCGGTAAAAAAGGTCGAGAGTGCAGGAAGCAGTAAAAGCACAAAAGGGGTCGCCATGCAGTGAAAGACACACATGGAGGAGATGAATATGCTAATTTTTGAAAACAGGTTGCTCATCACTTCCGCGTTGCTGCACTATTGGACAGGAGGGGGTGGTTGCCAAAGCTCGGGATCATTGACACAATGGACACAGACCGTGAAGCCGGTATTCATGCGATCGTATGACAAATCCACCATCCACCGAATCGGTTGTGATAGGCTTTTCCGAATGGATAGGCAGGCAGTATATCCGTTCGCAATCATCGCAAATGAAATGGGCATGGTTATGGTCCGATTTGACCGGGTTTGAATCCTGCTGATGATGGGCATACAGCCAACGGCGGTCTTCTGTCGCAACCCTGTGAGCGAGACCCGATTTCACGAACGTATTGAGAGTGCGGTAAAGCGTGACCTTATCCGGATTTGCGGTACCGATACGCTTCTTGATGTCACCGTGCGACATGGCAACCGTTGAATGCATCAGTACCCCCAGGACACTGATCCTGGCATCGGTGACCTTTAGTCCGGACTGTTGAATGATATGTCTTACTTTTGATTCTTCTGACATGGAGAGATGGTATGAAAAATGCAACATAGTTGCAATAATATTTATTGCTATTGCATAACCCTTGCGGATATCTGCATCAGGAAAAAAAGTGAATTGGTGAACATCCGGTATTTTCAAGTACTCTCAGGCATTGACAGGCATTCCACTGGGTTCATTCATGTGCTTGTTTACAGCCGGTGCCACGGCAAATCATTCATATTGAAAGAGTACAGTATCATAAATATGCGCGAGCCGGACACTCTGTTGGAGGATGCAATGCGCCAAATATAGGCATTTCGACGTGATGATTAAATCATTTGGCGGATGTTTTTTCACCGCTTATCTTTGGGGCGTTGGACACACGCTACCAGAAAGAAACAAGCGAAACGGATGAAAATTGCGATTATTGGTGCCGGCCTGTCCGGTTTGACGGCCGGACGCATCCTTGCAAAGGCCGGACATGATGTCGTCCTATTTGAAAAGAGCAGGGGATACGGGGGACGGTTGGCCACCCGTCGGAAACAGAATGGTTCACCGGTCAAAATCGATCATGGGGCACCATATCTTGCGGGAACTACCGATGAATTCAAGTCATTTCTCAACGAACTGGAAGAACATGGCCTGGTTGCCCCCTGGACTGAAACGGTATCGGGCTACAGTGACGGTCAAATCCTCCCGGAATTACCGGGCAGGGAGCGTCAGCCCTATTATACTGCAACGCAAGGCATGAATTCTGTCGGAAAGTACATGTCACGCCTTGTGGATATGTATCCGGAGGAAAATGTAGGAGGGATTACCCATGTAGGAGGCTCCCGAATCAAAAAAAGTCCATGGATAATAAATTCATCGTCCATAAACGTTTTTGAGGCTGATGCTGTTATAATCGCCACACCAGCCATTCAGGCTTACGGCCTCGTTGCCACAGCACAGGACGAATACGAACTCCGGAAGATGATCACTCTGCTCGACGATATCTCTTATACTTCCACCATCTCCCTGATGGCCGGCTACGGTCGGCGCGAATCACCGGAGTGGAAGGCCATCGTTTGTGACCACCCGATAGTAGCATGGCTTTGCAATGAAGGCACTAAGAGGGATTTTTCGGGGGATGTTTATCTGGTTGCACATACGACCGACCGGTTTGCCAGGGAAATGACCGAATCCGACGATTCCGAAGAAGCCGATAAGCACATAATAAAAGCAATGGACGAAATACTCGGCAATTGGGCCGGCCGGCCCGAATGGCATCAATCGCATCTGTGGAGATACCACCAGCCCAGGAAAAGTCTGGACATCCCGTTCCTTGAATCGGATGACGAACTGGCCCCGCTCGCCCTTGTTGGCGATTATTTCCAGGGCAAGTCAATGGAAGCCGCCTATCTTTCAGGATTCCGGCTCGGCATGCACTGGGTGGAAAAATTCTCCTGAAACCCAATCAGGACTGTGAAAGAACTGCTAAAACTGAACCGCTACTTTCTCAAGTACAAGCGGACGCTTATACTGGGTTCGGTCCTGCTGATCCTGGCTAATTTTTTCCTCATCTGGATACCCATTTTCATCCGCAGGACCATGGACGAAATCGAGCGTATCTCGGGATCCATGCCATCCAGCTATGAAAGTGTCCTTGAAGTGTTGTTCTCTCCGGAAACAGGCTGGTTCCTCGCACAGAACACGGGCCTGCTTATGGGCGCAGTGCTGTTGTACGGGCTGTTGCTGTTCGCTACCCGTCAGACCCTCATCGTCACCTCACGTAAAATCGAGTTCGATCTGCGCAATCAGATCTTCGACCACCTGCAGAAGCTGCCCCGATCCTTCTTCGGCTCCAACCGCTCAGGCGATGTCTACACCCGGGCGACAGAGGACGTGGTGCGTGTCCGGGAATACTTCGGACCGGCGTTCATGTATACCATTAACACACTTTCCAGAGTGACCATCATCATTGGTATCATGCTTATGGTCAATGTTACGCTTACTTTCTGGGCACTGCTTCCGCTTCCTCTCCTGGCCATACTCGCCTACTGGGTCAGCCGTTTTATCAACCGAAGGTCCAATGAGATCCAGCAGCAGTATGCCATGATGGCAGGAAAGGTGCAGGAGGTCTACTCCAGCATCCGTGTCATAAAGGCCTTCAACAGGGAGCAGTATGAGGAGGATCGGTTCCTTCGTGAAAACAGGCGTTACAGGCGCAAGAAATTGCGTCTTGATATGGTTGAGGCACTGTTCCACCCGATGCTTCTCTTCCTGATCGGCAGCTCTATCGTGTTGGTCGTCTGGCAGGGGGGATTGATGGTTATGGAGAACCTGGTCACCGTGGGCAACATCGCTGAATTCATCATTTATGTTACCTACCTCACCTGGCCGGTAGCGTCTCTCGGTTATACACTGAACCTGTTGCAGCGATCCGCCGCATCCAACTCTCGCATACAGAAACTGCTCAGACAGCCGGTTACCGAAGAAGTACGGCACATCCCCGGCAGGGATGCGCACATTCCTGACGGGTTCCGTGACAAGATTGTTTTTGAGAATGTGCATTTTACTTATCCAGGTTCGGAGGAACCTGCATTGCAGGACATCAATCTCACGATAAGAAAGGGAGAACGGGTCGGTGTAGTCGGAAGGACCGGGTCGGGCAAGACTACACTGGTTCAAATGCTGCCAAGGATTTACGATCCGCAAAACGGACGTATCCTCATGGACGGTGTCGATATCCGGGAATATCCGCTTGGCACGCTGCGATCCATGCTGGGTTTTGTTCCACAGGACAACTTCCTGTTTTCAGACACTATACGTGAGAACATTGCTTTTGGAAAAGAACAGGCAACGGAGGAGGATATCCGCAAAGCTGCCTTACAGGCCGAAGTGCTGCAAAATATTTTGGAATTTGATAAAAAATTCGACACTATATTAGGTGAACGCGGAATTACATTATCGGGTGGGCAAAAACAACGAACAAGCATTGCAAGGGCGCTCATTCGCAGGCCGCCCATTCTCATTATGGACGATTCCTTGAGCGCTGTGGACACGCGGACCGAAGATGCCATAATACGTCATCTGGGCTCCGATTTCGATAACGTCACAATGTTTATTATTTGTCATCGTTTGTCTTCGTTAAAGCACGTAGATACCATTTACGTCATGGATGAAGGACGGATTGTGGAAAGCGGAACGCATGAAGAGCTGCTGGCACTTCAGGGATACTATGCCGGTCTGTACCGCAAGCAGCTTATTGAAGAAGAACTAGAAAACATATAAATCAGTTGCACAATACGGGAATATTTCGTCTGACAGCGAAATCCCCTGAATCAAAATGGAGAGGTTACCAACATGATCATAATTCCTCTGGGTGTCTCATCGGCAACCCCGACTGCTGTACGTCATTTGCCATCGGTAGCGTTGTGGAGGGATGGCAGTGTATTTCTTTTTGACTGCGGAGAAAATACGCAGATGCGTCTGCTCCAGGCCGGTGTCAAGCGGTCGAAGATCGAGTCCATATTCATATCTCATCTGGACGGCGATCATATTTTCGGTCTTTTTGGATTACTGAGCACATTGCAGCTGCAGCGCCGGGACAGAGAGCTGACCATCATCGGACCAGAAGGGCTGAATAAGATGGTTGATTCGGTTTTCGGGACAGCTGAGCTTGAACTTGAGTTTCCTATCACATACAAAGAACTGAAGAGCGATTTTGATCATGAAGTGGTCCTGGAAGATGAAGAATATTATGTGGAAGCGCGTCCACTGAAACATAACAAGTTCTGCATCGGCTACCGCTTTCAGGAAAAAGACAGGCCGGGCAAAGTGGATGCTGCCAAAGCAACGGAGGCCGGAATATCCCAGGACACACAGTTCAAGGCCCTCAAGCAGGGGGAGGATGTCACACTCGAGGATGGATCGGTGGTGCATTCCGCCGATATCGTGGGCGATCCCCGGCCTGGTGAGAGTTTTGTCTACGTTACCGATACCGAGTTTTGTGAAAATTCGATTCGTCTGGCTGAAAATGCCACCATACTGTATCACGAAGCCACCTTTGGTGAGCCTCTCAAGGAAAAGGCTGAAGATACCGGACACTCCAGCGCCCAGGATGCCGCCATTGTTGCCAAGACGGCCAAGGTCCAGCGACTGGTAATAGGTCACTTTTCCGCTCGCTACTCCAATCAGTTCCTGTTGCTCAAGGAAGCGCGGGGTGTCTTTGAAAAAACATGGCTGGCCTATGAACTCCGTCCCATATTTACCAATCCAGAGCAGGAAAAGGATATCATCAGTCCACGTGTAGAAATCATCGACCTGAATGACAAAAAGGCGCAACGAACTCAAAAAGCATTCAAACCTGCGCCCAAACGCAAGAGTGGATTTAAAAAGAAGAGATTCAAACGGAAACCGGCCAATGCGCGTTACTACAAGGGTGGCGATTCGGACCGGCCCCAAAAACCACGGTACAGCAAACCCCTCAAACGTACTGAGGAAGGTCAGGGCAGGCCAAGTCCGCATCGTCCAAGCAAGCCCTTACCCATAACACCCCGAACTCCGTTTGATGACTTCGACCGCTTCTGACAAGCGTTCCGATTCCAGACAAAATGCAGCCGGTAAAGCCGTCGATACGTATCTGATCAGACGGCTTTACTACTTTCTGGCTCCCTACAAGTGGTTTCTGGTACTGGCCCTGTTCCTCACTCTGGGCGTTGCCTTTCTCGGACCCTTGCGCCCGTACCTCACCCAGGTGGCAGTAGACGACTATATTGCCGAGGGTGACTTTGTTGGGCTGGGCAGGATCATGCTGCTTTTTATGGGGGTGCTCCTGCTGGAAACTGCCATACTGATCGGCAATACCTACGTGATGCGATGGGTGGGACAGGGGGCCCTGTTTCGGTTGCGAAGCGCCGTATTTCGCAAGATCCAAAATCTGCATGTCCAGTTTTTCGATAAAAACCCGATCGGTAGACTGATAACGCGCAGCACCAGTGACATTGAGGCCCTAAATGATCTGTTGTCCTCAGGGGTCGTGAACATTCTCGGAGACCTGTTCCGGATCGTATTCATCATCGGATTCATGCTCTCGATGAGCTGGGAGCTTTCACTGGTCAGTCTCAGCGTGCTGCCCATACTGGTTTATGCCACCTTCTGGTTCAAGGCCAGGGTGAGGGTGGCATTCCTCAACGTAAGGGACCAGATCGCCCGGCTGCACTCGTTCGTTCAGGAGCATATCGGTGGCATGAGCATCGTACAGCTTTTTGGCAGGGAGAAAAAGGAAGCGGAAAAGTTTCAGGATATCAACCGTGACCATGCCGATGCCCATATCCACACTATTTTCTATTTTGCCCTATTCTGGCCGGCCGTCGAAGTGATAGCCTCCCTGGCCATGGCTCTCGTGATCTGGTATGGGGGTGCCCAGGCACTGTCCGGAGAGGTCACTTTCGGGGTCCTGCTTGCTTTCATCCAGTATGTGCGCCAGTTTTTTGTTCCTATCCGCGACCTTTCGGAAAAGTTCAACACGCTTCAGAGCGCCCTGGCATCTTCTGAAAGGATTTTCGGGATACTCGATACCAAAAATGAAATACCGGACCCTGAGCAGCCTGTAGAGCCGGACCGGAAAGAGGGGTTCGTACGGTTCGAGAACGTTTCGTTCCGTTATAACCCGGAGGAACAGAATGTCCTCAAAGAAGCGGATTTTCAGGTCAAACCCGGTGATGTCGTGGCTGTTGTGGGTGCCACCGGTGCCGGGAAGACGACGCTTATCAACCTGCTGCTGCGTTTTTATGATGTTTCCTCCGGAAGAATCACCATCGACGGAGTCGATATCCGCGATATGAAACAATCGACGCTTCGCTCCTATTTCGGGCTCGTACTGCAGGACAATCTGCTTTTCGCCGGCACCATCATGGATAATATCACCCTTGGCAATACGGACATCTCCCGTGAAAAGGTCCAGCGGGCTGCCGGGCTGGTCCAGGCCGACCGTTTCATACGGAAACTCCCCGGTGGGTACATGCACCGGATCAGCGAGAGAGGAACTTCCCTGTCGATGGGGCAGCGTCAGCTCATATGTTTCGTCAGAGCCCTGGTCTACGACCCGACGATACTGATCCTGGATGAGGCCACCTCAAACGTGGATTCCGAAACCGAATTCCTGGTATCCAGAGCCCTGGATACCATTATGAAGGGCCGCACCACTCTGGTTATAGCCCATCGCCTCTCTACCATACAGCATGCCGACAAGATCCTAGTGATGCACAAGGGACGGATCAGGGAAACCGGAACACACCGTGAGCTCCTTGCCCGCAAGGACGGCATTTACCGGCGCCTCTATGAACTGCAATACAGGGACCAGGTCAAGGCGGCCATGTGACCACAAAGCGTCAGGCCGTTACACCGGTTACATACTCGATGACCTCGTCTGGAGTATCTGGTGGAAGACAGAAGAAGCGGTCACAGAATACATTGCCGTCGTTGTAACGGACATCCTCTCCGTGACGCAGGATTCGGGTCTGAAAACCGGCCGATTCCATGATGGCCGCCGGAGCAGACACATCCCAATAGGCAGTACGGCGGAAACTCACGAATCCGGTGCTGGGTCCGTTCAGTGGACCGATAATATTGTGAGCCGCATTGGAGGTGCGACGGACAGGCAGATGGGTGATCGATTCCATGCGGTCACGGAGTACCGGGGAAGCCCCCTTGACCACCAGGGGCATCTGGTGTCGCCAGCTTATGGTCTGGTGGATCTCCCGGTAGTTCTCAGGCGCAGTGTACAATCGCGAGCGTATGCGGGAATTGCCATAGAGTACACAGTTCCGCTCCGGCTGGTACAGCACGCCGAAACTCGGTTTGCCGTCCAGGCACAGACCGATGAGCACAAAGTAATTCGGTGATCCCTCGATGAATTTGCTCGTGCCATCGATGGGGTCAATGTACCAGACTACAGATGATTTCTCCGGGTAGATGTGGGAGGATTTCTCTTCCTCGCTCACCACAGTCTCACCAGGGAAGGCTTTTTGCAGCAGTTCCAACCAGAAATCGCTCATATTCCTGTCCGTGTCGGTCACCTTGGATCCGTCTCTTTTTATGCTGACCTGGAAACGGCGGTTATGCTGTTGCAACCGCAGTATTCGGCCGGCTTCTTCGAGATGAGGGTAAAGCCAACGAAATCGTACGTCATATTCCTTTTCAGTCATTGCATTGCTTGCAGATATTCCGCAGGTGTGTTTGCGGTTTGTTTTCAGTACCGGTTTTTTTATATCTTTGAACCTTCAAAACATTCCCAAATAAGCATCCTGCGTGCGAATGGATGATCAACATGGAAGATGACGAGGGCATTATGGCAGAAAATAAAGCGGAACCGTCAACACTGGTGGACGGCGACCACAGGGATATTATAGAAAAACTCAACGAAGAAAAAGAGCGATTGGAAAACGAGATCCGTCAGGAATACCGCAATGCCAGAAAGTACGTGCGCTCCCATCCCGAGGAAGCCCTGGCCTACGCCTTTATCGGCGGAGTTGCGGCCGGACTGGTCCTGGCCAAAATCTTTTCACGCTGAGGGAGTCCATATCAGCGTTATACGGTAATACGTATCATCTTTTAACGCCATATTCAACGGAGTATCCCATGGCCGAACTTCAGTACACAACCGAACAAGTGAACGATCTTCTGCAGCGCGTCGAGGCGTTGAGGAGGTATCTTTGACTATGATCAGAGAAAAGAAAGGATAAGCGAACTTGAATTCCAGGCGCAGCAGCCTGATTTCTGGGACGATTCCGATAAAGCACAGAAACTTATGCGGGACCTCACCCATGAAAAATCATGGGTGACCCAGTGGGATAAACTTGACGAGCGACGTCAGAACATCCAGCTCTTCCGTGAGATCCTTGAAGAGGGTGATGATGTGAGCGACGAATTCAACGAGGAAGTGGCCCGGCTCAAAAAGGAAGTCGAGGACCTTGAATTCAAGAATATGCTGGATGAACCGGACGACCGCAGGGACGCGCTGCTGACGATTAATCCCGGAGCCGGTGGCACCGAGAGTCAGGACTGGGCCGAGATGCTTTACCGCATGTACACACGCTGGGCCAGCGACAACAGCATGGAAGTAACTGTACTGGAATACCAGCACGGGGATGTGGCCGGCATAAAAAGTGCTTCGCTTGAAATCAAAGGCAATTTCGCCTATGGTTACCTCAAAGCGGAAAATGGAGTGCACCGGCTGGTCCGGATCTCCCCGTTCGACAGCAACGCGCGCCGCCACACATCCTTCTGCTCGGTCTTTGTAACCCCGCTGATCGACGATACCATTGAGATCGAACTAAATCCCGATGATGTTGAAATGCAGCGCTTCCATGCCGGCGGCAAGGGTGGACAGAATGTGAACAAGGTGGAAACCGGGGTCCGGCTTATCTGGACCGGAAAACTGTCCAACGGCAGAGAGGAACGGGTTGTGGCCGAATGTCAGCAGGAGCGGTCCCAGCTCCAGAACAGGGAAAAGGCCATGCTCATGCTCAAATCCAGGGTCTACGACCTGGAGAAACAGATCAAGGAAGAGCAGAAAAACAAGGTGGAAAGCTCGAAGATGAAGAATGAATGGGGCTCGCAGATCCGCTCCTATGTCTTCCATCCTTACAACATGGTCAAGGACCACCGCACCGGCCACGAAACATCGAATGTGGAATCCGTGATGAATGGTGACATTGATGAATTCATCAAAGCATACCTGATGTCTGATGCCTGAAAAATTTGATTTCCTGGTAATAGGAAGCGGAGGGGCAGGGCTCTCGTTCGCACTTAGGGTGGCCCGCCACGGAACGGTGGCCATCATCACCAAGAAGGATTCGGCTGAATCCAACACCAACTATGCACAGGGCGGGCTCGCCAGCGTCATCGCCCGGGATGATCGGTTTGAAGACCACATTCGGGACACCCTTGTCGCCGGAGCGGGGCTTTGCCGTAAAGATATCGTGGAGATGGTCGTACGCGAGGGTCCGGGCGTTGTCAAAGAACTGCTTGATTGGGGTGCGCAGTTCACATCCAGGGATGGGGAGCTGGACCTTGGACGTGAAGGCGGCCATTCGCGAAACCGGATCGTCCATGCAGCCGACCGGACTGGAAAGGAAATCGAACAGACGCTGCTGAAGGCCCTTGACGAGCATCCGAACATACGGATTTTCGAGCATCATTTTGCTCTTGAACTCATAACCGAACACCACCTTGGCAAAGAGGTTACGCGCCGTAATCCTGATGTCCATTGCTATGGTGCCTATGTGCTCGACAATCGCTCCGGGATGGTGGAAACCGTTCTCGCCAAAGCAACACTGCTGGCTACCGGTGGCGTGGGAGAGGCCTATCTGCACTCCACCAATCCCCCGATTGCTACCGGGGACGGCATAGCCATGGCCTATCGAGCCAAAGCACGTGTGGCCAATATGGAGTTCATGCAGTTCCATCCCACTACGCTGAATATCCCGGAAGCCAACTCGTTTCTGATATCCGAAGCTGTAAGGGGTAAAGGCGGTATTCTGCGTGCCCGCAATGGGTATGCCTTTATGAAAGACTACGATGAACGGGCCGAGCTGGCCCCGAGGGACATCGTAGCACGGTCCATTGACGATTACCTGAAAAAATCCGGTGATAAAAGTGTTTATCTGGATGTTACTCATATAGATAAGTCTATTTTGGGAGAAAGTTTCCCGCATATCATGGAAACATGCCGGTCATTCGGCATAGACATCACGGAACAATGGATCCCGGTCGTGCCGGCGGCCCATTATCTCTGCGGCGGGGTGCTCACCGACAAAGACGCACAGACAACCATAAGCGGTCTGTACTGCGCCGGGGAATCGGCTTGTTCCGGTCTGCACGGAGCAAATCGCCTGGCTTCCAACAGTCTGCTGGAAGCCATGGTATTCTCAAAACGCGCGGCTCAGAAGGCTGCAGCCTATATCCGCACCGCGGAGTTCCAGACAGATGTGCCCGAATGGGATGAAAGCGGCACGGTCAATGCCGAGGAAGCGATCCTGATTTATCATAACAAGACGGAACTGCAACAGATCATGTGGAATTACGTGGGTATTGTCCGGAGCGACCTGAGGCTTGAACGGGCCTTTCGGCGGACTCGTCTGCTGTATGAGGAAACCGAGGACTTTTTTCAGAGAACAAAAGTGAGTGTAGCGCTCTGCGAGTTGCGCAACCTTATCGCCAATGCGTACATTATCATCCGTTCGGCCATGAACCGCAAGGAAAGCAGGGGCTTGCACTACACTACGGATTATCCGAAACAGAGCGAGGGGCAACCGCAGGACACGGTCATCTGAACGGGTTGGACGGAATCGGTGGATGCCGTCCGTCCCATGCCTGAAAATTAACGTATTACAACATGCTGCATATCGGTGTCACCGGGGGAATCGGAAGCGGGAAATCCACGTTCCTGCACGTGTGGGAGAAGCACGGTGTTCCGGTCGTCTATGCCGATGACCTGGCCAAAGAGCTCATGGTCTCCGATCCGGCGCTCAGGCAGCAGATCGTAAAGTTGTTCGGCCCGAAAGCCTACCTGGACGATGGTTCGCTCAACCGTAAATACCTTGCCAAAGAAGCCTTTGGCAAAAACCGCCTGCAGGAGCTTAATGACGCCGTGCATCCAGCTGTCTACAAGGAGATTGCTGCACGCAAGGACAAGGCCGCCGGACAAGGGCATCTGCTGTTTGCCCATGAATCGGCCCTTCTGCCGGATTCTGATCACCGCAGCATGTGCGATGCCATAATCCTGCTCACCTGTCCGGCCGTGGAACGCATCCGACGTGTTACGGAACGGGATGGTACCGACCCCGAAAATGTCGGAGAGAGGATACAGAAGCAGCCGGCCTACGAGAAGATGGCGACTGAAGCGGATATCGTCATCCACAATGACGGCAGTCCGGAGATGCTTCAGCGAAAAGCCGAATCGCTGTTAAAGGAATTGAAAGCAATTTCCCAATCACAATCATCATCATCCAACCATTAAATTGCCGTAACCATGGCCCAGGATACAACCAATCATCTGTTAACTCTTGAAGAATTCATCATCCGATCGCAGAACCGTTTCGACGGTGCCACGGGTGAGTTGTCCCAGCTGTTGCGTGATATCGGTCTGGCCGCAAAAATTGTCTCCAGGGAGGTCAACAAGGCCGGTATCACCAATCTGCTCGGACAGCAGGGCAGTCGGAACGTTCATGGCGAAAACGTGAAGAAACTGGATCTGTTTGCCGATGAACAGATCCTCTCGGCCTTGCGGCGGTCGGGAATTGTCAGTCTGATGATATCCGAAGAGAGCAATGAGCTCATTCGCACCCAGAGCCCGTCCGGGAAGTATCTGGTCTTTTTTGATCCGCTTGATGGATCGTCCAATATCGATGTCAATGTTTCTGTGGGTACGATTTTTTCCATCTACCGCAGGAAGTCCTCACGCAATGTGTCGCCCGAAGATTCCGATGCCCTGCAGCCGGGGGATCGGCAGGCCGCCGCCGGTTATGTGCTGTACGGTTCAAGCACCATGCTGGTCTATACTACCGGCATGGGGGTCAGCTCGTTTACGCTCGATCCCTCCATCGGTGAGTTCATGCTCACCGACGATGACATCCGTATGCCCGAAAGCAGTTCAACCTACAGCGTAAACGAAGGAAATGCCAGTGGATGGCCCGAAGGGATCCGGTCCTACATCGAGCACATCAAGCAGGTCGACCCGGGATCGAACCGTCCCTACTCTCTTCGGTACATCGGCTCCATGGTCTCCGATCTGCACCGGACCTTGCTGCTTGGGGGGATTTTCCTGTATCCTCCCAACGTGGCCAATCCGAAGGGAAAACTGCGGCTTATGTATGAGTGCAACCCGATGGGTTACATCATGGAACAGGCTGGCGGGCTGGCAGTGGACGGGCGTGACCGGGTCCTGGAGATCAATCCCGAAAACATCCACCAGACCTCGCCGGTCTACATGGGCTCACGGAAAAACGTGGAAGAGCTGATGGCGTTCCTGAAAGGGAAGAAATAGTAGCACTTCCAGGGGCAGAAAGAGAGGCTATTCCCAGTGAAGATACATGCCTTCCCGTATATCATGATCGTTCACAAACCCGGCGTTTACTTCCAGGGTGTACATGGCGGGGTATTCAGAGCGGATCTGCCGGTCGGAGTACGGGGTGGTACGGGTGTGGATGCGAACGATACGCCGTTGCCGGTCAGCGAACAGGATATCCAGTGACAGGGGAGTATTGGCCATCCAGAAGCTCCGTGACGATTCGTCATCGAAGATGAACAGCATGCCCGTGTCAAAGGGCATTTCCTGCACTTCCATCAGGCCGGTGTTACGTTCGGTTTCGGTACGCGCCAGGGCGACCCGGATTTCGGCCACAACACGGTCCTGCTGCGCAGTCAGGATCTGAATCGTATCGGTGGGATTGATTGTGCGGCCGGTCCTTCGATCCTGGGAATCACCTTTATTACTTCCACTGCAATAAGATACAGCGAATATGATTAATAACACGAGCGTGAGTGGGATTTTTCGCATGGGGCTTGTAAAATAGGTTCGCAAGAAAAATAGGGAATCCGGCAGAAAGATACGCGATACGGGCGAAGAAGGTGTTTCCGAATACGTCCGCAAAGGCAGTTCAAGCAACGGTCCGATCCGTCTTAAATTTTGGGTATTGCCAATTTTTGGCGTATATTTAAACTTTGTAAGTGAGCCCGCAAAGGCTCACTTTTTTTGTATTTGGAAATCAGCAAACGGAGTTCATTTGGACGATTTGGAACAGATAACGGACATTGCCGGCAAGGTGCTTCAGGACAGCGATATGTACCTGGTAGATGTCGAACTCAAGGGTTCGCCGGGAAACCGTATGATCTGGATCTATTTGGAATCCGAAACGGGCAACATTTCGCTTGACCGGTGCGCCGATATCAGCAAGGAAGTGAATTTCCTGCTGGATGCCAGCGGCTGGCGGGAAAAAAAGTATACCCTCAATGTCTCCTCGCCCGGTCTGGACCGACCCTTGAAGGATATCAGGCAGTATCATACCAACATCGGGCGCAAAGCCCGTGTCATTTTTCTCGAAAACGGTGAACAGCGCCGGGTGGAGGGAAAACTTGAAGCCGTCAGCGGGGAACACATTACCTTGTCTGCCAAGGACAAGAAAGAGCTTGTGATTCCGTTTTCTGATATTGTGGAAACGCACATTATGGCATCGCTTTAAACAACAACGGCATTCTCGATAACTAACCACATGCAAACGGATATTTCAAAACAGATTATTCAGTCTTTTGCTGAAATTGCCAAGGACAAGGGGATTGACAGAGATCTTCTCCTTTCGATCCTCGAGGACGTGTTCCGGTCCATGATCCGGAAAAAATACGACTCTGACGAAGCTTTTTCGGTTATCCTGAATCCCGATCGCGGCGAGATCCAAATTATGCATATCCGAGAAGTGGTACCCGATGAAGAGCTCACGGATCCGGTCAATGAAATCGGGATTACGGAAGCTCAGAAACTGGATCCGGACCTTGAGCTGTATGATGAATTTGCCCAGGAGCTCAGGATTGAGGACTTCGGCCGCCGCGCCGTCATGATGGCCCGGCAGACCCTGGCCCAGCGTATCCGGGAAATCGAGAAAGATAACATTTTTGAGGACTACACCGACCGTATTGGTGAAATCGTCCTTGGCGATGTCTATCAGGTGCGTAACCGAGATATTCTTGTCAATCACAACGGTGTGGAACTGATCCTGCCCAAAAGTCACCAGATCTACAAGGACCGGTACCGTAAAGGCGATACCATCCGTGCCGTCGTGGTGGAAGTAAAAAGGCAGGAAGGAAATCCCGCGGTGATCATCTCGCGTACGTCCCCGCTCTTCCTTGAACGACTGTTCGAGAACGAGATACCCGAGGTGTTTGACGGGGTCATCGAAATCATCAAAACGGTTCGTGAGCCAGGCGACCGATCAAAAGTCGCCGTTATCTCCAATGATGAACGGGTCGATCCCGTGGGTGCCTGTGTCGGAATGAAAGGAATACGAATACACTCGATCGTGCGGGAACTGTGTAACGAAAACATCGATGTGATCAACTATACCGAAGACAATTACGAGTTTATCAAACGGGCCCTGCAGCCCGCCCACGTACAGTCGGTCGAAATCGACAAGGAAAACCGGCGTGCCAAGGTAGTCGTGCCAGCCGACCAGGTTTCGAAGGCGATCGGCAAAGGCGGGGTGAATATCCGCCTGGCAACGCAGCTGACCAATCACGAGATCGATGTGTACCGTGAAGTCGAGGACGAAGACGACATTGACATTTTCGAATTTGCCGACGATTTCGGGGATGATATCGTACAACTGCTGTACGATATCGGTTGCGATACGGCCCGGTCGGTACTGGAATTGAGCCCGTCGGAACTCGAACGCCGGACCGAAGGCAGGTTGGCAGCAAAGGATGCCAGGCAGATCATCCGCACCATTGAAGAGGAATTTGAAGAAGACGAGGCCTAGCCCGAGCCGAAGCCGGTCCGGCACATTGGAATCAAACAGAACAGGATCAATCGTATATGACAGTAGCTGGTAAACCGAAACGCTTATTCAAGGTGGCATCGGAATTCAACGTCTCCACACAATCCATTGTGGATTCGCTGAATGACAATGGGTTTCCTGTAGAGAACAAACCCAATGTCAAAATCACACCTGAAATGTATTCGACGCTGGAGGCGGTTTACGGCGAAGACAAGGCGAGAAGCAGAGATCATGTCAGGGCGCGCGAAGAATACGAAGAGCGGAGAAGTACTTTCCATTCCAGCAGGAACGAATCGGTAACCATTGACAGTTTCCTGGATCCGATCGAAGAGCTTAAACCCAAGGATGAAGCAGCCGAGGACGAACTCCTGCCACTGGAGCCGATCGATGCCGATCAACTTGATAAGGAAAAGAAGGAGCAAAAGCGTCTTGCTGACGATAAGGAAGCCAAAAAGAAGGAGGAACCCGAAGAAAAAGCCGGAGCATCCGAAAAAGAAAAAACCGGTGGCAAAGACGACGTTGAACCTGCGGCCGAATCCAAACCCGAATCCGGGGAAGAGCTCGAAGAGGCCGATACCGGTGCAGGAGCTGAAGGCATGCAAGAAACCGATACTGAACCCGCTGAAGCAGGACCAGCCGATGAAGTGCCCGAGACGGACCGCGCCGGTGATACAGAAACACCGGAGGACGTGGAGGAGGCAGAGTATGACGAGGAACAACCGGATGATGAGATTCTAGACAGTCCCATCATACGCGGCCGCAAAGAAAAGCTGGCCGGAACCCGGGTTCTGGGCAAAATCGAAATAGCCGATCCCGCAGAAAAGGCGCCTGGCAAAAAGAAAAAGAAAAAAGGCAAAAAGGCTCAGAAAGAAGAGAAGCCGGCGGATGCACCATCTCTCGAACCGGAGGACGCGGACAAGCCGAAAAAGAAAAAAATCGCCGCCAAGCGGGTGCGCGAAGGTGCACCTGAAGCCGGGAAAGGCGAGGATGTCGCAAAGCCGCGGAAGAAAAAGAAGAGGATCAAATCCAGGAAAGCACCCAAGGTCGAGGAGTCCGATGTCGAATCCAAAATGAAGGAAACCCTCGCCATGCTGAGCACCGGCGGAGCGGCCGGACGCAAGCGCCAGAAACGGCGCAAGCAGAAGCGCGAGGAGATGGCGGCCGAACGCGAATTCATTCAATCCGAAAAGTCAGAAAAACAGCAGCGGACACTGGAAGTTACGGAGTTCATCACGGTAAGTGATCTGGCTGATCTTCTGGACGTGAGTCCCAACGAGATCATCATGCACTGCATGAACCTCGGTATGGTCGTCTCCATCAACCAGAGACTGGAAGCAAGCACCATTGAACTGCTGGCTGACCAGTACGATCGCGACGTGATGTTTGTCGATGCCGAGGAATTGAGTGAAGATCTGGACGAGGGCGAAGAAGATGAGCCGGAAGAACTGGAACCCCGGTCACCCGTGGTCACCGTAATGGGGCACGTGGACCATGGAAAGACGTCTCTTCTGGACTATATCCGCAAGACGAAGGTCACGGCCGGTGAAGCGGGTGGCATTACGCAGCACATTGGGGCCTATGAGGTCCGGTTACCCGACAAGCGCAACATAACATTTCTTGACACCCCGGGGCACGAGGCGTTCACGGCCATGCGTGCCCGCGGTGCACAGGTAACCGATATGGTTATCCTGGTCATTGCGGCTGACGATGCCGTCATGCCCCAGACCGTGGAGGCGATCAACCACGCCCAGGCCGGCGGCGTCCCCATGGTCGTGGCCATTAACAAAACCGATAAGGAAGGCGCGAATCCGGACAGGATCAAGCAGCAGCTGTCCGATTACAACGTCATTGTGGAAGAGTGGGGCGGGAATGTACAGATCGCCGAGGTGTCAGCTCATACGGGTAAAGGTATCGATGAACTGCTGGACAAAGTGCTGATAGAGGCTGAACTCATGGAGCTCAAGGCCAATCCGAACCGCCGGGCCAGCGGCATTGTCCTCGAAGCCAAGGTGGACCGGGGCAAAGGTGTCGTGGCCAACATCCTGATCCAGCGTGGAACCCTGCGGATCGGTGATCCCTTCGTTGCAGGTTCCTACTCCGGAAAGGTCCGTGCGCTGGAAAACGAATTCGGGGAACGCATCGACGATGTAGGTCCGGCGCAACCCGCACAGATGACCGGGTTTGATGGCATACCGCAGGCTGGTGACAAGATCGTAGCCGTGGAAGACGAGCGGATCGCCAAGGATATAGCCCATCAGCGACAGCAAATCAAGCGCGAACAGTCCCTCCGGAAAGTTAAGCATGTGACCCTGGATGATATTTCACGCCGACTTGCCCTGGGCGAAATGGCTGAGCTGAACATCATCATCAAAGGAGATGTGGACGGCTCTATCGAAGCACTCGCGGGCTCACTGCAGAAACTGTCCAATGAAGAAGTCAAAGTGAATATCATACATACCGGGGTCGGGGCCATTTCCGAATCGGACGTGCTTCTGGCATCGGCCTCTGAGGCCATCATCATTGGATTCCAGGTGCGTCCCTCTGCCAATGCGCGCAGGCTTGCAGAAAATGAGGAAATAGATATCCGCCTGTTCAGCGTGATCTATGATGCCGTGGACGCCGTGCGTGACGCGCTTGAGGGACTTCTGTCACCTGAGGTTAACGAAAAAACTGTGGCTACCCTGGAGGTTCTTGATATCTTCAAGGTGCCCAAAGCGGGAACAATTGCCGGCTGCAAGGTGACCGATGGAAAAATCACTCGGAACACCAGGGTTCGACTGATCCGCGATGGTATTGTGATCTACGAAGGCGAGCTGGCTTCCCTGAAGCGATTCAAGGACGATGTGAAGGAAGTTGCCAGCGGTTATGAGTGCGGTCTCGGTATCAAGAACTATAATGATATCAAAGTCGGTGATGTCATTGAAGGGTACGAAGTGGTAGAGACGAAACGCAAACTCAAGCAAGAAACAAGCGGATGAGTATCAGGACAGAGCGGGTCGCAGCCGTCTTGAAATCGGACCTGGGTGAGATACTGCAGCAGGACTACCAGCATGGTTCCATCCTCACGGTTACAAGTGTACGGGTTTCCCCCGACCTGATGCAGGCCCATGTATACCTGAGTATCCTGCCCACTCAGGGACAGACCGAGGATATCTTCGACTTCATTAAGGAGAAGACACCCGAAATACGAAAAAAACTCGCGACAAGGATCCGTCATCAGGTACGGCGTATTCCTGAAATCCATTTTCACAAGGACGATACGGCCGAATATGTGGAGAAGATCGATTCGCTTTTCCGCAAAATTCATTCCGGTAAAAAAGAGGAAGGATCCTCAACGGATGAACCGGGAGCGGATGATACGGGCAAGGGGTCATCCGGTAAATCCAGCAACCGTGATCGTAAAACCGATCGATAAAAGACTGCAGAACATTCCGGATCCGGACATGACCTGCGTCACCGGGCGGACCCAAACGTACTCTGCGGATGCGATTATGAGCTGATAAAAAAGTCGCTGATAAAAAGGCCTATGGGCAACTCTTCCATTTCACTTTCGAGTGTTCCCGTTTTCGACCGGAACCGGCTCCCTGAACCGGGGGCAGAGTACTCGACAGGAGCCCTGTTCCTGCTGGACAAGCCCGCCGGGTGGACCAGCTTTGATGCCGTCAAGTTTTTACGCGGCCGGATCCGGACAAAAAAAACAGGACATGCCGGGACTCTCGATCCCCTGGCTACCGGTTTGCTTATTCTTTGTGCCGGCAAGGCGACCAAGCTGGTGTCGCAGATACAGGAACTGCCCAAACGGTATCTGGCGGAAGTGAAGCTTGGGGCATCCACTCCGAGTCAGGATGCCGCAACCCCGCCCGAAGAGCACGCCCCATACGATCACGTGGATCTCAGTCAGGTGGAGACGTTGCTTGCCAGGCAATTTACCGGTCCGATAAGCCAGGTTCCCCCGATGTATTCAGCACTTTGGAAAGACGGGAAACGATTGTATACCCTAGCCAGAAAAGGACAGGTGGTGGACAGGGAACCGCGCACTGTGGAGGTATACGACAGCAGGGTAGTGCGGTTTGATGATGATCGCTTTATCCTGGACCTGCTTTGCAGCAAGGGGACATATGTGCGGACCCTCGCCCATGATCTCGGACTTGCACTGGATACGCGTGCTCATCTTTCGTCCCTGCGCAGGACAGCCATTGGGCCTTACCTTGTCGATGATGCGGCAGATGTGGAGCGTATCCGGTCACTGTATGAGGAAAAGGCATGATTTTTACCACACTGATTTTTTCCACACCGTTGTTTGAAACCGTATGAGTTCGCCCGTTTTCATACACGAATATCAGAGAAATCCCGCCAATGTGCTTACCGTTGGCACTTTTGATGGTGTGCATCTTGGTCACCAGGCACTCATAGAGAACGTGGTGCGGCGTGCACGCAAGAAAAAGGCGCCTGCCGTGGTGGTGACCTTCGATCCTCATCCCAGGGAAGTGATAAATCCCGCTTCAAACGGCATCCGGCTGCTGACCACACTCAAGGAGCGGGCTGCCTTTATGCAATCGCATGGCATCGACCACATGGTCGTAATCCCATTCACCAGGGATTTTTCGATCCTGACATCCGGGGAGTTCATCAGGTATTATATCCATGACCAGATCGGGGTGGATGAATTTGTCATCGGTTACGACCATCATTTTGGCCGGGATCGCGAGGGATCTATCAATACCCTGAGGAACATGTCCCGGGAACTGGGCTTTTCTGTTCATGTAGTGGAAGCCCACGAAGTAGGTCATATCACCGTCAGCAGTACGGTCATCCGGAAACTGTTGGAAAACGAGGGTGATGTGGAATCCGCCGCACGCATGCTCGGCAGGTGCTACGAAGTAAGCGGCACCATTGTAAAGGGAGACCAGCGGGGAAGGACTATCGGATTTCCGACCGCCAACCTGGAGCCTGAAAACAGGATGAAGATACTGCCCGCCCACGGGGTATATCACGTGGAAGTGATGCTGGAGGGTCAGTGCTATTACGGCATGATGAATATCGGCGTGCGTCCTACGTTTTCTGGTGAAGAGAAGCTGGTGCCGGAAGTCCATATATTTGATTTCAGCCGCATGGTTTATGGCAGCCAAATACGGATCCGTTTCCTGAGGCGCATACGGGGTGAAAAGAAATTCAACAGCGTGGAAGCCCTCGTGCAACAGCTGGTCCGTGACCGTGAAACCTGTCAGCGGTTTGGAACTGGCAATGAAAAACCGTAAATTTCAAAGCTCATTAAAATACGCATCTACTTTAGTATGATATAATCTAAAGCGGAGTCTTTACACCTATGAATGTAACACCAGAAGAAAAGAAGGACATTTTTAAGAAATTCGGCAAAGCCCCTGATGATACCGGCTCACCGGAAGCGCAAATAGCTCTTTTCACCGAGCGCATCAACAGGCTGACTGATCACCTCAAGTCACACAAGAAAGACCATTCAACCCGGCTCGGGTTGCTGCGTCTGGTCGGTAAGCGCCGTCGCCTTCTCAATTATGTCATGAAAAAAGATATTGAAGGATATCGCAAGCTGATCAAAGAACTTGGTATCCGTAAATGATATCACAAAAAGGCACGAAAACCTCGTGCCTTTCTTGTATAGACACCCTCCCACACCGCAAACGACCGGACAAAGCCTCTTTGGGTGTCAGGCATAGTAAGGGATGATTCCCGCCGGTTTTTTGCAAGTACGCTAACGACGATAGAAGACCAGAAAAGACAATTATGAAAGCTGATTTTAGAAAAGTAGAATACGCACCCGGTAAAGAACTGACAGTTGATACCGGAAGACTTGCGAAACAGGCAAACGGAAGTTCCTTTGTACGCATTGGAGATACCGTAGTAATGGCAACCGCCACCGCTGCCCGGGAAGCCAAGCCCGGACAACCTTTTTTTCCGCTCACTGTGGAATTCAAGGAAACCTTTGCGGCCGGTGGTAAATTTCCCGGCGGCTTCATCAAAAGAGAGGGACGTCCCTCTGAAAAAGAAATTTTGTCCGCCCGACTGATCGACCGGACCATCCGTCCGCTCTTCCCAGACGGATTTATGAACGAGACCCAGGTAATCTGCCAGGTGTTTTCTTCCGATGGGGAAAACGACGGCGACGTGATCGGTGCCGTGGCGGCGTCGCTATCGCTAACCCTGTCTGATATCCCGTTCGAAGGCCCGATGGCCCAGGTTCGCGTTGCCCGGATCAACGGAGAAACCGTCATCAATCCCACCGTCAGTGAACTGAAAGCCGCGGACATCCAAATGACCGTCGGCGGTACACTGGAAAACGTAGTGATGGTCGAAGGTGAGATGGATGAAACCTCCGAAGAAGATATGGTCGAGGCCATCCGCCAGGCGCATGAGTCCATCAAGATACTTTGCCAGTTCCAGCTCGACCTCCAGAAGGAATACGGTAAAGAGAAATGGGAGAAACCCGAATCCACCATTACACCGGAACTGGATGCAAAAGTCCGGGAACTGGTAGGCGATCGTTTCATAGAGATAAGCCGTCAGAAGCTGTCCAAAAAAGAGTATGGATTGGCCGGAAAAGAGATCCGGACCGAGATGAAAGAAACCCTTGCCGAGGAATACCCGGAGCAGGAGGAAAACATCTCCGAGATCTGCTATGCCATCCAGAAAGAAGCCATGCGCAAGGTGCTCCTGGAAGAGAACCAGCGCATCGACGGACGCCAGCCGTCGGACATCCGTGATATATGGACCGAAGTTGGCTACCTGCCACGAACACACGGTTCGGCCATCTTTACCCGCGGTGAGACCCAGGCACTCGTTTCCGTGACATTGGGTACCAAACGCGATGAGCAGATGATCGACACCCTGTTCTACAATACCTCCAAGCGTTTCATGCTGGATTACAATTTCCCGCCGTTCAGCACGGGTGAAGTGAAAATGATGCGCGGTGTGTCCCGCCGTGAGATAGGCCACGGCAATCTTGCCGAGCGGGCCCTGAGGAAGATGGTTCCGTCCACGGATGATTTTGACTACACCATCCGGGTCGTATCCGATGTCCTTGAGTCCAACGGATCCTCATCCATGGCTTCGGTCTGTGGTGGTTCCATGGCGCTTATGGATGCCGGTGTCCCCGTTAAAAAGCCGGTCGCCGGCATTGCCATGGGCATGATCGTGGGCGACGGCAAACAGGTCGTACTCTCCGATATTCAGGGTGAGGAAGATCACATGGGCGACATGGACTTCAAGGTGACCGGAACCGCAGACGGAATCACCGCCTGCCAAATGGACATAAAAGTCAAGGGTATTTCCTACGAGGTAATGGTCGAAGCCCTGCAACAAGCCCGTGAAGGACGGCTTCATATCCTCGAGAAAATGGCCGAAAGCATTTCCACTCCCCGTCCTGAGATATCCGAGTTTGCCCCGTCGTTTGCGAAGATCGAGGTTGAGTCTGATCAGATCGGTGGTATCATCGGTCCGGGTGGCAAGGTGATCCAGTCCATCCAGCGGGAGTCCGGCGCCGAAGTTATGATCGAAGAAGTCGGCAACAAGGGCGTGGTGACCATTTCCGCCGATAGCAAGGAGAAGATCGATGCGGCCATCCAGAAGATCAAAGCCATTACGGGTGATCTTGAGGAAGGTGAGATTTACACTGGCACCGTTCGTTCCATCAAGGAGTATGGGGCTTTTGTGGAAATCCTTCCGGGCCGGGACGGCCTGTTGCATATCTCCGAAATCGAGCACAGACGGATCAACAAAGTAAGCGATGTGCTCTCCGAAGGGGATCAGATCGAAGTGAAGTTGCTCAAGGTGGAAGATGGCGGAAAGCTTCGTCTTTCCAGAAAAGCACTGATTCCCAAAGAGTAACAACTATGTTGACTTTGTGGCTGGCGGATCCGAAGGAAGCAGCAGCCCATCGTATTACGCGGCCGGAAAAACAAATGAGAAGCGTCACCATTTTTTGTGGTGGCGCTTTTTGTATATTTGGGCACCGGTACCCATTGTGAACTGCACACATTTCTCAGAACTACCAACGTTTTATGACCACACCCGATCGTATACAAAAAACCGTACTGCCCAATGGTCTGCGTATCGTGACCGAATCCATCAAGACTGTTCGCAGCCTCTCCGTCGGTATTTGGGTCAAGACCGGAAGCAGGCACGAAAAAGATCATGAAGCCGGGATTACCCATTTTCTGGAACATATGCTGTTCAAGGGAACAGAACGGCGTTCGGCCTATGATATCGCATTGAGCATGGAAGCGGTAGGAGGATATCTGAATGCTTTTACCTCACCGGAACTGACCTGCTATTATGCACGTTGTCTCGATTCCGAACTGGACACGGCCCTGGATGTGTTGACCGACATGGTTCTGCATTCCCGTTTTCCCGAGGAAGAGATCGAAAAAGAGAAGAAAGTGGTCATTGAAGAGATGAAAATGTACCGGGATAATCCCGAGGATTTCATCTTTGAGGAATTTCACAAGCAGCTTTTTCTTCCGCATCCGCTTGGAAGACCGATCATCGGTTATGAATCGACAGTTGCAGGATTTAATCGCGATGCGCTTTTTGCTTACATGGGGGAACAATACCACCCTATGAATGTAATCATCGCCGTGGCAGGCAATGCGGACCATGCGCAGGTGGTGGATCTTGTCGAAAAGTACTTCCAACCGCTTGAGATCGAATTTGCAGCGAACGGCGATCAGCCCCTGACCCCTTACAATGCGACCCGGACCCTTATAAGCCGTCCCATTGAGCAGACGCATTTTATGCTTGGGCGCCGTGCCATGTCCGCCGTGGATCCGGATCGATACAAGCTGTTGCTGGCAAACACCGTACTCGGGTCTGGCATGAGCTCGAGACTACATCAGAACATCAGGGAAAAACATGGTTACTGTTACCATATCCAGTCTTTTATGGAAGCTTTCCTTGACAGTGGCCTTTTCGGCATTTACGCGGGCACCGATCAGGAGTATCTCGATCATTTAAGGGAACTGGTTCTTACAGAGCTTCGGCAGCTTGTCGATGAACCCATACCGTATAAGGAACTCAGTGAAGCCAAGTCCCAGCTCAAGGGCAAACTGTTGTTGGCCCAGGAAAGCATGAGCAACAGGATGACACGTCTGGCCAAAAGTGAGATTTTCTATGATCGCTATGTCACCCTGGACGAACTTGTCGCCGAGATCGACAGTGTGGATGCAGGACAGATCCGAGATCTTTGCGAGACTTTTTTTGATGAGAAACAATTTACCGAAACCGTTCTTTTGCCGGAAGAACAGGCAGAAAAAGCCGGTATTAAGTCGTAGAATGTAACCCGGCTGCACCGTCTGTTGCTGTTTGAACTATTCGGCACAACGGCCAGCCCCCTCCGGCAATGCATTTACAACCAATCGACATCACGCAGAAAGACGTTATGGTGTATATCAATGAAATTTCCAAATATGCGGGGAAGCAGATCACTTTGAAAGGGTGGGTCTACAATATCCGTACCAGCAAAAAGCTCATTTTCATTATTTTGCGGGACGGTACAGGATTGTGCCAGACCATCGTTGCCCAGGATGATGTGCCGGCCGACCTGTGGGAGGCGGCATCCGCATTGCAGCAGGAAAGTGCCGTCGAGATCACAGGAAATGTGCATGCCGACGAAAGGAGCATCGGCGGGCATGAGCTTCATGTTACCGGACTGAATGTCGTATCCATGGCCGGTGAGTATCCGATCACGCCCAAGGAACACGGCATTGAATTCCTGATGGAACACCGTCACCTTTGGCTCCGAAGCCGCCGGCAATGGGCCGCCATGCGGGTAAGGAATACCATCATATACGCTATTCACCGATTTTTCCAGGATCGTGGCTTCATACAGATGGATGCTCCCATATTCACCGGCAACGCCGCGGAGGGCACCACCAATCTGTTTGAAACTGATTATTTTGACCGCAAGGCGTATCTGACGCAGTCAGGACAACTGTACGGCGAGGCCATGGCCATGGCCCATGGCAAGGTTTACACATTCGGACCTACCTTCCGGGCCGAAAAGAGCAAGACCCGCCGTCATCTGACCGAATTCTGGATGATCGAACCTGAAATGGCCTTCCATGATCTGGAGATGAACATGGATCTGGCCGAGGATATGATCCTCTTTATCGTTCAGGAAGTCCTGAAGCAGAATCGTGAAGAACTGAATGCCCTGGAGCGTGATGTCACCATGCTGGAACGGGTCAAAGCCCCCTTTCCTCGCATCAGTTATTCGGAGGCCTTAGAACGGCTGAATTCCCCCAGGATGCAGGAGCGGCTGGATGCCATGGCTTCCGAGCGTGAACAAGAAGCTGCCGCTCTCAAAAATGAACGGGAAAAACTGGACGCCGAGTTCGGACAGGCCAAGAAAGGAAGAAAATTTCAGATTGATCGCAGAAGGGGCGAGATCAACACCCGTCTGGATCAGGTCGAGGAAGATCTGAGGAATATACCCGTCTGGAAAAAATCCGCTATCGAGAAAAAATGGGGTGAAGATTTCGGCGGCAGCGATGAAACGCTGCTGACCATGGACGACCCGACACCAGTCATGGTCCATGGTTATCCAGCGGAAGTTAAAGCCTTCTACATGAAGCGCGATCCCCAAAACAATAAGGTCGCCCTGGGTGTAGACATGATTGCACCGGAAGGATTCGGGGAGATCATTGGTGGTGGACAACGCGAGGACGATCTTGATATCCTGCTGCAACGGATAAGGGAGCATAACCTGCCGGAAGAGCAGTTCCGCTGGTATCTGGACCTGCGACGATATGGTTCGGTTCCCCATTCCGGATTCGGTCTGGGTCTGGAACGTACGGTAGCCTGGTTGTGCGGCCTCAGGCATGTCAGGGAAACCATTCCGTTCCCGCGTATGATGGGCCGGCTGTATCCCTGACCTTTTACGGACAGGAAGCGACACAATGGCGGAATCGGGATCATCCCCATCCTTTCATATCACTTCATACCCTTTCGTTCCCGTCGTTGCAGTACATTACTTCTCTTCCGGTAATATCCAATGAGCACGCAAACATGGCAAAAAAATCATCCAGTCTCGCAGATTTCAAGGCGTATCTTGATGAACTGAAGGGGACGGACCTCAAGCCGGTCTATGCATTCTTCGGTGAAGAGGCGTTTTTTCTGGACCGGCTCCAGGATGCAGCTATTGACGTGATACCCGAAGAAGCAAGGGATTTCAATCTCGACGTGCTTTATGGACTGGAAGTGAAAGTGGACAAGGTGGTTTCGATCTGCCGAAGCTATCCGATGATGGCCGAGAAACGGGCGGTTGTTGTGCGCGATTTTATGAAAATGTTCGATCATCGTCCATCTGGGACCGATCCGTCATCCGGCGGAGATACGGAGTCTCCCTCAAGTCTGCCAAGGGATGTCGACAGGATAGGCGCCGGTGCTGGTTTGAGTGCAGGCGGAGGCGAAAGAGCTCCTGGCAGTGATACGGGAAGCGAGATCGGGGCAGGAGGCAGCGGAGGATCCCTGGATGATCTGATCGCCTATTTGAAGCAGCCCAATCCTTCCACACTTCTTTTTTTGACCAATGAAAAGCGTCCTGCCGCCAATAGCCGCATCGGACAGGCCCTGCGGACCGGAAAGCTGGTCACTTCCCATACGTTCGATCTGGTCGATGAGACACAGTTGCCTCGATGGATTGTGGACTGGGGTGCCATGGAGCATAATCTTCAGTTCGAGGAGACGGCAGTGCAATTGTTGGCATTTCACATTGGCAACCATTTGCAGCAGCTCACGGTGGAAATTGAAAAACTGGCCGCCAGCCGTGGGGGGGACCGGCCTGTAAGCGACCGCGATGTCCGTGAACTGGTCGGGCTTTCCCGTGACTATACCATGTTCGAATTTCAGGATGCCCTGTTCGAGCGTGATACGGAAAAGGCGATGGCGATCGCCCATCAAATGATGAAACGGTCGGACAATCCAGCAGGCGAGGTCATCCGTATCATCAGTTACTTCTACACTACTTTCGGAAAGCTCTGGCTTATACAGCGTCTCAGCCGGAAAGGCCTGACACCGGTGCAGATTCGGGAGGAAACTGGCATAAAAAGCACATATTATTACAACAAACTGGCGAGGGCGGGGCGAAATTATCCGCTTTCGGTCTGTCCCTGGCTTTTTGAGGTGCTGCTCGACGCCGACAAAGCAATCAAGGGGTTCAGCCGTCAGTCGCCCGAGGCAATCCTGCTTATGACCGTCAAGAAGATCACTACCTGACGGTTTCCCAGCCGCCGGGCACTCCGTCACGGGAAAGTACTATCTGCCAGACGTTCATCTTGCGCGCCTTGAAAGCCCCGGCACAGCTCAGCAGATAGTACCGCCACATCCGCCAGAAACGTTTTCCATAGTTTTCAATGATGTAGTCACGGTTTCGGGTGACATTCTGATGCCACGCCTTCAGCGTCCTGGTGTAGTGCGGACCGATGTTGTGCAGGTCTTCGAGTACAAAAAGATCTTCACATGCAAGGGCAAGCTGGCGGAGGGAGGGGATCATGGAATTGGGGAAGATGTATCGACTGATCCAGGGATCACCCCTCACAACAGAGCGGTTGCCGCCAATGGTATGCAACAGAAACAGGCCGCCGGGTTTCAGGCATCGACGCGCAACCCGCATGAACGTGCGGAAATTTTTGACGCCCACATGTTCGACCATGCCAATGGACCAGATATGGTCAAATGTGCCTTCAATTTCCCTGTAATCCTGAAGGCGGATCTCAATCGGCAGATTCCTGCAAGTTTCGGCAGCCATCTGGGCCTGGTTTTCCGATACGGTCACCCCGAGGCCGGAAACACCGTATTTTTCCGCTGCAAAGGCGAGTGCACCACCCCAGCCGCATCCGATATCCAGTACATGCATCTCCTCCCGCAGTCCAAGTTTGCGAAACACCAGATCGAGTTTGTTTTCCTGCGCCTTGTGCAGCGAGCGGGTATTCTTCCAGTAAGCACAGCTGTAGATCATGCGACGGTCCAGCATCAGGCGATAGAGATCGTCACCGATATCATAATGATGACGACCCACTGTAAACGCCCGGTTTGGATTTTGGTGGTTCAGGACAATGGCTTTCAGTACCGTCCCGAGCTCATGCAGGGGCCTGACCTGGCGGTCCAGTCCGGCCGACAAAATGCGGTGGAACAGCCCGTCAAGATCTTCAGAATCCCACCAGCCGTCAATGTACGCTTCACCAAGTCCGAGTGAACCCTCGGCAAAAATACGCTGGTAAAGTTCTTCGTTATGTACCTGTATGTCGAAAGGATGCGTGCCGTTTATGGTAATACCCGCACGGTCCAGTAATTCTGAGGCCTTTTCCTGAAACGTGTTCATAATATCGCCTCGGTTTGGATTCGAAAGCATATACTTTGATTCTTCATATATAATGAAAAAGCAAGCTCTTATCAAACCGCTCGCTACGACATAGCAAAAAACGGTGAATCCGGCAGTAGTCTATGAGGCCTTTTTTTCCCAGGGCATATAAAAATCGAAAAAAAATTTTTAACTTTGATATCTGTAAAAAAGACAGACTTGTAACATCTTAAGAACAGGCCCAAACCTGGCACGCGGATTCGGCAAAGACGATGGACCGGAAGATAAAGCTGGATTGTAAATCAAGAATATTGGCATTAACCAGATTGGCATTAACCAGATTGACTTAACAGAATTGACTTATGCTGACTTGCCGATAGCGGTGCATCGGTTTTACCATAATATGATGCGATCAGTTCCTTTTCCGGATAATGATCGCTGCGTTCCAATGCGACTTTATCCACACAAGCGCAAGCGATTCAAGCGGGGTGGCTGTGTGCAAAGGGTTGCTTTTTTTTACGTGCTGTTGACATGCAGCGATCATTGATTTCACCACCCATTAGAGAAGAAAGAACATGGAAGCATTAGGAAGACAAATACTCGTGGAATTCTACGAATGCGATGAAAACGTGCTCAATGATGTAGCGCAGATCGAAGCTATTTTACTGGAGGGAACTCGTGCATCCGGCGCTTCCATCATATCTCATAAATTTCACAAGTTCAGTCCACACGGGGTGAGCGGAATGGTTGTCATTGCGGAATCCCATGTCGCCATTCACACCTGGCCCGAATATGCCTATGCGGCAGTGGATATTTTCACTTGCGGGGAGACTATCGATCCCTGGATCATTCAGGAGCACCTGAAAGAACATTTTGAATCCAGAAATACCTCCACCATGGAATTGAAACGCGGTATGTTCAAGGTGGCTGAAGGGCAGAAGCTTCTGTTCAAACCTGAGAACGCGGCCAAATTCAGCAATTGAGTACACATCTATGAACATGGTTCCGACCCCCAATGTTTTTTCGCTTGTGAAAGGAGTTGGCGAGGCTCGCACGCTCCTGAATGCATTTGACCAGGCCCTGCTTGCAGCCGGCATCGGTGACACCAACCTCATAAGGATGAGCAGCATTGTGCCTCCGGGGGCCAGGCAGCGAACATCACTGACCCTGCCCAAAGGCGGATTGATACCGGTTGCCTATGCCCACATCGATTCCGACCAACCGGGAGATGTCATTTCGGCAGCGGTGGCGGTAGCCCTCCCGGAAGATCCTGAACTAGCGGGTGTGATTATGGAATACGAGGCAAAAAGACCATTGGAAGAGGTGGAAGCCAGGGTGCGTCAAATGGCCGAAGATGCCTTTCTACACCGCAATCGTAAACTGGGTTCCCTTTTCTCCACAGGTCTGGAACACACCGTCAGGGAGTGTGGTGCAGTCTTTGCCGGGGCCTTACTCTGGTATGAATAGCCCGCCATCTGGTCGCCTCCCTGTCCTTAACATCGACCGAACCGCATAATAATGACAAAGCAATTTCACGAATATTACAATGGCCGTACCGGCTTGGCCGTAGGGATTGACAAGGTCCTGTTTTCCGAGACGACCCCATACCAAAAAGTAGAAGTATTCCAGACCGATACCTGGGGCAATATGATGACGATCGACGGAATGGTCATGCTCTCGGAGAAAGATGAATTTGTCTATCATGAAATGCTAACCCATGTACCCATGTTTGCCCATCCGAATCCCAGACGGATCCTGATCATAGGCGGCGGCGACGGAGGAACCGCGCGCGAAGTGCTCCGTCACCCGTCCGTGGAGCAGGTAGACATGGTAGAGATCGACGAGGCTGTGGTCCGGGCTGCCAGACAGTACATGCCGGATGTCGGGGACTTCGACAATCCCAAACTCAATGTACATTATGAAGACGGGATCGCATTTGTCGGCCGGGTGACCGACCCCTATGACGTGATCATTATCGACGGGTCGGATCCGGTGGGACCTGCGGTGGACCTCTTTAGTGAATCTTTCTACAAAAATTGTTATAAAGCATTGACATCCAACGGAATAGTTTCTTCACAAACCGAGAGCCCATGGGTGTCTTCCTATCATCCGGCCATCAGGAAGCTGTTTAATTCACTGGATGCGATATTTGAGGTGTCGCGCATGTATCTGGCATTCATCCCGCTTTATCCTTCCGGCATGTGGTCGCTGGCCTTTGCATCCAAGGGGATCCATCCGCACGATCAAGAGGTGATGGACAGGGCGGTTAAGGGCACCACATCCATGAGATCATCGTTACGTTATTACAATCCGGAAGTGCATCAGGGATCGTTTGCACTTCCAGGATTCGTACGGGAAATCCTGCGCTGACGATTCAACATGTTCCTGCTGCTTACCTTGTTTTTTTTCTTTTCGGCGACACCCGCCGTGGATGGTCGTGTCCCGGAACAGTTACAGGCGGACCAGATACAGGTTTCGTCCGGGGAGCTCACCATCCGATATTTTCGTAATGGCCGGCAGGCGGGGCCACCGGCCACGCTGAAAGATACCCTTGCGAGCATCGGTGCGGTTGAACAGACGACCGTTCGGCAGGCAATTAAGGAAGTCCTGGGAAAGCATTTTACCGCCAATGGGTACTTTTCTGCACGCATTGACAGTATCGTCCTGGCAGACGGTACTCAGGCAGGATCGGATCCGAAATCGGCTGGATGGACAGGCCGGGATTTGGCTGTCTACACCAGCCCGGGCTGCCGATATGTCATCGGCTCCCTCGCATTGGAGGTGCTGGACCATGACGAAGATCTGCTGGCTGATTTTATCCCCTTTTATGGGGAGGAAGAACTGTTCGATCAGGCAGCCTTGCAGCAGGAATTCAGGAGGGTCATACGGCACCTGGAAAAAAAGGGGTATGCTCTCGCCCGGCTGGATGTCAGGACGTTCCGGCACGATGAAACGACATGCAGTATCAACTTGGAGGCCGGGGTCCATGCCGGTAATCGCTTACGCGCAGAAGGGGTCATGGTCCGCGGACTCACCCAGGTCGATGCGTCATACATGCAGGCTGCATCCGGTATCCGGGAAAACGACATCATAAACCCGGAAATGCTCGCGGAAGGCCGGCGTAATCTGGAGCAAACCGGATTTTTCCGGGGAGTCAGCAGGGGGGAGATCATGATCTGGAAGGGGGATCCATACGTACATTATGAAGTTGTGGAACAGCGGGCGAATCACTTTGACCTGATGCTCGGATATGATCCGGGAACGGGATCGGCGAAATCCGCCAACATTGTGGGAAGGGGCGAGATGCGGATCCGTAATGTCGGCTGGCATGGCAGCAGGCTTACCCTCATGTTTGAACGGCTTGACGACTTGGTAACACGGTTGGAGTCGGGTTTCAGCCAGGACTGGATTGCGGGACTTCCCATCGGCGCAGGCGCGGATTTCAGGTTTGTCCAGCAGGATACCAGCTATCAGATACGCTCATTCCATCTGAATGGAATCTATCACCGATCATCGGCGAGAAGCTATTCCCTGCATCTGCATCAGCAGAACACATCGGCCAACGATCATCCCGATCTTCCTCTCCGTGTGCTGGACGGAGTCACACGGAATGCCGGATTTGGACTACGGCTCGACCATACTGACAGCCGTTTTTCCCCCAGACGAGGCCTGCTCTTTGATATGCAGCTTTCAACCGGTTTTCGGCGTATCACCGATACCAGGGCAGAAGAGTGGGGAAGCCGCGGCACAATGATGCAGCAGCAGGTCCGTGTCTCCCTGAAAACCTATTTCAGCCCATTTGCCCGACAAACACTCTTTCTGGGATTCCATGGAAAGGCTATTGAATCGCCTGAGTATACGGAGACCGATCTGATGCCGCTGGGAGGATCACGTTCCATACGGGGATACCAGGAGGAACAGTTCCGGGTGGCTAGGGCCGGGTGGACAGAAGTGGAATATCGCTATTTGCTGGATCCCCTATCCCACGCATTTGTTTTTGCCGCTGCCGGGATGTATGAACGGCCGGAGATGCTTGGGCAGGAAAATGGGTCCGTGGCCGGGTGGTTGTATTCGGGAGGATTCGGGTTTCGCTATCAGACACCCATCGGTCGCATGCAATTCACCTATGCGGTTTCCGCTGACGATCCGCTGCACAATGGGAAAGTGCATTTTACCCTTGTCACAGGGTTCTGAAGCGGGTCAGTTTTGTCCCAACTCGCCCCGCCAAGCACTGTCCTGCATTGTCCTGTCCTGATCCACACACACATCCTGCCCATTTTTTGTTGCAAATATGAGTGCGTTCAGGTACCACTTTCATCGAGGTCGTCGCTCTCCAGCCACCGTGAGTTCAATGGACCATATGTGTCGATCCGCCGGTCCCGGAAAAAAGGCCAGGTAGTCCGCTGGCGGTCCAGGGTGTCTCTTTGGATCCGGCAGAAAACGATCTCCTCATCCGGACCTCCTTCCGCAAGTATTTCTCCAAAAGGTCCGCTGACAAACGAGTGTCCCCAGAAGGATAGCGGCCCCTCATTGCCGGTGCGATTCACCGAGGCGACATAACAACCGTTGGCGATGGCATGACTTTTTTGGATGGTCTGCCAGGCATCGGCATAGCGCTGTGAAATCTCTCCTGCTTCTTCGGGCAGGGAAGCGATCGCGGTAGGGTAGACAAGGATATCAGCACCCATCATGGCCGTTATGCGAGCCGCCTCCGGATACCACTGATCCCAGCAGACCAGCACCCCAATGCGACCGAATCGTGTCGAAAAAACCGAATAACCCAGATCCCCCGGAGTGAAATAATATTTTTCATGGAAACCGGGGTCTTCCGGTATGTGCATCTTCCGGTACTTACCCAGATAACTTCCGTCGGCATCCATCACTGCCGCCGTGTTGTGGTACAGTCCGGCAGTCCTCTTTTCAAAAAGGGATGCAACAATAACCACCTGCAATTCCCTGGCCAGGTTCTCGAGTTGGTGCGTGGTGGGGCCAGGCACGGATTCCGCCCATTCAAAAAAGCGGTCGTCTACTTCCCGGCAGAAGTAGGGCCAGGCAAACAGTTCCTGGAGAACGATAACCTGCGCACCCTGGCGGGCGGCTTCCCGGATTCGCATTAACGATTTCTCTTTATTCGCACAGATATCGCCGGTACAGCAAAGCTGGATCAGTGCCAGGGATACGGCGTCGGTATCGGAAACGGTTGGCATGGGATGGGGATTGCTTTGGGGTGAGTATCGTTCTATCCGAAATCCCGCCTGCCACAACGACAGACGATTCGTTTAATACAGGAAAAATAAGAAAAAAACTCCTGCTGTGGGTCAACAGCAGGAGCCAAGGCGAAATGCCCTTTTAGGGGTCGCGCTCAACATTGCGCACTGCAAAAAACTGCGCTTAACCCTCTTGAAGAATAGTTTTTTGGGTTGATATGGTTTAAGCTGAAAGACAACGTAGGCTGCGTGTCAATCATTTGTTTAAGTTAGGTAATCCATCTTGCCGATGCAACGAGGTTTCAGCTTGCATGTAATAAATTTGCTAAGCACCTCAATAGAATATATATTTTTCGCGTTAGCACCGGATCAATGGAACAAGGCGGAGCCGATCGCGCTTCTGCGGAACCGGCGATTGACGCATCCTGCATCTCAACAGATTATTATCGTATATGAGCAAAAGAAGAAAAAAAGAACGCCCGCGCAGACGTAAAAAAGGGCCGGTGATACCCATGCTGCTTTCGGCCTACAACTACAAGTTGATGGCACTGGGAGTGTTGTTTGTACTCATTGGATTCGGTGGCATGTATATCGAGGGGCAACAATATGGTTTTTTTGCACTTTATGCAGCTCCGGTACTGGTCATGGCAGGCTTTGCTCTGGTCGCGGTCGGTGTGTTCCGGACTGATCCTGAATTGAGAAGGAGGGAGGAGAACCATGATCACCCCAAAGCAGATACCCCGGGTTCGCCTTCACAATAAACTTGATTGACCGCATCCTAAATTACCTTTTCTCGATCTTCGTCATCGTTGCATTCATCCTGTTTTCTGATGCTACGGGCCGGATCTGGATCGCATTGGCCTTCCTTCTGGGCATTACATTCGTATTGCTCATGCTGCTGTACAACACCCTGACCATCGATGGGGCCGCATCCGCCCTGGTCACAGGTGTGATTGCCATGGGATTTGGGAGATGGACCGGTGCCGGTCTGCTCCTTTTTTTCTTTATCAGTGTGTATCTGCTCACGATTTGGGCCGATAAACACGCAGAGAGGCCGGTAAAGACGAAGATCACGAGAAACCGCAAGGTATCCGAGCGCCGGACGGGTATTCAGGTCTGGGCCAATGCCTTTTGGTTCACCCTGTCCCTGTCGCTTTTTGTTCTCACGGCAGCAGATATATTCCTGGTAGCGGCGGCGGCGGCCATTGCTGCCGCCACAGCGGATACCTGGGCATCCATCGTTGGCGAGCATCTGTCGCATAAAGCCAGGCTGGTTACAACGTTCAGGCTGGTTCCTTCCGGTACGGATGGTGGCGTAACCACTGCGGGTAACTTGGCGGCCTTTATCGGAGCTCTGGCTGCCGGGGGGCTTTTTATGCTCCTGACGTTTTCAACAGATTTGAGAGCAGGTCTTGTCATTTTGGTCGCCGGATTTTCAGGTTGTCTGGTGGATTCCTATCTTGGAGCAATTTTTCAATACCATGGATGGGCGGCAAACCGCCTGCATCTTCCCGGATACAGCAGCCTGCCGGTCAAACTCCGCGCACTTGTCCCGATGAATGATTCCGTTAATTTCCTGTCCACCGGGATTGCCAGCGCAGTGGCGATCCTGCTTTACTAACCTGTTTGTTTCATGCCCTGGTACAAGACGTTACACTGGCAGATCCTGATCGGCCTGATCACAGGTCTTATCTGGGGGATCATCGCATCGCTTGTCGGTTGGCAGGCCTTCACCCTGGATTACATCCAGCCCTTTGGCACCATCTTCATCCGTATGTTGCAGCTGGTTGCCATTCCTCTGGTCATCGCTTCACTGATCGTGGGGATTACAAATCTGAATGATCTGACCAAGCTCTCCCGAATGGGAGGTAAAACGATCGGCATCTACATGGTCACGACCGTGTTTGCCATTACCATCGGCCTCACTGTTGTCAATATCTTTGAACCTGGCAAGGTGCTGCCCGAGGAAACAAGGGACAGCCTGTTTGCCAGTTACCAGGAAAGCCTGGAGGGTCAGGAGGAAGCGGCTACCGAACTGCTGGAGCGTAGTCCATTGCAGTTTATTGTGGATATCGTTCCATCGAATTTCTTTGCTGCAGCATCGGATAACGCCAATATGCTTCAGATCGTTTTCGTTGCGCTGATCATCGGTATCGGACTCATGCGCATACCGGAAGAAAAAGCCAGCATCCTGATTGATTTTTTCGACTCTCTCAACGATGTGGTCATCCGTATTGTCGGAATGATCATGAAAATAGCACCTTATGGGGTTTTTGCGCTCATCGCCACGGTCATCGTGGATCTTGGCGGGGAGGACCTCCAGGGGACCCTTGAAATCCTCCAGGCCTTGTTGATGTATGGCCTGGTGGTCGTGGCCGGATTGTTGCTCCATGTGGCGATTGTTTATACCGCATTGTTCAAATTGTTCAGCGGCATGTCCATGTTGAATTTCCTGAGGGGGATCCGTCCTGCACAGCTTCTGGGCTTCAGTACCAGTTCAAGCCTTGCCACTTTGCCTCTGACAATGGAGCGTGTGGAAAAAAATCTCGGTGTGCATGAAGAAGTGGCCAGCTTTGTATTGCCCGTCGGCGCCACGGTCAATATGGATGGTACCAGTCTGTACCAGGCTGTTGCTGCCGTGTTCATAGCACAGGCGGTAGGGATTGACCTGACGCTCTCACAGCAGCTCATGATCGTCATTACCGCAACACTGGCTTCCATCGGAACGGCCGGGGTGCCGGGAGCGGGAATTATCATGCTGGTTATCGTTCTGCAGGCCGTGCAGGTACCCGTTGAGGGGATTGCGCTGATCCTTGGCGTGGACCGCATCCTGGATATGATTCGCACCGCTGTCAACATCACCGGTGACGCAGCCGTATCGGTAGCCATCGCAAGCACCGAGGACCGCCTTGGGCCGGGACATTTTGACGATTGACGGTCCTGATATCAGCCGCTCCGCAATAAAACAGGCTCTGCATCCGATTACTGAATGACACCGCAAACATAGTACAGCCTATCTCTTTATGCCATTCTTGTTTATCATCTTAATGCTTGCACAAACAGGGCAAGCAGGCCAAACAGCGCCTGATTCCACCAGTAATCAAGCGGCCAACGGAAACGGAGCCGACAGATTGAATCATTTCGAACAGAAATTGAATGACGGGATATCCGCTTTCTACAGACTGGACTGGGACAAGGCTCGCAATATCTTTACCGGTCTGCAGGACGCGGATTATAACGATCCCAGGCCGTATTTTTTTGAGGCCATGGTACCGTTCTGGCAGTATTTCTTTGCAGGGGAGGATTCCGATGCCGCTGAGCAGTTCCTGAGTAAATCGGAAAAGGCCATAGCAGTGGGAAAAAAACGGATGGATTCGGCTCCGGAAGACACGACCACCGTGCTGATGATGGGAGGACTTTATGGGTATCGGGGATTGGTAGCTGCCAGCGAACGCCACTACAGGACCGCAATTCAGAGCGGAACGAGCGGGTTGTCATTTACCCGCCGGCTCATGCGCATGAGTTCAGACAACCCCGACGTTCTGATCGGCCAGGGCGTTTTCAATTACATGGTAGGTACCATGCCGAGGGAAGCCCGCTGGGTAACCAGTCTGGCCGGACTCTCGGGGAACAGAGAGGTCGGACTGGAGAAACTGGAGGAAGCAGCTGAACGCGATACTTATACCAGCACCGATGCCCGAATGATCCTTGCTTATCTATACGTGGACGAAGAGTTGTATGATGATGCCTTGCGCGTCGTCAAACCCCTGGTGGATCAATGGCCTGAAAATATCATATTCAGATATTATTATGCACTTTCACTGGAGAAAAACGGGCAGAAAAAGCAGGCGCTATCGCAGTACAGGCTGGTTGTGGAAGAGGATCATCCTGAACTTCAGTCACTGGTGATGATGGGAAAGGAACGGTTGGAATCATTGTCTGCAAGAGCTCACAACCGATCGGATTGAGTAGTTGCACGCCGAAGCAGGATCGGACACTATTTTACATAAGCCATTTTCCTGACCTGCGACCATCCACTGGCCTCGTCTTCAAGCCTGTAGAAGTACATGCCGCTGGGCAGATCGCGGGCATCAAAACGCACCGAATGGGTACCGGGCCCATACCGTTTGCTCAAAATCGGTTGTGCCACCTGTTGCCCCAGGCTGTTAAATACTGTAAGTGTCACACGGGCAGATTCTGCCAGATGGAAGGGCAGGGTGGTAGCCGGATTGAACGGGTTCGGAAAGTTGGCCAAAAGGCTGGTTTCCCGTGGGGTATCCCTCTCAGACTGCCGTCCGGTATCCTCATCCGAAGATGTGTCGTTGATCGTTCCGGACAGGTCGAATCGCGCATAAACCGGCCGATGGTCGGATGTGGTATTGCTGAAATCGCTGATATAGTCCGGAACATATACCATCTCGGATCCCTGCAGCCAGTTGTCAGACAAATGATGGTTTACCGTGATGTGATCTATCATGCTGCCGGTGCGATCATCTCGTTTCCATGATTCCGCTCCTTCAAGACTTAGTGTCTCGGTTACAATGGAATAGCTACTATCATCCAGAAAGTTTTTATATGGCGAGTCATAAAACGTTCCCCGGGTTGACCGAATAACATCATCGTTGTAGTCCCCCAAAAAGATAAGCGCACTGTGCGGGGTCACGGACTCGTCGAAATAATCCTTGATATCCTTGGAAGCGGCTACGCGCCGGTCGTAGGAATCCGAATCGGAAAAAGCTTTGGCATGGATGCCGACGTTGTAGATGATCGTGCTGGTGGTACCAATGCGTGCCTGAATCACGAATTCCAGGGGGAAGCGCCCGGCCCAGGCGTACGAACTCTGACCGTCATCACTGTCCACCAGGCTGGAGAACAGTGAATCCACCGTATTGGTATTGTAGATGAATCCGACCTGCTGGGTTTGTGAATAGTTTGCAAGGAATCCGCTGTAGTCATCCAGATCATTAAGCAACCGCCGGAACTGGTCCGCATCGGCAATCTCCTGCACCGACATCAGGTCCGGTTGCAGGTCCTGGATGACCCAGAGTACGTGTGTGTACTGGGTTTTCGTGTCGTTGGGACCATTACGCTCATCCCCAAACCATTCAATATTCCAGGTGACCACATCGAAGGTCTGGTTTCTTGGGATATGGGTCCAGTCATCACTGTACTGGCCAAAAACGGAACCGGTCCCGGAGAGCAGGGTGACCAGGGTTCCAATACAAACAACGCGGATAAAAGTATGGTTCATAGTAAGTTAATCCTGATCACGGGTCAGACATCCGGGGAGTTATGGGTCGATCGGACTGTTTAACGCCCGTGCACACGAAGAATTTTGTTCAATCTGATATGTATCGGCTTATTTGATCAACGTCATTTTCCGTGTAAGGGACTGGCCGCTGTCCAGCTCTACCTGATAGATATAGACTCCACTGGATAGGGAGGAGGCATCAAATTCCACCTGGTGGCTGCCGGCCGGCATGGAATTCCCCGCGATTAGTGTCGCAACTTCCCTGCCCAGGGTATCATACAGTCGTATGGTGACCCCCTGATCCGACGGCAGATCAAAAGAGATCACCGTGGATGGGTTGAATGGGTTGGGGTAGTTCTGATGGACAGTAAAATGCTCAGGCACTTCAAGGGATTCCGTTTCGGACCGGACGACGATTTCGTCATCACCGCCGGCCTGTTTGTAACGGGCAGCAAATTCCTGGATGTACATGTTGGCGATCCGCGGATCGGTTATAAACAGGGTGTTTTCGTCATTCACCTGGTTGGCAGCACCCGACCAGTTGTGGGACCCTGTGATGACCGTGCCGTTCCAGGAGGTTTCCTCTCCGTCAATAATGGCGTATTTGTGATGCAGAAGTCCGAACTGGCCTTCGGGGAAGTGCAGGAAGTCCCCCCAGGATGCAAGGTTGTCAAACTGACTACCGGTGACACTCGTGTTCGCGATGACGCCCCTGACAGCCAGGCCGGCATCATGCCGGTCACGCAGGGCATTGGCAATGTTGAACCGGGTGATAAGCATGGTGCCGACGTTGACACTGTGCTGAGCGTTGTCGATCGTTTTGACGATGGCGTTCTCCGTGCCGCCCTGCGGGCTGAAATGGAGGCGTACATAGCTGTCACCGATCCAGAATACCATAGGGTTGACTACCTGCTTGTTTTCTCCGAAACGGGCTCGCGAGGCATCAGGGGAGGTCGTTGTGCTTCCCCACATCTGATCGAACTCCCTGGTGTAGGCACCGGCGATGGAGACGTCCTGGAATTCGATCATGTTTTGATACTGATCATCTGTACCCTGGTCGGTGGCATTCCATGAGCTGGTAATCAGCCAGACATCATCCGGCTCCCCGCCCTTGTAGTCGATAACGGCAAATTTGTTGTGATGAATTCCGCTGCGATTGCTGTTCATGCTGCCGAAATCACTGAGGATGAACGGAACGCCATTGGCCTGCAACTCCGACTCTACGGTCGAGGTACCGGTGTTGTGATCCAGGATCACACGCACATCCACGCCGCGGTTGTGTGCCTGACTCAGAAAGTTGGCGATCTGTGTGCCGACACTGCCACTGGTACTGTAGAGCGCGATATCAATGGAGTGCTGTGCCTCAAAAATACGCCGTATGTAGTGATCGGAGAAGCCGAAATTGGCATTGGCCTGCTCGGTTACGGCCAGGGTGTGATCCACGTCCTTGTTGAAGTAGACATTGATATCCTGTGTGGACCCGGGAGGGGAGGTGGTGGTCGCGAAATAGGGATTGGACCGGCTGGTATCGCTGCCGGCCGCCGAGCGCAGCTGCACCTCGTAGATCGTGGCAGCTTCCAGATCCTCCAGTACCAGATTGTGCTCTTCCTTGAGTTCGGCATCTTCCATGCATCCGAGTTCCAGGTCCGGGGTCAGGCCATAGCATATCTCACTGGTGCCGGGCCGGTCTGTTTCCCATTGGAACGTGATGCTGCCCGGAGTCGCCGCAATTTCATAAGGGGCCGCTGTTGTGATCAGCGGGGCGTCACCAATCTGGATGATATCGGCACGGGAACGTGGAAACACCTGGGCAAACTGGCGGAAGCGGCTGGCGGCACCGACGATATCCACCGGTGCATTGGGGATGTTCAATCCGGGAAGATCGGTGAATTCGGATATCCGGATTTCCGATTCCGTCGTACCGTCCGTGATATCATAATTGGTCTGACCAGAGAATGAGCCTGAGCCGAGAATCAGAACACTGTCAAGCCGGACCAATTGTCCTTCGTAGTCACCCGTCTCCAGTTCGGCGAGGGAGATGTCAAGCGGCTCGACGGACCTGTTGCCTTCCGGATATATCTCAAATTCCACGGTTTCCATGACACCGTCGACCGGTGCGATCTGCAGCAGGTCATTGAACGTGGTCAATGCACCGGTCACTACGATGGAGTCACCATGGGTGACTTCCAGCGTGAAACCCACTTCGTCATCCCGCATCAGCGGTCCGTAATACGAAGCCAATCCGGCGGTTTCGTCCTGAAAATAGATCGGACCGGAGAGTTCATCGGTCACTGTCACCCAGCCGGCCACGGTGACAACGGTTCCAAGTGGGAGCTGGCGGGCTTCAGCGATGTCGATGGGTTCGTCGGTGGGCAGTCCGCGCCCCGTCAGTGCCAGTTCAAAGGATGGCCTGTCCGGATCGTTGGTGCCAATGGAAAAGGTACCGCTGAAATCACCGGTCGATTCCGGTGTGAAGGTCAATGTGACAGAGGTGCTTTCTCCGTAGGCAAGCGAACCGTCCGGATCTCCGGAAAGGGCAAAGGTGTCACTGCCGCTCAGGGAAGAACCTGAAAGGATAAGAGTGTCCTGGCCTGTGTTGGTGAGGGTGACCTCTTTTTGTGAATCGGACCCGGCGAGCACAGTACCGAAGTCGGCCGTACTGCCATGATCGGTGGTCGTACCGTCGACTTCCACGCGCAAACGGGGCTCTTCCGAAATCTCTTCAAATGCCGTCACTTCAAAGTTGTCGATGCTGATGCGGTTCCCGTCTGTGCGAACGATGCGGAAACGGATTTGCCCGTCCAGATTAACCGGAATACTGGCCTGTTCCAAATCATCTTCCGGGGATACCAGTTCCGGTCCGGCATCGGTCCAGGTGCTACCGCCGTTCTGCGAGTACTGAAGCTGGAGCTTTCCGCCGGTGTCACCGGAAAATCCGGCGTTGGCGTGGTAGAACCGTACCTCACCGGCCCCGGTGATATCGAACTCCATGGCCACGTACCCGTCGCGCAGGCGCACCGATTGGGAATCGATCCGCTTGTCTCCTGACTGGATGCCGAGAAGGGCATCATTCAACATCCAGGGGCCCGAATCCAGATTGACGATACCCTGGGCATACGAGCCTTTGCTTGCCCCTTCAAAGTCTTCGAACATTTGCGCATTCGAAGTCAGGGGAACGATCAGGATCAACATGGCGGAGAAGATGGACAGAAAGAGCTGTGTTTGGAAAAATTTTATCATGTGTGACAGGCGTATTTTATAGGGGGAAGAGCGCGGTTCCATCGGTGATGATAGGATCCCTGTGATTTTTATGGGGTGCCGATACGAAGATCGACGGTCAAGGCAGTAATTGAGCTGGATATTTTATCTAAAATAGTAATTATGCCGCAGAGAGAGAAATAATTTCAACTGCCGGAATAACAGGGACTGAGGTGGAAGCGCTTTGCAATAATGGCATTTTTTTCTGATATTTACGGTGTGTTTCAAGAACAAAAAGGTACTGGATTAGCAATCCGGCAGCTGGCAGGCTGCATCCGACTCAGCACCCGTTCGATCCCCGAATGTTACCGAAATATTAAATCCGACAAACTCGAGTCGGTGATTTTTATTTCGTCTCTAAAAGGTCTAATTTCATCGCTGTGCAGTATACCCTTATATGTCCGTATTCCAAGGTGGCCAAACCGAGGAAAATTGCTGGCACAGGTCCATATCCACACAAGTTCGCAATAACAAACGTAGATATTATTTTTGCTTCATGAGTTACAGCCGCTCCCTTTTCATACTTGCCATGGTACTGGTCACGGCCGCATGGCTTTTTTCTGCCACCGATATCCTGGCCCAGCATCAATTTGAACGCAGGGCTGTTGAAATCAGCGACCTTGGCCTTTCACTGACGAACGCAGGAACCCTGGGGCGTCCCAACGTTCGCAATCAACCCGTTGGACTACCCAGTATGGAATTTCCCAGAGGAACGGGCACCGAGCACCTTTTTGAAGCCGGAATCTGGATAGGCGCCCGGGTGGCCGGAGCGACACGGGTATCCACGGCCGCCGTTACCGATCCCGCCGGATACTCCACCGGAAAAGCAGGCTACGAGTTCACCAACGATGGCCGCTTTATCGAAGAACGATCCACATTCCCGGATTCCGACGTGTTCAATCCGCGAGCGGTCAGCCACCAGGACCTTATAGCCTATTTCACTGACCGCAACACCATTGTCAACAACATCCCCATATCCGGCCACGACCAGCCGCTGTTTGCCGACGTGCGGATGGAAAGCTATAACTGGAACTTCGGTTTTGCCGAAGGATTGAGCATCCTGCGCTACGATATCACCAACGACAGCGACGATCTTTGGGAGGATGTGTACGTTGCCATGTATTCGGATATGGTCGTGCGGAACGTCAATACTACCACCGAAACCGGCTCGGATTTTTTCAACAAGAACGGCATCGGGTATCTGGATGAGACCGGCCGCGACGATGGCGGGGAAAACCTGTATGCCCTGTATGTTTTTGATGTCGGATCGAATGACGACCCAAGTTTCAATACCTACGCTGCTTCCGCGGTGTTGGGATCGGAATACCGGGATATCGAATTCCACCCGCGGTATGCCGATCTGTTTGAAGAAGAAATGGACGTAATGGACCTCGAACCACCGACCGTCCAGCCGGCTTTCTGGCAGTTTTCGGCCGGCTCCGGAGATTTCCTGCGTCCGACCGACGATGTGGACCGTTACAGCCGCATGGCTGAACCCTGGCCCCTCGAGCAGAATCGTGAGCGTCTGCGTACCGATGGTATCAATGCCGATGGCAACTACATTCAGCTTCATTCCATCGGCCCGTTTCCCGAAGTGGAACCCGGTGAGACCGTTACGGTCTACATGGCCATGGTGGCTGCGCCGAAACCCGATGAGTATCAGGGTCTGGAAGGAAAGCGCATCGATAATGCCGAAACGCGCGTCCACCTCGTGGAGGCGGTCGACTGGGCCTTCCAGGTTTTTGAAGGGCAGTACGACACGCTTTCGAGGGAACGCGAGCGCTATCTGGTACCCGAACCCCCGGATGTGCCCCGGATACATGTGGAACTCGAAGAAGGGGCCGCTGTAGTCTACTGGGACCGGAGGGCGGAGTCCACCGTAGATCCGATCTTGGGTGAAGTTGATTTTGCCGGATACCGTATCTACCGTTCCAGAATCGGGGACGACCTGCGCGGTACCCTGTCGGAGCGTCAGCTTATCCGCGAATTTGATACGCAAGACTCACCGATCGGCTACAACACGGGATTCGACGAGGTTCTCATACCGGACGGACCCGTTACATTTCCTGACGACGATACCGAGTACTGGTATCGCTACCGGATCGAAGGGATGCTCAGCGGATGGCAATACAGTTTCTCCGTCACGGCATTCGATTGGGGCGGGGAAGGCGTGGGATCCCTGGAGACCAGCCAAACCGCCAATGCAGTCAACGTATTCCCCGGAACTCCGCCCAATGTCGGTTTCGAGGAACCTGTAGGCGTCTATCCAAACCCTTACCGGGTCAGTGCCGCATGGGACGGCGGAACTTCCTTCACCCGTAAACTCACATTTTACAACCTGCCACCCCATGCCGAGCTCACGGTGTACACCCTGGCCGGAGAGGTGGTCGCCCGCAAGACCCACCAGTCCGACACCTACCGCGGTGACATCCGATGGTTTGCCAACCTAAGCGACGACGATCCCGTCATGTCGGGGGGAGAGCACCACTGGGACCTTTTGTCCGACGCCAATCAGGATCTTACGACCGGTCTGTATTTGTACACGGTAAAGGACCTGGACAGCGGTGACATCCAGCGCGGCAAACTGGCCATAATCAAATGATCTGCATTCAGATGATCGCACTCTGGTAATCGAATTCTCAGTTAACCGAACATCCAACAACTCAAACAACCCACTCCCTTATGAAGAAGATATACCAAGCTATCCTGTGCGGACTGTTTGTATTTGCCCTGGGTTTTTCCACGGCGTATGCTCAGATTCCCCGCATTACGATCAAGGACCTGAACACTTATGAGGTAATGCCCGAAGACATCCTTGAACTCAGGGAACACCCCATGGTTGATTCCCTGGTGGAATTTACCGCCATGGTAAGTTCCTATCCCCGCAATTCCGGGCTGGCTTCCTACGATCCGGAAGAAGACGCTATTGGCCGTATCCATGTTTTTGTGATTGATACCACAGCCTATTCCCAGGGTCGCGACGGCATGGGCATGCAGCTTGTGGTGGATGGTCCCGGACTTAACACCCTGGAGAACCTGGAACGAGGCGATATCATCACGGTTCGCGGTTTACTTACGTTCTTCGGTGACGTTGCGCAGTTCAATACCGACGATATTATCAGCGAAGGCGATGTCTGGAACGATCCGGATTTCGAAAAATATCAGGAACTGCTCGAACCGTGGACCATTTCGCTCTCCGAGCTTAATGAAATGGTTGACGGAGGCGTCTCACTTCGTTTTGATACCTATACCAAGTATCATGCCCAGTATGTCAGGATCGAAGAAGCTGTCATCCAGAACAGGGATCTTACCAGCCTCCGGCCGTGGATGTATATTGGACAAGACGGCGTCATTGCCTATAACAGGGACACTTCACTCCGCTACCGCAATGACCGCACCGCCGGTTACCGCACCGGGTACAACTTCCGACGTAACACTGAAATCGGCCCGCAGCCCCCTCCCGGTCAGGAAGAGGACGGCTTTTATGAACCGCCACCACCGGGTGCCGTGATCAATTACGGTGGCTACGTTGTGGTCAATACGTTCGATCCCGACGCCCTCGAAACCGATAATTCCGCATCTTTTGCGATCGTAGCCATGGAAGATGGTGTGCGCTGGCTTGGCCTGGACGATGACGCCATCCGGTATACCAACGAAAACCTGCCGGTGTTTTATCCCTATGAAATTCCCAATGACCTTGAAATCATTGGTTTCCCGCCCATCATTTCGGGCTACACCATCAGCAATCTCACACCCACATCCGATGAAGCGGTCGAAATCAGTTTTTCTGTGGCACCGGCTACCGACGATGCTACGATTGAAAGTGTCGTGCTCACCTATATGGTGGAAGGGGAAGCTACCGACGTGGAACTCACAGGCAGCAACGGCAACTACGACTATACGTTTCCGACTTTCCCTGATCTGACTTCTGTTGGTTTTGAGATTCGGGCCATGGATTCCAATGGCATCACTGGTACGCTTCGTGACGGTGATATTCTTGACGGAAACGCTGTGGATCTGCGATTCTTTGTGCTCGATTCGGCCGTGGAAAGCATCGAAAGTATAACCAGGACCAGCGACGGTATGAGAGGGCCCAGCCCGCTCTTTGGCCTGGGCGAGCTTCCTGTAGATATCACCGCTGTGGTGGTGGCCGATTCTGCCGACGGCTTCATTGTGGTCCATGACGGAACGGAAGCATGGTCCGGCGTTTTTCTCGAACCCAATGACGAAACCCAAAGCCTGCGACGGGGTGATCGTATCCAGCTTGCATCCACCGAAGTTGGAAACACCAACACCAACAACAACTTCGCGAACATTACCTATCTGGTAAATCCGGAGTTTAGCGTACTGGAGTCCGGTGTCGATTACGAGCAATATATTCCCGTTCTGACCACCAACGATCTCGCCGGTCAGGATCACAGAGGCGCCCCGTACGAAGCCATGGTCATCCGTTTCGAAGACGTGCACGTGGCAACCAACCAGGCGGATGCCCCGGGAAGTGATTTTGGTGAATGGGCCTTTGCCTCAGGGTCGCCGGATGACGAAAACCCCTCGGTTCGGGTTCGCTACAATGTGGCACAGAACAGCCTCAGGGTGCTGGAAAACTTTTCTGCAAACTACAACGACCATATCAAGACCGGCGCATTGCTTGAGCATATCCAGGGCGTATATGGCTATAACTTTGGCAACCCAAAAATGACTATGCGCAATGACGATGATGTAGCGCCTGTCGAAGACATGTTCTTCCCTGACAGGGTCTTCCCCCTGTTTTTGCCGGCTAACAACGCGCAGTTCACGGTATCACGGAACCTGGAAGCAGAATGGGCGAGCACCTCCGACAGAGATGGAGATGACGTGATTTATCTGTTTGCCCTTTCCACGCCCGATGACGAGACCTTTGAGGAGCCGTTGCTGATGCTTCCTTCTCTTTCTGATGGAGCTTCAAACCAAGCCATCATCCGTTATGCAGATCTGGACGATGCGCTGGAAGCCCAGGGACTGGACGTGGGCGAATCGGATGATTTCATCTGGACTGTCCTTGTTTCGGATGGTCGTGATACCGTGCAGGTCTCGACCAAGACCGGACCCGACTTCAATCCTGTTTCGCGCTCTATCACACTGGAGCGGGCCGAGCAGACATCTGTGGATGATAGCGATCTGCCCCAGCGATTTGCCCTGGAGCAAAATTATCCGAACCCGTTCAACCCCACGACACAGATCCGATATGATGTGCCCAATCAGTCGCATGTTCGGATTATGATCTATGACGTTTTGGGACGCCAGGTTCAGATGCTGGTCAACGAGGAAATGAGTCCCGGCAGACACAACGTGGATTTTGACGCTACGCAGCTTGCCAGCGGTGTCTACATTTACAGGATGGAAGCCGGACCGTTTGTCCAGACCCGCAAAATGATGCTCGTCAAGTAAGCTGAATCATAGGCATGACCTCGTACGGAAGGAGTCCGGCAAGTCACCGGTTTCCTTCCGTACCATTTTTTCAACATCCCTTTTCTTAGCAATCTATTTCAAACGATGATGTATCGCCTGCTGACCCTTAGCATTTTTTCCCTGTTCATGGCTGGATTGCTATCATGCGATACCGGCCTTGAGGGTAATCTGAACGAAAATATCCCTCCCAATACATTCCTTACTGTAAATGAGGTAAACCTTGAAGAGGAAGACGGATTGGAGCGCAGATTGGTCAGCCAGGTTAACATTTCCTGGTGGGGGGATGATCCGGATGGATATGTCATCGGATTTGAGTATGCGATCACGGAGCGCGACTGGATATATACCCCTGATTCGGAAGACCAGGTTGACTGGAAATTTACCGAGCTTACAGACAGCGTGTTCGTACTCCCCATACCGCCCGGACAAAAAGTGGCCGATATACGGTTCACGGTTAGGGCGATCGACAATGAGGAAGAGAAGGATCCGGAAGGTGCATCAGTGGTGTTCCCGATCGAAAACTCGCCTCCTGAAATTTCCATCCATCGTGTAAGTACGCCGCAACAGGAGATGGAGGCGCCCCCGGATACTACATTCCATATTGCCAGCATTGGCTGGACCGGCACCGATCCTGATGGGGAAGCTAACCTGTCCCACTTCGAAGTGGCCATGAATGACACTCTTGGTGAATGGAAGGAAATACCCGTCGAGGTGAATTTCCTGAGTATGCACATTACCGAACCGGCAGGGGACCTGACGACAGCGGCCGTATTTCTTGGCAGAAATTTCAACAGAAGCGATATTGTACTGGATAATATCAGCATCAACAGCGAAAATACATTTTACATACGTGCTGTTGACAGGGCGGATGCGCGTAGTCCTATCGAGAGTTATTCCTGGTTCATCAAGGAGCAGACCTCGCCGATCCTTTTCATCAACGACTATGCCGGTGTATCACAACAGGACGCCATGGACCGGCACCGGCAGGTGCTAATGGAGTTGGGAATCGAGAACTTTGATTACCTGCAGGCGACGGACGGGGTTGCGGCAGGTGGTCAGAAAGTTCCGCTTTCCGCCGCTTTCCACCGGCCGTTCGACCCGACGCTGAACAAGGTCCTGGCTGAATGGGACCATATTTACTGGGTATCGGATGATATAGACAGGAACATTACCTATGCCTTGCGATCAACGATTGAATTTTTTGAAAACGGGGGGACCATGTTCGTCAACATACCCACGAAACGGCTTTCCGAGGAAGATGCCATATTTGACTTCCTGCCGTTTGCGCGCATGGAATCAGTCCCGCCGGGCCTCACAAGCTTTCAACTTCAGCGGGATGCACTGATGCTTCCACTCGATACGGAAAACCTGGATACCCTGCGTATAATCCGTGATTCCCAAAGTTCCTATCCTATCCTTCCTGCAGGTGATACGCGCCGTTTTTTCGATGCTGAATTCCGCACCCGGCCGTTTTTTAATCCCGACCTGGAGTTTTCCCGGCTGCTCGTGTCAGGATCACCTGATAATTCCATCATATTTTTCGGTTATCAACTCGAACGCATAGAGAGTGGACCGGCCCTCACGGAGTCCATCCGGTACCTCCTTGAAGAACTCAATTTCCCAGTAGACTAATCCGGTAATGATGTACAGAACAAGTTTGCTTTTTATTGCGATTTTCCTGCTGTCTACCGCACAGCTCCTGGCCCAGACCGGCCAGATTACGGGTCAGGTCACTGACGCCGACACCGGTGAGGAACTCATTGGGGTGAACGTTATCATCCGTGGTACTTCCTACGGGGCATCGACCGATCTGGACGGCCGGTTTACCATAAGCAATGTACGTCCGGGCAGCTACGACATTGAATTCAGCTACGTCGGTTTCGAGCGTCAGCTTTATACCGGTATCCGTGTTGAAGCCGATGAGACTGTGGAGCTGAATGTCCAACTTCGTGAGCAGGTGCTTACCGCTGAGGATGAAGTGGTCATTATCGGAGAGCGGCCCATTTTTGACATTGAACAGTCATCGACCTCCTCGCGTGTGAGCCGGGACGATATTCAGGCTGCGCCCGTTCGCCAGATCGACGAAGTGGTTGGCCAGCAGGCAGGCGTTATAAATGACCCCACTGGTCTCTATATTCGTGGTGGCCGGGCCTCGGAAACCGGTTTTATTGTGGATGGTGTCTCGGCACAAGATCCCCTGGCCGGAACGGGTCTGGGGTTGGATCTGGGTGCCGGTGCCTATGCCGAAGTGGAAGTAACCACCGGCGGTGTGGGGGCAGAAGTCGGTGATGCAACCTCGGGGGTGGTGAACGTCCGCACGCAGGAAGGGAGTCAGGATTACTCCGGCTACTTCTCCCACAAAAGAGACAATCCCGGTCGAAGCACTGCCACATCCAGCAATTTCTTCACCGACATATATGAGATGAGCCTGGGTGGCCCTGTTCAGTTTTACCAGAGGCTGCTGCCGGCCCTCGGCATCGATGTGCCCGGGACCATGACATTCTTTGTTTCCGGCCAGGTTAATATCACCAATGAATTCTTCAAAAACACGGCCGATCAGGTTCAGACATCTTTGATCAATAACACGTTCTGGTCACCACGGCAGGACAACCGCTGGAGCGGCATGGGCAAGATCACCTGGCGAATACGCCCATCCATGCGTGTTGAGGCTTCCTATCAGCGATCGCTTACCATCAACCAGAATACCCGAATGCTCCAGATTGTCGGGGACGATGTGCAGATCCGTCCGGGATATCAGTTTTTCTACTCACTGAACCTGGATAATGCCAATACCTACGCCCATGACAGTAAAGTTGCTTATGTGAAATGGACGCATACGATAAGTCCGACCATGTTCTATGACGTCCAGATAAGCCGGATGTTTACCCGTCTGCGTACCGATGTCAATGGCCGTAACTGGAGGCCGGAAGTGGTGGAAGGTGAGTTTGATGGGGAAAGTATTGTGACGCCTCCCACCGTTCCCTTTGTTGCCGATGAAAATTTCTGGTATGTACTGCCGGGGCCCGGCCTGGTCAATAATGGTGGCCTTGCCACGCTTTGGCACGATCACTTCGCCGAGGAGAACACGATACGGGCCACCACGACCAATTACTTCTTCAACCGAAACAACCGCTTGAATATCGGTCTGGAGATGAAGTTCAATGACTACCAGTGGATCGATATCCGCCGTCCCTGGGTCGGTGCACCCATCCAGATCGATGAGGACACCTTCACGGAAACATTGCGTCTGGGGTCATCGTCGGATATCTGGAATGTTCAGCCGCGACGTGGTGCCCTCTACGTGACCGACCAGATCCGCTACCAGGGATTAATTGCCAACCTTGGCATGCGTTTTGAATACTGGTTCCCCGGTAAATATGTCGATGATCTGGTCGACGATCCTCTGGCCCCCATAGCCGACGAGATCCGCGAATCCTACCGCGAAGATACTTACAACCTCTTTGGTAATCGTTTCAAGCTGCGCTTGCTGCCACGTATCAGCGTCTCTTTCCCTGTACGTGAAAACCAGGTGCTGTACTTCAACTACGGACACCGGACCAAGCTTCCGCATCCGTCCTTTGTCTATGCCGGGCTTGATCCGTTCTTCCAGGACCGCTCTTTCCTGGCTGATCTCGGCAATCCCAATCTGGATCCGGAGGTGGATATCTCCTATGAAATCGGACTCCGAAACCAGCTCACCTCCAACGATGCACTCAATATTTCAGCTTTCTGGAGTGACAAGTACGACTTCATCACCTCCGAGCGATTGATCATCCAGGATGCGACCGGCAGGGATACCGAACGCAACTTCCGGGTCAACGGTGACTTCGCCCGGGTGCGCGGAGTAGAAGTGAGTTATATAAAACGTCATCGGGACTGGTTCATGGGAAATATTTCGGTGACCTATTCCCGTGCCGAAGGTCTCAGCTCCACCTCCAATGATGCACTTCGCAATATCCTGGCCGGAGATCAGTTCGGATTCAACGTCGAAACGCCCCTGGCCTGGGATCGGCCATGGGATATCAAGGCCAATGTCACGCTGACCTATGACCGGCCCGATCCGCTTTTCGGACTCGCCCCTCTTAATAAGATGAAACTCTACATCTCAGGTAATTTCCGGAGCGGTATGAGGTACACCCCCTTTGATTTTATCGAATTCCAGCGTAACCCTGTCACCGGCGAACGAGACTGGAGGCCGATCTACGAGCGGGATAATGATCCTTCCGTGCGTTTTTCGGAAGTCGGACCATCCTGGTGGATTTTCGACCTGAACTTCCAACGGTGGTTCAGTGTGGGCGATACCCGCTTCATCGCATTCCTTGAGATAACGAACCTGCTGAATGTCAAAAACCCGGCCATCGTCAATCCTGTGACCGGTGAAGCGTACAGATCCGATTATCCGGAATCGCAGGAAGAACTGATTGCCCTGCGCGATGACCGCAGCTATGACGTGCCGGCCAACGTGCGCGATCCGCGTTATCTCGATCCGCGCGACAATAATCCGCCGTCTTACCTCAATCCGGCCAATTTCCTGCAACAGCGGCACATTGTATTTGGTTTTGCACTCAATTTCTGACGGGACATCCGATAAAAATTCACGCCAAGTATTACCATACGCATGAAAAAACGTTTTTCCATCCTGACTTTCCTGATCATCGTCATCACGCTGTGTCTGAGTGGTGAGACCCTTGCCAGGAACATATTCCCGAGTTTCGGGTCATCACGGTCCGGAACATCCGGATTCCAGTTCCTGAAAATCGGAGTGGATGCCCGCTCGGCAGGCATGGCCTACTCCAACATCGCCGATGCCGGTGATGCTTCTTCACTGTTCTGGAATCCCGCGCTGTCTGCCCAAATGGAACAGTCCCAGTTCTTCCTTGGCCACACGGCGTACTTTACGGATATATCCCTGAACTATGGCGCCTATGTCCATCGATACCGTAACATGTCTTTCGGGGCATCACTTATCTATCTCGATTCCGGCGAGATTGACGAGACCACTGAATTCCAGCCGTTCGGCACCGGACGGGCGTTCCGCACGATCCACATGGCCGCCGGATTCACTTTTGCCCAGGAGCTTACCTCCCTGTTCAGTTACGGTGTGACCCTGAAATACCTTGACGAGCGGATCGAGGAAATCTCCTCGCGACTTGGCGTGGTCGATATCGGCTTTTTCTATCGTGTGGGAGACACAGGGCTGCGTTTTGCCGTAGGTGTGAACAATTTCGGGCTTGATGCGACCCCGACGGGTGAAACGCGCCGCATGCCCGGACCACACGAAACCGAAGTGGAAACCGATGAGGACGGATACATGGTCTTCGAGGAATTCGAAGATATTTCCCCGCCCACCAGCTTCAACCTCGGCGCGGCCTACGATCTGTACAAGTCCGATATGATCGACATCCTTGTCACAGGCCAGGTCATCAATCCCAACGATAATGCCGAGCGGTTCAGCCTCGGTACCGAAATGGAATTCATGAAACAGTTCTATGTCCGCACAGGATATGAATTCGGGGTGGATGAAATCTACCTGCCCAACTTCGGCGTCGGTTTCAACCTCCCCTTTCAACAATATTCCCTCGGCCTGGACTACGGATATGCCGCGAGGGAGCGCCTTGGCACTCTTCATCGATTTTCTTTGAAATTTAATCTGTAACCTGCATCAGCATGAACCGACTTACGTACTTTTACCTGATCGGAGCCTTTGCGTTTTTTACCGCGTCAACGTCAGCTTGCGACGAAATTTTCGGAACGAAAGGCGACTCCGTAACCGATGAGATCTTTGAGGAAGGCCGGCGGGATCCTACCCTGATCCTCGAAGAAGTGGGATACGCGGCATTGTTGCCTTTCTGGGACCAGTTCGATCAACCGACGGATGTCACCGTAGGTTTTGACGAACTTGTGTATGTGACGGATGCGTCCGGACTCCACATCCTTGACCGTGCAGGACGCTTGTTCCGTACCATTGAACTTGACGGGGCTCAGCGCGTGGTACAGGATCGGCTCCTTGATGTATATGTGTCTGCCCGCTACGATACCATCGTGGAAGCCGTCGATCCAGGCATCACATGGAACCTTCCGGCCGTCTACAAATTCGAGAATCCGGGCAGCGGCAGTGGTATCGTTCTGGACACCCTCATCATGCCGTTTGATGATGCCAGCCGCAGTACCGCCGGTTCACAGCGCAGGCGCCTGGATCCGAACCGGGATGACAATGCCGACAAGATCGAGATTACCGGACTCGGGGTGCTTTACGATAACACCTTGTACATGTCCCGCAAAGGTCCGAGAAACATAACCGGACAACCCGAGGCGCCCGACAATACCATCCTGATTTATTCCCTTTTAACGGATAGCCAGGGGAATCCCACTGGGAAAATGAGAAATGTTGGTCAGATCAGGGCCCTTAACCCGAACACTCCGTCACTGATCAGCGCAGTCGGCATCAGCGATCTGTCCACGTTTGTTGCGGCTCCGCAACGGGAAAACATGACGGAGGAACGCAGTTTCCTGATTACGCAGGGAGATCCGGAAAGTGACATCGCCTTTCGTGTGCTCTGGGTCAACGCCGAGTTTACCGTGGACGGCCTGGAATACCGGCCACGTTCCGAGTTGCTGGCACAGGACACCGCCCGGGCCGATCGCTTCCTCTATGAAGAGAGCCGCTTTGTCCAGCCTACAGGTATTGCCTATTCTGCTGATCCCAGAGGTCACATATTTGTAACCGACGCCGGGACCGACAGCCTGTATCTTTTCCAGTCCAATGGACAGGAAGGGGTCGTACCACCGGCGGGTTCTACTCTCGATAAAAATGTAAACGTATCCTTTGGTGGTACAGGGGCAGGACCCAGGGAATTCAATGATCCCAGCGGGGTGGCCTATTTCCGGCGGGTTGTCTACGTGGCCGATAAGGGCAATAACCGCATTACCCGGTACAAGCTCAATACCGATTTTGAGTAACCCCTGTTTAACGTCATGTCATTACATGTGACATTGTGAAAAAAAATTTAAACACATGAAATGTACATCACCAGGCCGGTGCCCGGACACACAGGCACATGATTAAATCCGGTCATGGCATTACATCTGACATTATAAATCGAAACATTTAGACAGATGAAATGTCCATGACCGTAGCCCGGTCACACATGAGCATGATTAAAAACGTCATGGACATTCTATGTGACCTTAGAAATCCAAAATTTTAAACACATGAAATACATCACAGTCAACGGAACACGAATACCGGCACTGGGTTTTGGAACGTACGGTCTGCGCGGCAGTCAGTGTGCCGGGTCCGTCAAGGATGCCATCGCCGTGGGGTACCGGCATATAGACACCGCGGTAATGTATGGCAATGAAAAGGAGACAGGTGAAGGTATAGATGCCTCGGGAATCAGCCGGAATGAACTGTTCATTACAACCAAGCTTTGGCAGGATAGCCTGGATCCCTCCTCCGTGCGAAGTACAACGGAGCAATCCCTGGAAAAACTTAATACAGACTATCTGGACTTGCTGCTCATCCACTGGCCAAACCCCTCCATCCCCCTTGAAGATACCCTGGGAGCCATGGATGCATTGCGCGATGAGGGCAAGGTGCGGTATCTTGGAGTAAGCAACTTCAATATCGCATGGATGGAAAAGGCCCGTAAGACCGGGATTCCCATCGTGACTAATCAGGTCGAGTACCACGTCCTGCTCTCCCAGGATAAACTCCTGAACTACCTGCGCAGCCATGATGTGTTCCTGACAGCCTACAGCCCGCTGGCCAAAGGACAGCTGGTTGATCATGATGTTCTTGTGGATATTGGCCGCAAACATGGGAAAACGGCAACCCAGGTCGCTCTGCGCTGGCTTATTCAGCAGGATGCCGTTGCGGCCGTCCCCAAAGCTTCATCCGGCGAAAAACGCCGCGATAATTTTGCTATATTTGATTTTGAACTGGACTCAGATGACCTCCACAGAATGGCCCGTCTGGAAAAGAACCGGCGCATAGTTGATATGCCCGGTCTTTCGCCCGAATGGGACTGAGTGATTGTGTTCTCAGATCTGTCCTCCAACCTTGTACTCCCTTATCGTTTAGAATTATGCCTTACACACGCTTCTGGCTGTTTCTGCCCTTGCTTGTACTTGTATCCGGATGTTCCCTTTTTCAATCTGCCTCGGAATCTGATCCCAATCTGCCCGAGGGCGAGGTTGAGGTAGGCGAACCCGGCCCGGCCCAGAAGTACTATGAGATCATTTCCGATGAAGCCGTATCCGATGAAGGCCTCTTTTCCGTACATCAGATTGATGATAAGCTCTATTTCGAGATTCCCGACAAGGAGCTTGGCAGGGAATTGCTCATGGTTTCCAGAATCGTACGGGCACAGGAAGGTACTGGATACGGTGGCTTGCGCCTGAACAACTATGTCTTGCGCTGGGATAAGCGCGGGAAGCATATCCTTTTGCGCAGTGTCATGTATCAGTCCGTTGCCGATTCCACCTCTTCTGTCTACAGGGCTGTTCGTGCCGCGACGTTTGAGCCGATCATCGCTTCATTCGAGATTGAGGCAATAGGTCCGGACAGCATTTCGTCGCTGATCGAGGTCACTAACCTGTTTACGACTGATGTCCCTGAGTTTTCGCCAAGGGAACGGTTCGAGGGACGCCAGGTGGACAGTGACCGCAGTTATGTGGAGCAGGCCCGCGCCTTCCCGGACAACGTGGAGGTGACCAACGTGCTGACCTTGCAATCTGAAAATGTACCTGCCGGGGGCAGTTTGCGCTCTATATCGATGATGATCAATTTCAGCTTCCTTCGTCTGCCTGAAGAGCCGATGCAGCCACGACTGCACGATGAACGTATAGGTTATTTCTCTGTTCAGCAGGTCGATTACAGCCGTCCGGAACACCGGGCCGAACGCCGGCGCTACATTACCCGCTGGAGACTTGAGAAAAAGGAAGAGGAACCCGATGAGAACGGCCTCGTCGAACCTGTAAAACCTATCGTTTTTCATGTGGATCCCGGTACACCCGAGCATTTGGTTGATTATGTGATCCAGGGTGTGAACGACTGGCAGCCTGCCTTTGAACATGCCGGGTTCAAAAATGCCATCATTGGAAAACCTGCCCCTGTCGACGATCCCGAATTCAGCATGGAAGACTCACGTTATTCCATGGTGCGATGGATGCCGTCGACCGTCATGAACGCCTTTGGCCCCCATGTACACGATCCCCGCAGCGGTGAAATCATTACATCATCGATCGGTATGTTCCATAATGTGCAGAACCTGCTGCGTAACTGGTATTTTGCGCAGGGAGGAGCTGTTGATGAACGCATGCAGAACCTTCCGATGCCTGATTCGCTCATGGGACGCCTTATCCGAATGGTGGTGGCCCACGAGGTAGGGCACACACTCGGACTCCCGCATAACATGAAGTCCAGCGCCACTGTGCCGACCGACAGCCTGCGCAGCCCCACCTTCACCCGCAAGTACGGTACTACACCATCCATCATGGACTATGCCCGCATGAACTACGTGGCCCAGCCCGGTGACGGGGCCTACATGTTCCCCATCGTGTCACTCTATGATAAATTCTCCATTGAGTGGGGTTACACTCCATTTCCCGAAGCCCAATCGGCCGATCAAGAGCGACCCTTCCTTAATGAGATCGCAGCGCGACAGGAAGACGAACCCATGCTGCTCTTCGGCAACCTGTCCATGCTGGATCCCACCCAGCAAAGGGAAGCCCTTGGCGACAATCATGTCCAATCTACGCAATACGGTATTTCCAATATCAAGCGCATCATGGGTTTCATCGTCGATGCGGCAGGCAAGGAGGGCGAGAACTACCAGACCCTTTCAGAGCTTTATGCTTCTTTGATTCAGCAGCGCAACTGGATGCTGGGGCATGTGGTCAACTGGGTAGGCGGCATATACAGCGAAAGGAAAGTGTACGGACAGGAAGGAGTGGTATACACACCTGTCCCGCGTGAGCGCCAGGTGGAAGCCCTGCATTACCTGCTGGAAGAAGCTTTCCAGACGCCGGACTACCTGCTTGACCAAGAAATACTGGATCTCATCCAACCGTTTGGCTCCGGCAACCGTATTATGCAGGGACAGCGGCGAATGCTGCTGAACCTTATGAGCACCAGCCGGCTGAATCGAATGGCGGAAATGGAGGCCTCGCGCAATACGGAGGAGATTTATCCGGTAGACGAGATGATGACCGATATAAGAAAAGGAGTATGGCAGGAACTCGGCCAGAACGGGGTGTCGATCGACATGTACCGGCGCAACCTGCAACGGGCTTATCTCGATGTCATGGAAATCCAGCTGCCCGGAGTGTTTATCCGCACGTCAAATGAGGGAACTGCGATGATCCGCGGACACCTGCGTGTGTTGAAACAGGATGTAGACAGGGCCCTGTCACGCTCGGCCGATAATGCGACCCGGTATCATCTGGAGGATGTGTCCGACCGCATCAGGGATATTCTGGAGGGTGACTGACCAGTCTACAAGTCCCCCAAAGGCCAATACTGCATGATGGTCAAAAACGGTTCGGGTTGTTTCTCGCCACCATCAATATGAGCAATCCACACAGACACGCTTCTCCGGCATGATGAGGATGCGCTCAAAGGCGATCGGTCCACCGCATCGCACACAGCGGCCGTAAAAAGGTTCATCCACCTTTTCCCGTACATTCTGCAGCTGTTTCAGGCGTTTGCGGGTATTGCGATAGGCCGCATCATTGACACTTTTGTTGTTGATGGCATCCATACGTGAAATTCGCCCGATAGCACTGTCAGGGGCCACGGCTGCCGTCAGTTCCTTGAGAATCACCAGCTCTTTTTCCGCTTCGGCAATTTTTTCCTCAATGATTTTCCTGACCTGGACTTTTTGTTCTTTATTCAGCATGGCGGGTGGCAAATGGTATGGAAATGAAATGGGCAGGGGTTCCCCTGATCCTCAGTAAGCTTTTGTGCGGGTGCAAGAGAAAGAATGCAGAATATAGCATGCAATGGGCATGCAAGGTAAGGAAAATTCTGTGGACCCGGGAGCCGTTTTACTTGGAGGCGGGTTGATTGATCATCCCGGAATCTGTCCGGCTGATATTTCGTCCTGCCAGCCATCGACCCAGCAGGCCGTATCTTGGTGACAGAACAAATACCAGGGTAAATTGCAGGCCGTTGACAACAGCGATGGCACCGGCAATGGAGCTGTTGATCCACAGGGCCAGGTAGTATCCACCTACAGCAGACAGGACCCCCAAAAGGACTGCGAGCAGAAGCAGCCGGTGGAGTCGGTCCGTGAGGAGATAGGCTGTGGCAGGAGGGACGATCAACAGGGCAACAACAAGGATGGCTCCGACGCTTTCAAATGAGGCGATAGTTGTGAAAGAGACCATTCCCATCAGACCGTAGTGGATCAATCCGACAGGTAAACCGAGCGTGGCCGCCATCTGGGGACTGAAGCTGTATGTCTTCAACTCCTTGTACATCAATGTGATGAATGTGATGTTTACCAGCAGGACCATGCCAAGGATCCAGACCGGTCTGGGACCCATATTCACTCCCCGCCAAATCCACAGATCCCAGGGTACATACGCAATTTCTCCATAGAGGACGCATTCCTGATCGAGATCTATATTACCCGTAAACAGGGAGATCAGGATTACACCGATAGCAAAAAGTGTTGTAAACACAATTCCCATGGATGCGTCATGGAAAATGCGACCCTTTTTGCTCAGTTCTTCAGTCAGCCAGACGGTCAGCAGTCCGAAGAAACCAGCACCGACAAGCATCGGAAACGTGTTACGGCTGGCCGTAAGAAGAAAAGCGATCACGATGCCCGGCAACACGGCATGCGAGATGGCATCACCCATCAGTGACATTTTGCGCATAACCAGAAATGTGCCGACCAGTGCGCAGGAGCTGGCAACCAGGATGCCTGTTATGAGGATCCAACCTGTGGAAGTTATCATGATCCACCTCCACCGGTTTTGGGTTTGGATTCCTGCTCATAAGGGATTTTGCTTTTATGCGGGTCGAGTTCAGGTGATCCAAGTGATTTGCGGAGTTCGGCCTCGATTTCCGAGTTTATAAGGTGTTCCATGGATTCGGCATCGTCGTGTACGTGGTCCTCGGCAATCTGAAGTTGCTGGTTCAGATATTTTTCCCATAAGCGGTGTACACGTACCAGCCGCTTGGCCTCCCTGCGACCGGTTTCGGTCAGAACGTAACCTTCAGGTGGACCCGGAAAATATTCGATGAGCTGTCGCTTTAGCAAATAGGAAACAACCCGTTTCATCCTGTGTTTGGTAAGGTGACGCCGTTGACGGAGTTCCTTCCAGGGTCGCACGCGATCGAATCGTCCATCCTCTTCCTCCATGGCATAAAGGGTCTTAAGGATGTTTTCGCAGGCCACTCTCTGCGACAGTTTCTTCTTTTGGATGAAACGGGCAATCTCGCCTCTTCCAGGAGCCAGCAGAAAAGAGAGGAAAAAGATCAAAGCGGTGCTTACGACCATCCATGGACCTGTAGGCATGGCCGGAGCGGTGTAGCTGATGAAAGAGCCGGTCACACCGGAAAGGGCGCCAACACCAGCTGCAATGATGAGCATGATGTGCAGTGAATCCGTCCAATACCGTGCGGCTGCAGCGGGAATGATCAGCATGGATGCCATCAGGACAACCCCAACGGCCTGAATGCCGGCAGTGATGGTCAGGACCATCAGCAGGGCCAGAAGAAACTCAATCATCTTCACCGGGTAACCGATACTCAGGGCATAAGAGGGATCGAAGCTGACCATCTTGAGTTCCTTGAAAACCAGAATGGTGATTAGCAGGATGAGCAGACTGAGTCCTCCGAATACCAGTACATCTTCACCCACCAGAGCGGCAGCCTGCCCGAAAAGAAAATCATCCAGTCCGCTTTGATCAATATAACCGGTTGATTGGATGAAGGTCAGCAGGACGACGCCAAATCCAAAAAAAACGGAAAGTACCATGCCGATGGAAGCGTCAGGAGAGATACGGCTGTTTCGACTGATGAAATCCATCGCAACCATGCTTAACAACCCGAAAACAAAGGCCCCCAGTATGAGCATGAAAGGGTCTTTCCCGCCCGCTACTATAAAGGCAAGACAGACACCGGGCAGTATCGAATGAGCAACGGCATCACCGACCAGGGCACGCCTTCGGAGTATGGCAAAACATCCCAGTGCTCCTGCCGAAATTCCCAATAGAATGGTACCGGCAAGTACGAAACGGATATTGGGATCCTGCAGTGAAAAAAATTCGATGAGGATATCCATTATCTAAGTTTCTCTGAGGCTATGCGATTCGATTGTTTGATTTCCATGTTCTTTTAGTAATCGGATTCCCTGACGAAGCGCTGCTGCCGGCTTTCTTCGACCATTTGACTCAAAATGTTGAGTCGTCCGCCATATGTCCTTTGCAGATTATCATCCGTGAAAACGGTTTTTGACGGGCCGTATGCGATCATGCGCAAATTGAGCAGCATCACGCGATCAAAATTTTCAGGCACGCTCTGCAAGTCATGATGCACCACCACGACGGTTTTATTTCGGTCACGGAGCTCTTTCAACTTGCGGAAAATAACCTCCTCCGTAGCCGCATCCACACCGGCAAGGGGTTCGTCCATGAGGTAGATAGAGGCGTCCTGGGCCAGGGCCCTGGCCAGGAACACGCGCTGCTGTTGCCCGCCGGACAGCTGGGATATCTGTCGTTTTTGGTAGGCATCCATTCCCATTTCACGTAGAACCTGCATGGCAATCTCGCGGTCGGTGCGGGAAGGACGTTGGAACAGGCGCAGGTGTGGATATCGGCCCATCAGGACTACATCCATCACGCTTATAGGAAAATTCCAGTCCACAGACTCACGCTGCGGCACATAGGCTACATTGCGGCGCTGCTTGTCGAGTGGCTTGCCGTAGATAAGGGTATACCCTGACGAGGAGGGTATTAGCCCCATTGTCGCTTTGACCAGGGTGGATTTGCCCGCACCGTTGGGTCCAACGATAGCTGTAAGGCTGCCTTCAGGCAATTCAAAATCGATATCCCAAAGCACGGGTTTTTGATCATAGGCGACTGTGAGATCATGCACCTCTATAGGAGGATTGCCTGTCCGTCCGGGATTTACTCCGCTTGTGTCCTTCTCAGGTTCGTACATGGATTTTTTTTTGGATACGATTGATTGTAAAATTATCGGGGTGGATGTCAGGATGTCATGATGGCTGCAATTCCTGTGTCAATGACATGACAATGGTATTAACATTATGACGGAACATGCCGGCATATGTGCCCTCTGGAGTGCCTCTTGCGCCCATGGAATCCGAGTACAGGGACCCCCCCAGACGGACTTCATGCCCGCGTTCCCGAACACCGGCGACGACTGATTCAATAGCACGGGTGCTGACGCCGGTTTCAATGAAAATCGCAGGTATATTGCGTTCAATGATCACTGAAACCATCCGGCTTACATCCTGGATCCCGAATTCCGTTGCAGTGCTCAGCCCCTGCAGTCCACGCACTTCTATGCCATAGGCCCGACCGAAATACCGGAATGCATCATGGGCAGTAATCAGGACGCGCCGTTCTTCCGGTATGCTCTGAATCCGCTGTAGTGCAAACAGATGTAGTTCCTGAAGCTCCTGCTTGTAGGCGTCGGTGCGTTCCCTGAATGCTTTCTCCTGCTCAGGGAGCAATTTGGTGAGGGTCTCGCGCACATCCTCCGCAACAAATATCCACAGTTTGGCATCGAACCAGACATGCGGATCATAAGACCCGCCAAAATTAACCGCTTCAATTAGTCGATCCTTGGGAATACTGCCGGTGACTGCCCGGGAGCGCTCTCCCTGACGTCCCAGAATCTCGGCCAGACGCCCTTCCAGAAACAACCCGTTGTAGAGGACAATGTCAGATTCTTCCATCCTGTGGAAATCACGAGGTGTAGCACGATAGACATGAGGATCAACGCCCGGTCCCATGAGGCTGGCCACCCGGATATCCTCACCGCCAACACGCTCCACTACGTCGCGTATGAGGTTGGTCGTGGTCACCACGTACGGCCGCTGATCTGCAGGGGTATCGGTATCATCATTGCAGCCGGTTGCACCCGAAGAGATCATGATCAAGAGGGCAGCCATCACCAGCATTGTGTTTCGAAATGGCCGGGGACGCTTGACGGTAGAATTTACAGTTTTGGGAATATATCGGTTCATGAAGCGGAAAAATCAATTTGCCTCTTGTTCTTTACACCAGATCAATTTGGCAATGGCATGGGGTATGAGATATTGATTGTCGGCCACTTTGAGACGGATGCCTGCGGCATCGCTTCCTGAGTAAACGATTGGCTGGCCGGGAATAAGTTCAAGCCGGGAAAGCAGATTGAGAATATCCTTGTCCTGCGTCATTACCCGGCTTATGTGCATTGCATCGCCCTTTTTAAGTGCAATGGCCGGAGTGAGGTTCGGTGTATCGGGAATTTCAAGGTCCACGCTTGGAATGGGATCGCCATGGGGATCATGGGTCGGGTCGTCCATCAGTTCGGAAATGGCCGCCTCAAACTTCTCGCTGATCACATGCTCCAGTCGTTCTGCCTCTTCGTGGATTTCATCCCATGAATAATTAAGATGGCGGGCTAGATACAGTTCAAGCAATCGGTGATGACGGAGCACTTCAAGAGCAATTTTCTCTCCGGTAACGGTGAGTGATACCCCCTTGTAAGGTTCATGTTCGACGAGGTCCATGGCACACAGTTTTTTGATCATACCTGTGACTGAAGGTGGCCGCACATTCAACTCACGCGCCAGATCCTGCATGCTGACGTGATCATTGATCTCCTGCAACTTGAATATCTCTTTAAGGTAATCTTCCTGTGACTCGCTCAATACGGGTTTTTTCATAGGATTTTAGCGTATGCAAACTTGGTATGCAATTTAGGCTGTGCTAAAATTTAACGTAATATTATGGTTTCGCCAAGGAATAATTTGGAATAATTATCACTAATAACGTAATGAAGATTTCATTCATTATGAAAAATATATTAGATGTGACTAAAATATTGGTTTGTTGATTTTGACGTTGCTGTTCTAATTCACCTGTTCAGCACATGTATATTCATTGCTCTGGATATATGCTTTGATTTCACTGGCTCTGGCAATCTGGAAATGTCAGGTGACGGTACTTTGACGAATTGAACCGAACCGTTCTTTTCGTTGGTTGGAAGCAGACTAGAATTGGAGAGTAAGTTATAAACATGTTATCAACAGCTGTACCAACAATGTGGCTGCTACTGCTTTCAGATATAAGCTCATGATTTCTGTTGAAAAGATGTGGGAAAGTAGACCTTTTTTCTTATGTGTCTACGCTTATCTTTTCTATTTCTGATAAGGAGTTGCCACTTATCCACACACCTTGACAAATCATTAAACCGGCCATAATTGGAAGGAATCAACACTTTGGAAAGGTTTTAGTTGGTTGCAGGGCAGAAACTCTGAAACAAGAATTCTTTACATCGCTATCCCATGAATATCACACCACATTTTACCAGGGAAAACACGGACAATCCGTACCATGGTATCCAATTCGAATCAAGAAAATCAGAAATCCGCAACCCCGATGGATCACTTGTTTTTCTGCTGGAAAATGTGAAAGTCCCCTCCTCATGGTCCCAGGTGGCAACGGACATCATTGCTCAAAAATACTTTCGCAAAGCAGGTGTTCCAGCCCACTTGAAGAAGGTAAGGGAAAAAGGTGTGCCCGAATGGCTCCAGCGATCGGAAGCAGACTCGGCGACTCTTCGGAAAATGGATCAGAACGACCGTTATGGACCGGAAACCGATTGTCGGCAGGTTTTCAACCGTCTTGCCGGGGCCTGGACTTATTGGGGCTGGAAGCACGACTATTTCAACACTGAGCAGGACGCAAAAACCTTTTTCAACGAAATATGCCGCATGTTTGCTCTCCAGATGGCGGCCCCCAACAGTCCACAGTGGTTCAATACCGGCTTGTATTGGGCCTATGGCATCAATGGGCCGGCTCAAGGTCATTACTATGTCGATCCCGGCACAGAGAAAATCCACAAATCCAAAGATGCCTACAGCCGGCCGCAGCCTCACGCCTGCTTCATTCAGAGCGTAAACGACGATCTTGTTAATGAAGGGGGCATTATGGACCTGTGGACCCGCGAGGCCCGGCTTTTCAAGTACGGATCGGGTACAGGCACCAATTTTTCCGAAATCCGCGGGGACAGCGAAGGTCTTAGCGGTGGAGGTAAGTCATCTGGACTCATGAGCTTCCTGAAAATTGGAGACAGGGCGGCCGGTGCAATTAAATCCGGCGGAACGACACGCAGAGCGGCAAAAATGGTCACCCTGGATCTGGACCATCCTGACATTGAAGAGTACATTAACTGGAAGGTCAGGGAAGAGCAAAAGGTGGCCGCCATTGTAGCCGGATCCAAGATATGCGAAAAACATCTGCGGAATGTCATCCGTCTCTGTCATGAGCCCGTTGAAATCGAGGGTCGTCAGTACAATGGAAAGGTGAGCCGGGATCCCCAAAAAAACAGAAAACTCCGTACTGCCATTAAGGAGGCTCGTCGCGATCAGGTTCCGGCCAATTACATTGAACGCGTGATCCAGCTTGCGGCGCAGGGATTCAAGGATATTGCTTTTGACACTTATGACACCGACTGGAATTCGGAGGCATACAACTCGGTAAGCGGTCAGAATTCCAATAACTCTATCCGCATCCCAAACGCTTTCATGCAATCACTGGAAAACGACGGAGACTGGAAACTCTACGGTCGCATCGAGCTCAGGAAAGCACAGAATGAAGGGCGTGAACCGGAACCTCTCAGGGTGCTTGGTTCAAGGGAACTCTGGGACCAGATAGCCTATGCCGCCTGGTCATGCGCCGATCCGGGCACCCAGTATCATGACACCATCAACGAATGGCATACCTGTCCCGGGGATGGACCCATAAAAGCGAGTAATCCATGTTCGGAATACATGTTTTTGGACGACACGGCCTGTAACCTTGCCTCCCTGAACCTCATGAAGTTCCATGACGAGCAAAAAGGTGTTTTCCTGGTGGATGATTACCGGTACGCCACACGGCTGTGGACCATCGTTCTTGAGATTTCGGTCCTGATGGCCCAGTTTCCGTCTCGCAGGATTGCCGAGCTCTCTTACAAGTTCCGCACGCTCGGACTTGGCTATGCCAATATCGGTTCCCTGTTCATGGTCAATGGCATCCCGTACGACAGCAGTGAAAGTACAGCCATGTGCGGAGCGCTGACCGCTATCATGCACATGACGGCGTATGCGACGAGCGCCGAAATGGCATCGGAAATCGGAGCCTTCCCCGGCTATGAGAAAAACCGGGAACACATGCTTCGTGTCATGCGCAACCATCGCAGGGCCGTATATAATGTGGATGAATCCGAATACGAGGGATTAACGATCAAACCGGTGGGTATCGATGACCGTTTCTGCCCGGATTATCTGCTTAAAGCGGCCCGGGAGGATGCAGACCGGGCCCTTGAATTGGGCGAAAAGCATGGATATCGAAATGCACAGGTGACCGTGATAGCACCAACAGGTACCATAGGCCTGGTCATGGATTGCGATACAACCGGCATCGAACCGGATTTCGCCCTTGTCAAGTTCAAGAAGCTGGCGGGAGGCGGGTACTTCAAGATCATCAATCAGAGTGTACCTCAGGCCCTGCGGAAATTGGGATACAGCAAACAGGAGATACAGGATATTGTACTCTATGCGAAAGGAAGCGGAACCCTTGATGGGTGTCCTGCCATTACGCACAAGAACCTGGTCAATGCCGGGTTTGCAGATGACAAGATCCGGTCAGTGGAGCAAGCCCTTCCCGGTAGTTTTGATATTAAGTTTGCATTCAATCACTGGACACTTGGCGAGGAATTCTGCAAAGAAGAGCTCGGAATTTCCGATGAACAGCTGTCTGACCCTGGCTTTGACATGCTGCGGTTCCTTGGATTCAGCAGAAAGCAGATTGAACAAGCCAATGACTACGTCTGCGGCACGATGACCGTGGAAGGCGCCCCGCACCTCAAAGATGAGCATTTGCCAATCTTCGATTGCGCCAACAAATGCGGACGTATCGGCACCAGGTACATTAGCGCAGACGGACATATCAACATGATGGCGGCGGCTCAACCTTTTATTTCGGGTGCTATTTCAAAAACCATCAACCTGCCTAACGATGCCACGGTTGAGGATATTCAGAACGCCTATCAGCTTTCATGGGAAAAGATGCTCAAGGCCAACGCGCTTTACCGTGACGGATCCAAGCTGAGCCAGCCTCTTAATTCCATGGCCGATATCATGGATGAACTCGAAGAAGACGAAGAAGTTGATGAGCATCCCGAGATGCAGCATGTCCAGGATGAGGTCATAAAAACGGCTGAGAAGATCATCCACAAATATGTGGCCGGTAGGAAGCGCCTGCCGCATCGCAGAGCCGGCTACACCCAGAAGTGCAAAATTGGCGGACAATCCGTGTATTTACGTACAGGAGAGTATAAAAATGGCCAGCTGGGTGAGATTTTTATTGATATGCATCGTGAGGGGGCGGCATTCCGGAGTCTGATGAACTGCTTCGCCATCGCCATTTCCCTCGGTTTGCAACATGGTGTTCCGCTGGAGGAATATGTGGATGCCTTTGTGTTCACCAAATTCGAACCCAGCGGCGCCGTCATTGGAAACCCGCACATCAAAATGACGACCTCTGTTATTGACTACATATTCCGAGAACTGGCAGTCACGTATCTGGAGCGCGATGATCTTGCCCATGTAAGTCCGGAAGAAATCTTCAAAAGAACTCTGCGACCTGAAAACCTGGACGCACAAGAAGAAGGAACACACAACCCTGGAATGCCACAAAAATCCACCGGTTACGGTGATATTCAAAGTGCATCTCCACAGGTCGGTGGATCTGGACATCCTTCGGGACAGTCCGGTGTTGATGCGAATGCAGGAAGGGAAATCGGACATTCAACCTATTCCAGTGATAAACGCAGAAGTGGAAAACCCGTGGTAAAACAGCGTTCTGAACAGATGACAAGGGCGCGAGAAATGGGATTCACAGGTGATATATGTCCGGATTGTGGAAGCATGACCATGGTCAGAAACGGTACATGCCTGAAATGCACAACTTGTGGTTCTACCACGGGATGCTCCTAACTCCTGGCTGGATCTGTGTAACAAAAAAAGCCGTACAGGTCGTATTGAATTGTACGGCTTTTTAAAATGCCGGATAACTCGAATTCAGCAGGCTGTCCTCCGACCGGTGGGAATAATCCGTCGGATAATGAAGCGGATGAGTTCATGCATTTGATGATACCAGTTGCTTCGGTATTTTTCAAATGCATGGAATTGCTCATAGAGTTTAGTCCGGTTCAGATACATATTGTTCATAGTGCAATCTCCTTGTGATTCAGATAATTCAGGGGTATTAATATTTGCGTTGCCAGAACTCCGATAATGATTTTTAGTTCCATCTAAATATACGTAAATATGCGTATATTTCCAACACTAGCGGAAGCAAAATGGTGTATATCAAATTTGTGTTTCGTCACCGGGGTGGGTATGTTCCCTGTCCAACCTGCTTCAAGTAATTATTTAAGGAACCTTCGGAATCCGAATTGTCATTTAGCATATGTTTTGCATGCGGTATTCCCCTTGTAACCTTTGAAATAAATGCCAATGAAATCATTTAAAATTACAGCACAAACTCTTGACCTTCCACTTAAACGCAGATTTACCATATCCAGGGGTTCGCGGGATGAAGTAAATAACGTACTCATAAGGATCGAGTGTGACGGCATCACAGGTATCGGCGAGGCCGCTCCGAATCACAGGTATCATGAAACCCAAGTGTCCGCACTCAATTTCATAGCCGGTTTCAAAACCTATGAATCAGCTAATCCTTATGACATTTCCATCTTTGTAGAACACATGAATGATTACGCATCAGGGGAGTATGCTGCAAAGGCCGGACTGGAGATGGCTATGTATGATTGGATTGGAAAAAAGCTGGATATACCCTTATACAAACTATTGCAAGCGCCTGGTCGCATCGGTCCCAAAACCACTTTTACTTTCGGTATAGATAAACCGGAAATAATGAAAGAAAAAGTGGTGGAAGCCGCTCCTTACCCGCTGCTAAAGATTAAGCTTGGTACGGATTATGACAAGGACATCATTAAAGCAATCAGGGAGCTTACGGATAAACCCATACTGGTGGATGCCAACGAAGGCTGGAAGACAGTGAAACAGGCCCTGGACATGATCCGTTTTCTGGATCAGCAAAATGTCTTTGTTATCGAGCAACCGATGCCGGCAGAATGTCACGAAGAAATGAAAGAATTGCGATATAAATCCGGTATTCCACTGATGGCCGACGAAAGTATTACCGGGAAGGAATCATTGAAGGAACTTGCAGATCAGTTTCATGGAATCAATATCAAGCTCATGAAAACGGGGGCAATTAGCACCTCGCTGCGTCTCGTACACCAGGCAAGGAAGTTTGGATTACAAGTTATGGTGGGATGTATGGTGGAATCCGCCATTGCAGACACGGCCTCCGCACTCGTGGCCATGTGGGCCGATTATGCCGACCTTGATGGCCATCTGCTGGTTGCCGACAACCCGGTAGAGGGACTTGAAGTACTACCCGAAGGGCATGTCCGTCTCCGGGACCTGCCCGGTCTTGGGTTGAGGTAAAAAATAAGGTAATTCATACCCAAAGTTTCAGTAGTTCCTGATCAGGTATGTTTTTTCGTCAGATTTTTCAGTAACGGAATCAGGTTTTCATGACGGTGATTGAATCGCCATTCAATCTCATTAAGGTACAACGGAAAGAAATCTTTTTGAACACCACGATACGTATACAGCCAATGTTTGGCATAACTCCAGAAGCCTTCGATGCCGTTGATGTGGGAGCGTCCCTTGGGAACTCCTTTGCGCTTATCGACAACCACGTGAACCCCACGCAGGTGAAGCGTAGCATAA